>NZ_JBSFRB010000053.1:0-52780 GCF_053589015.1 Streptomyces sp. NPDC003393 | reverse complement strand
CCGTGACCAGCTTCCCGAAGGCACGCGGGCTCAGCCCGGTGAACGGGGCTATCCAGGACGGCTCCGACGCCGTGATCACACCAGTCACACCAAGATCATCTCACTATGACCAGCAGTTACGGGACAGCCCTTAGACCCAGAACTCCCAGCCCAGACGCCGGCCGAAACGCAGCCGCCCGAGGGGGTTTCATGAGTGTTCGCCTGTGAAACACCGCCCCGCCACCGCTGTAGCCGCCGCGCATGCGGGCGGGGCTCGTTCCGCACGCCAGCCAGAGCCGACTTGAGTTCCCTCCCGTTCGGACACGGCCTCGACTGGTGGACTGGTGGGCTCGCATGTTGAGGTGTCGCGTATTCGCCAAGCGGCCGCAAGCTTCGATCACGCCCTGTGATGGTGGCGGTAGGTACAACGGAACAGCGGTTGGCGCTAAGCGACTTATCTTGTTCAGACCGGATTTCCGAGGCCGGTGACGCGGTTCTCGTACTCGCGCCGGGCTTTGCGCTGGGCCGGGACGGCAGGGACACCCTGGCCGCCATCGAACGGTTGGCAGCGAAGGCGTCCACGTCGGCCGTAAACGCGTTGAACGGCTCATGCGCCAGGCCGGCCTGGCCGGGATCGGCCCCCGGCGGAGCAAGGGCTTCACCCGACGTGACCCAGGCGCCGATCTGGCCCCTGACCTGGTGCAACGCGACTTCACCGCAAACGGGCCGAACCGGTTGTGGGTCACCGACCTGACCATGACGCGTTCTCCCGCCGGGTGGTGGCCTGGGAGACCTCCGCCCACGCGGACGCCAACCTTGTCCTGACCACGCTGGAGTATGCCCTGGCCAGCCAGTCAGCCGCCCCCACGCAGCGGGGGAACTTCAGGTCGTCGGGCAGGGTGCTGCCGGATGCGGTGCCGCGGGCATAGGAAGGCCGGGCGGAATCGGACACTTCTGTGGTGCTGATGCGACACCTCACGTTGACGTTTGCGGGGGGTGGTGGGTGGTTCGGGTGCGCATCAGCCCTTCTCGGCCCCATGCCAGGCCCCAGGCATGGCGCCTGGCATGGGCGAGGGCAGGTCGCGGGGGCGGGTGTGCTCAGGCGGACGTGTTGACGCCGAGGGTGAAGTTGAAGTTCCCTGCGCCGTGGCGGCCCAGGCCCATCATCAGCAGGCCTGTTCCCTCCAGCGAGCGCGCCATTTCCAGGGAGCCGGTGTCCAGCGGCCGCAGCCCGAGGCTCTCGATGAATGCCGCCACCGTTGCCTTGGCCTGGGCGTCGTCGCCGGCGACGAGTACGTCCAGCGGGCGGCCCTGGGCCAGGACGTGGCCGAAGACGGTGTTGAACGCCTTCACGACGTGCGCGCCGGCGGGGGCGACCTTGGCGATCTCCTGCGCGATGGAGGTGCCGAAACCGGTGGTCAGCCCGGTAGCGTCGGAGTTGAAGGCGTTGGTGATGTCGATGATGACCTTGCCTGCCAGCAGGTCGCCGTACTGGGCGACGACCGGCGCCGCGTTGCCGTGCGGCACGGCGAGTATGACGATGTCGCCAGCCGGTGCGGTGCCGAACGTCCCGGCCGTGGTGCCGCTGCCGAGGGCTTCGGCCAGCTTCTTGGCCCTGGCCGCGTCGCGGCCGATGACCTCGACAGTTTTGCCGCCTGCGACCGCCCGGGCGGCGATGGTGCGGGCCATGTTTCCCAGGCCGATGATGCTGATGTCGCTCATGATGTATCTCGGTCCTCAGTCGTGACAGATGTGGTGGGGACGCGATCTGCTTTGTCGCTCTTTCGCCTGTGCCGCTCGTGCCGGGGGTCAGGCCCAGCGCGCTCCGCCGTCGACGTGGAGGGTCTCGCCGGTGATGAAAGGGTTGGTCAGCAGCGCGCGGGCGGCGGCCGAGACGTCGGAGGGCTCCCCGACACGGCGCGCCGGCGCGGAAGCCGCGACACGCTGGAACAGCTCGTGCTTGTCGGGTACCGCGGTGTCCCACGCGCTGGTGGTGACCACTCCGGGCGAGATGGCGTTGACGCGCGTGGGCGCCAGTTCAACCGCGAGGGCGGATGCGAGCGCGCTGACGCTGCCGTTGGTGGCTGCCATCGCGACGCCTCCCGGTGACGGCCGCCACGCGCCCAGGCCGGAGAAGAACAGCAGCGATCCCTCTTCGGCGATCATCGGGGCGAAGTGCTTGGCCAGCAGGATGGGTCCGAGGACCTTGGCATCGAAGGCCGCGAGCAGCGCGCGGCGCTCGACGGAGACGACCGGCCCGCCGGCCCGCTCCGCGGCGACGCTGACGAGGTGGTCGAGCGCGCCGGCGGCCCTGACCTGATCTCGCATCAGTCGGCAGTTGAGGGGACGAAGCCGGGACCGCGCTCCTGGCCTGCGGACCGCCGCCGTGCGCGCCTGATTGCCGCCGGCCGTGCGGAGTTGCCCGGGCGCGCCGAGTTGCCCGGGCGCGCCGAGTCGTGGGACGGCGATGCCGTACGGCTCGTCTGCGTCGTCGGGCAGGGCGCCGGTGCGCCCTCCGGGCGGTCGCCGCAGCAACGCCGGCCCGTGCGGGCGTCGATGCGTCCAGGTCCGGCCTTCGCAGAGTCGATGGGTGCTGGCGCCGCCCCCCGCTGTCTGTCGCCGGCGAACGACCTGGTCGCCTACCGCCTCGGCGGCGATCCTTCAGGAGGACGGTCGCGCCTTGGCGGGAGTCGAGTTGTCCCCTCCGAGTTGAGTTCGCACGTCGCGGGGCACGTGCACGCCGTGCCTGCGCATGTTGGCGATGAACCGCGCGGCGAGCGGGTCGATTGTGGTGGAGGTGACCGCCACCAGTTGTCTGCGCGACAGTCCAGCGGCCCGACACTCCAGGAACTTCCGCGCAGTGGCACGGGTCAGGGCGAGTCCGGACGGCGGCGGAGGAGCGGGAGGAAGAGGTCGTCGACGATCGAGCGGATGCGGGCAGGCTGCACTGGTTTGAAGTGCATGAGCAGGTCGTGGCGCACCAGGTCGAACGGCATGGCGAGCACTGCGGAGGGCGTCCGTTCCAGGTCGATCTCACCGCGGTCGTGGGCGCGCTGGTAGACGGACCGGACGGGAGGAAGGGTCTGGGCGCCCATGATCTTGTCGCGTGCTTGCGCGGGGGTGAGGCCGGCCTCGCTCAGCAGTCCGGAGAAGGCGGCAGCCGCGGCGACGGCGAAGAAGGCGGCACGGGCCTCACTCATGATTGTCAGTTGGGCGAGCAGATCACCTCGCAGGGAACCGGTGTCGGGAACATCGACCGGGTGGCTGTTGCGGTAGTGCTCGATCGCGGCGAGCACGAGCTGGTCCTTGTTGGTCCAGCGCCGGTACAGCACGGCGACGCCAGTGCTGGCGCGGGCGGCGACGGACTCCATGGTGAGCTTCGCGAAGCCGACCTCGACCAGCTCGTCCCAGGCGGCTTGGAGCAATGCCGCCTCCAGCTCGGGCCCACGGCGCCGGCGAGAAGGTGTGTTGGCAGATGTGGTCACGCCCCCAGTATAGGGAAGGTTTGCGTTCCTTACGCGGGCGCCCTACTCTCACAGGAGATGAATTCAACTCTTATTTGGGAGACGGGACGATGAGCACCACAACAACGGCAGAAAACCGTGTCACCTTCTTCGTCGACCCCTCGATGAACTCGATGGCCCGGGCGATGCTGGGGCGTGTGTACACCGGTGCGGCGGATACCGGTGAGACGCTGGCGACGATCGAGCGCATCACCGACGGTGACCTCGCCTCGTGGGCACGCGAGTGGGAGGCAACGGCGGACCGCGTCGCCGAGATAGGCGAAAACTGTGTGCGGCGCGGCCACCGAGTGAGTGGCCGTAACGCACTGCTGCGTGCGGCGACGTACTACGCGTCGTGTGTTTTGGTGGTCGACGCGTGCGACGAGCCGGACGCCCTCAGGGCACGTACGTTCGCCGCCTATCGCCGGTGCTGGGAGCAGTACCTCGGCCTGCTGGACAACCCGCCCGAGCCGCTGGAGATCGCCTACGAGGGCACCACGATGCCCGGCTGGTTCTTCGCCGCACCCGGCGACGGCCTCAAGCCGACGCTGGTCATGGTCAACGGCGCTGACGGGGCGGCGAGCTACCTGTGGCCCGGCTACGGGTTCGAGGCGTCGGTGCGGGGCTACAACGTCGTGGTGTTCGACGGGCCAGGCCAGCAGCGCATGCTCTTCGAGCGAGGCGTCCATTTCCGGCCCGACTGGGAGCACGTCATCACGCCCGTCGTCGACGCGACACTGCGCCTGCCGGGCGTGGACCCGGAGCGGCTCGCCCTCTACGGCGTCAGCCAGGGCGGATACTGGACCCCGCGCGCTTTGGCGTTCGAGCACCGCTTCGCGGCCGCAGTGATCGACGACGGGGTGGTCAACGTGTCCGAAGCGTGGTATGCCATGCTGCCGCCCACGCTGAGGGGGCTGCTTGACAACGGCGAGCGTGAGGCGTTCAACGCTGCCATCGAGCTCCTCCCGTCCAACCTCAAGCGGATCTTCACTTGGCGGTCCACGCCGTTCGGCTGCCCGAGCTTCTTCGACACGTTCCTCGAGACCAGGCGCTACGAGATCACGCCGGAGCTGGCCGCACAGATCACGACCCCGGTGCTGATCGCCGATCCCGACGACGAAGCGTACTTCGTAGGCCAGCCCAGGCGGCTGTACGACATGATCCCGGGCGAGAAGGTGCATGCCCGCTTCACCGCAGCCGAAGGAGCTGCCGGACACTGCGAACCGACGGCCCGCGCCCTCGCCTCCCAGCGGTTCTTTGACTTCCTCGATGACCACGTCGGCATCACCGGCCCCTGATCTCCGGCCCGATACAACCCAGGGGCTGAACGGTGACGTAAGCGATCAGTCCAAGCTCGGGCGCCCGCTGCCCACCGTGATGCCTGGGCTCCACTGCCACACGGGCGGGGCAGGCTGCGCTTGCCAGTGATCCACTTCGGCCGATTGGTTCGCCCACCAACGCACAGCGTCTGGTTGGGGTGCCGGACCGTGTGGTCTGTCCCCCACCAGTGTGGTCTGTCCCCCGGGCGAGCTACACGCAAGTGTCCACTCTGTCGTGACGATTCCGGACCGCTGGATCCGTAGCGTTCGAGCTCAGCCTTGGTGCTCCGTCCGCGGGCCCGGCGAAGGAGTCTTCATGAGAGTCGTGTGGCAGTTGGTAGCCGTTGTCGTGGCCTTCGTGACGGGAAGCCTGGTCGTTGCCGCAGCGGATGGGCATCCGGGGCTCACGCTCGTCCTCGGCATCGTGACCTCGGTTCTCGCGGTACTTGTCTACAGGTGGGTGGTACAGCGGACCGAGCACCGCCCGGTCACGGAGGTGTCCGCGCAGGGCGCGGCGTCGGGTATCGGCCGGGGAACGCTGATGGGTGTCGGGCTGTTCGGGGCCGTCATCGCGATCATCGCCCTCCTTGGGGACTACAAGGTCAACGATCTGGGCTCGGTCACGGGCGCGGTGGGCTTGTTCGGCTTCATGGCCGCCGCCGCCGTGAGGGAGGAACTGTTGTTCCGCGGCTTTCTGTTCCGGATGCTGGAGGAACGAGCCGGCACGTGGATAGCGCTGGCACTGACCGGCGGGCTGTTCGGCCTGTCGCACCTGCTCAACCCGCACGCCAGCCTGTGGGGTGCCATCGCCATCGCCATCGAGGCCGGCGGTATGCTCGGCGCCGCGTACGCGGCCACCCGCAAACTGTGGGTTCCGATCGGCCTTCACTTCGGCTGGAACTTCGCCGCGTCCGGTATCTTCAGCACCGATGTCTCGGGTACCGACACCCAGCGGGGAATCCTGGACTCCACGATCTCGGGCTCGAATCTGGTCACCGGCGGTGAGTTCGGCCCGGAGGGAAGTGTGTATTCGGTACTGTTCGGCGTGGTGTTGACCATCGCGTTCATGTGGTTGGCTCGCCGGCGTGGCCACTTGGTACCCCGCCGCCGCGCAGACCGGGGCATGGCCACCCCTATACTCTCCCGATGATCAATTCTTGGCGGGTCCCGGGCCTGTGGCGCCGGTTCGACGTCACGGTCCGCGATCTGCCGCTCGGGCTGCTGTTCCTCGCCGCGTCGCTCCTCCTGCCGGTGTTCCACAAGCACGGGACGCAGCTCGGCGGCATACCGAACCGCCCCTTCGACGGCTTGGCCGCCGTGGCAGTCGCCCTCGAGTGTTTCCCGCTCGCCGTGCGTCGGCGGTGGCCAGTCGTCTGCGTCGCCCTGGTGTCGGTCGGCTTCGCCGTCGATCAGCTCCGCGGCTACCACCTGCTGGCGGCTGCCGCACTGCCCATCGCGCTGCTGAGCGGCGGGTTGCATCTGGAGCGGCACCGGCGCAGCACCGTACTCCTCCTCTCCGCGGCATACGTACCGCTGGCAGTCATGCTCTCCCGGCTCGGTTCGGGCGAACCGCCCGGCGAGTTCGTGACGTTCTACCTGCTGCTGGCCCTCGCCTGGGGCGCGGGGACGTGGCTCCGCGCCACTCGCGCCGCGGAGGCAGAACGCCGCCGCCGCGTCGCCGAGGAGACTCGCGTCACCGAACGCACCCGTATCGCCCGCGAGCTCCACGATGTCGTGACCCACCACGTGACGGCGATGGTCGTGCAGGTCGAGGCGGCACGCTATCTGACCGCCGCGCCCGATCGTCTGGACCAGACCCTGACCACCGTCGCCGATACCGGTCGCCGGGCCATCACCGACCTGCGCCACCTGCTCGACCTGCTCAACCCCGACCACAGCACCGAGGACAGGGCGCCGGCCGTCGGCAGGCTTCTCACGCTTGTGGAGCAGACCCGCCGCGCCGGGCAGTCGGTGGAGTTCACCGAGGAGGGCACGCCCGCAAAGTCGACCGGCAGCGCCGACCTCGTGGCCTACCGGGTCGTGCAGGAAGCCCTGACCAACGCACTCAAGTACGCCCACGGCAGCCGTACATCGGTCCAAGTGATGCACGGCGAAAGCGAGATCACTGTGGAGGTCAGCACGGACGGTTCCGGTTCGCACTCCGGGGTCCCGGGCGGAAGCGGGCGGGGCCTCGCCGGTCTCCGTGAGCGGGTCGACGTGCTGGGTGGCGACTTCAGCGCCGGCCGGCAGAGCGGCGGCGGTTTCGTTGTGCGGGCACGTATCCCCGGGGGCGCGTCGTGACCGAGCCGATCCGTGTCCTGCTCTGCGACGACCAGGTTCTGATCCGTACCGGGATGGCCACGATCATCGACGCCCAGCCCGACCTCGAGGTGGCGGGTCAGTGCGGGGACGGGCAGACCGGGGTCGACCTCGCCCAGCGGCTGCGCCCCGATGTCGTGGTGATGGACATCCGCATGCCGGTGCTCGACGGCATCGAGGCCACCCGCCTGCTGGCCGGTGCCGGGGTGGCACACCCCGGCAAGGTGCTCGTGGTGACCACGTTCAACCTGGACGAATACGTCTACGAGGCACTGCGCGCGGGGGCGAGCGGGTTCCTGCTCAAGGACGCACCTCCGGCCCAGCTGCTCCACGCAATCCGGACCGTGGCAACGGGCGCGGCACTGCTGGACCCCGAGGTGACACGCCGGCTCGTGGGCAGGTACGCCGCCCGGATCCAGCCCGCGACGGGCACCGCCGCGCCCGACGTACCGCTGACCCCCCGCGAACTGGAGGTCCTCCGCCTCATCTCGGACGGCCTCTCCAACAGCGAAATCGCCGGAGTCCTGCAGATCAGTCAGGAGACCGTCAAAACCTTCGTGTCGCGTATCCTCACCAAACTCGGCCTCCGCGACCGCGTCCAAGCAGTCATCTACGCCTTCCGCCAAGGCATGGTGACGTGAAACGCAGCGCAGAGGGCCATCCCTCTCCTCCTCCCCGCCTTCAGAGACAGGGCCCCGGCGTTTGCATGGATCGCTCCGGCCTGGCCTGGTTGATCATGCTGGCGGGCCCCGGAAGCAGATAAACGCGGCACCTGTGGATCATGGAGTTCTCCACGCTGCAAGATCCACGAAGGTGCCGTGTTGGTTCCTCCATCATTTCCTGCCGTCGTTCCCGTCTCTGCGGCGCCCCGCCTGGAGGCGCTCGGCTCGGATGCCGTGCGAGACCAAGTCCGCGGCCTGGTTGCCGAGTTCGAGTCGGTCACCGATCCTCGCGGGGCGTGCGGGGTGCGCTACCGGGTCTCCTCGCTGCTGGCCTTGGTGGTCTGTGCGATGACCCCGGCGGGCCATGACTCCATCACCGCGGCGGCGGAGTGGTGCAGACGCGCCGTGCCGGAGGAACTGGCCGCTTTCGGTCTGCCCTGGCATCCCGTTGCTCGGCCGCTACCGGATTCCGAGCGAGAAGACCTTGCGCACCGTTCTGGGGCGGCTCGATCCCGGTGAGGTCAGCGCGGCCGGCTACGACCACCTGCGGCCCCTGCTGTCCACGGTGTCCCACTCTTCCGAGCCGCTCATGCCCGACGGCGGCATCGAACGCGAACAGCGCCGCGTCCACCGGGCGGCCGCCCGCGCCGAACCGGTGCGCTTCCGGCGCCGGGCCATCGCGGTGGACGGCACGTGCCTGCGCAGTGCGAAGCGCCCGGACGCCAGCCAGGTCATGGGTGCTCTTTGCCGTCCGGCACGGCGACGGCATCACCCTCGCCTCCCGCGAGATCGGCGCGAAGACCAACGAAATCCCCGAGTGCCGACCCCTGCTCGACCAGCTCGACGACGCCGGTCTCAAGGGGGCCGTCGTCACCGCCGACGCCCTCCACGCCCCACGCGATCACGCCACCTGCCTGCACGAACGCGGCGCCCACTACCTGCTGGCCATCAAGAACAACCAGCGCAACCAGGCCCGTCAACTCCACGCCCGGCCCTGGAAGGAGATCCCCGTCATCCACCCCTGACGACGCCCGCGGCCACGGCCGCCACGAACAGCGGCTCGTCCAGGTCGTCACTGTCAAGGGCCTGCTCTTCCCCCACGCGGCCCAGGTCCTTGCGCATCCAGCGCAGACGCCTCTACGGAGCGAAGAAGTGGTCCAGTGAGACCGTCTATGCCATCACCGACCTGCCCGCCGAGGAGGCGAGTGCGGCCGAGATCGCTCGTCCAGCGGCGGACGCACCACGGATCCGGGTGGGCCGGCTCCTGGACGACGTGGCCGATCGCGAGAAGGTCTTCGTGTATCCGGCTGCCGCGCTCGACGGCATGACGGTGCGCCCCACTGCCCGGTGGACAACGACTTGTCGGTGCAGATCGACGCCAACTGACCCGGCCACCAGGCCGACGGTGCTGTGCGCGCGCTCAGCGGGGTGGATGAAGGGCGGATAACCGCATCGGCGGTGCCGGCCCCGCGGGGGCCGGCACCACCGGGACATCATTCAGCAGGCAGTTTCGCGGTACGCGTGCGTTCCAGGACATAGCCGAGTCCGATGAGTGCCAAGGACGGCAGTGCGAACTTTCCTTGGGGGAACTTGGCGGTGTCGGGCGGATCAACGGCGGCGGAGCCGGGGTAGGCGAGAGCGGAGATCTGGGTGATCCAGTAGAGGCTCGCACAGATCGCCGCGCTGTCGAGTCCTTCGCGGGTGGGTCCTTGTGCGGCCGGCCTCTTCCACAGGTGGTGGAGAGTTGTCGCGGCCAGAGACAGTCCGAGACTCATGGTCTGGGCGTTGTGGAACTTGGCGTGGGGCGGCCAGTCGGGGTTGTGGATGTGGGTCTTGTTCCAGTCGGCGATGTAGGGGCCGATGGCTGTGGTGAGGGCCACGGCAGAGATGAGGAGCCGACCGGCCCCGAAGTGTTTGCGTACATTCATGGCATCGTCGCTTTCCGCTCTCGGGAGTTCTGGCGTAGGCAGGAGGTCGCGTTGCTCCAGCGACGATTCCGAGCGTCGTCGGTCTCGCCGTACCGGGTTGGCGCCGGTGAGGTCAGCCGGTGAAGTCAGCCGGGGCGGTCCGGTGCAGCGGACGATGCGGCCCGGTGGGTGTCCCGACCGATGGCGCTTCAGGAGAACGCGGCCGTGTGATCGGTGATGAACTGCTGGTAAGTGCGGGCCTGCCGGCCAAGGACCGCCAGCACGTCATCGGACAGCCAGGCCCCCTCGCCCTCGGCGATCAGGCTGACCGCGTGGGCGTTCATCGCGGCTATCGGCTCCGGCACTCCGACGCTCACCATCGCTTGCTTATCCTCTTCGGCTGTGCGCTCGTCGAAGGCGACGGGGCGGCCGAGCACCGTTGTCAGCGTTGCCGCCACATCGGCGTAGGAAAGCAGTTCGGGCCCGGTGAGCAGGTATGTCCTGCTGATGTGAGGACCGGGGGAGGAAGCGATCTCCGCAGCCACTGCTGCGACGTCACGGGCATCGACGAAACCGACCTGCCCGGCACCGGCGGAGGACCCGAAACGGCCGGTCCGTGAAATGGCGGGTGCCAGCATGAGGAGGTTCTGCATATAGAAGTTGCTGCGCAGGAGGGTGTGGCCCAGCCCTGAGGCGATCAGACCGTTTTCGATTTCGACCTGTCCGCGTTGCCTGGCGATCGGTGACTCTGCCGATGCCTTGCTGGTGACCTTCACGACGTGGGCGACGTCGGCGCGGGTGGCGCTGGCGACCACGTTCAGTTCCTGCTCCGGTACAGCAGGGCTGACAAGCACCACGCTCGTCACGTTCCGCATGGCCGCGTCGATGGACGCCGGAACGTTGAGGTCACCTTCGGCCACGTCTACTCCGACCCGCTTCAGCGCGGCCGCCTTCGCCGGGTCTCGGGCCAGTACCCGAACGGCCTCGCCCCGCTCCGCGAGCAGACGCGCTGCTTCGGAGCCCACTTTGCCGGGTGTCGTGATGAGGATCATTGTCAGCACTTTCCTTCGACGGGTCGCTTCGTCCGCAGAGACGGACACGGGCCCTATGTTGGGGGCTCCAACGTTGGCTGGATCAACATAAGGCCTTATTGTTGGTGTGTCCAACGGATGGAATCGCGGGATGACGGCGCTCATGCCCGACGGCGGCATCGAACGCGAACAGCGCCGCGTCCACCGGGCGGCCGCCCGCGCCGAACCGGTGCGCTCCCGGTGCCGGCCATCGCGGTGGACGGCACGTGCCTGCGCAGTGCGAAGCGCCCGGACGCCAGCCAGGTTTTCGTGCTCTTTGCCGTCCGGCACGGCGACGGCATCACCCTCGCCTCCCGCGAGATCGGCGCGAAGACCAACGAAATCCCCGAGTGCCGACTGCTGCTCGATCAACTCGACGACGCCGGTCTCAAGGGGGCCGTCGTCACCGCCGACGCCCTCCACGCCCCACGCGATCACGCCACCTGCCTGCACGAACGCGGCGCCCACTACCTGCTGGCCATCAAGAACAACCAGCGCAACCAGGCCCGTCAACTCCACGTCCGGCCCTGGAAGGAGATCCCCGTCATCCACCGCTGACGACGCCCGCGGCCACGGCCGCCACGAACAGCGGCTCGTCCAGGTCGTCACTGTCAACGGCCTGCTCTTCCCCCACGCGGCCCAGGTGGCCGGGACATCCGCCTGGTGCATCCCGCGCACACCACGATGGACTGCGGCCACCCTGGCGACGTGATCTTGACCGGCACCCCGGGCGGCGTGGGGGTCTCGAGTGGTCGGTTCCTGCGAGCCGGTCAAGTCGTCGAGGTCGAACTCGAAGGCGTAGGCGTGCTGCGCAATCGCGTGGTTACGGCTACAACGGCGACGACATCCCCCCTCCGGCACAATGCGGGGAACCACTCTTAAGCAGAGACGGTGCGCCGGCCAGCTCCGTTGCTCGCCAATGTGCTGGGCAATCACCTCGATCCAATAGCACCTCATCGACACACCACACACGACAAGGACGACATAGGCCAATGAGCTACCGCACCGTAATTGAAAACGTCTACAACCGCCTCGCCGAGGGCGACTTCAAGCCGATTTTCGATATCCTCTCCGCCGATGCGCAGTGGATCGAGGCCGAGAACATTCCCCATTCGCCGGGAAATCCGCTGGTAGGCCACGACGCAGTGCAGAGGACCGTCTTCGACGAACTTGCAAAGGACTTCGCGGATTTCCACATCAACGTCAGTCGCATCGTTGCAGGTGGGACGACCGTTCTGGTCGAGGGGCGCTACGTCGGCACCACAAAAGCCGGAAAGGACATCGACGCAATCTTCGCGCACGTGTGGGACTTCGACGGAGACATGATCGTGCGATTCCAGCAGTACAGCGACACGTGGCAGTGGCGTCGTGTCCTCGGTGGACGCCTGACAGTCGGCTCTACGCGCGCCGAGCACGGCTGAACAGACCGTCCGCGCATACAGCCGCAGGGTCCGAGAAGGAGGAGCGATCATGGACTTGAAACTGGTAGGCAAGAGGGCCCTGATAACCGGCGGGAGCCGGGGGCTGGGGTTTGCCGTCGCAAGGGAACTCGGCGCCGAAGGGACCCGTGTTGCGCTTCTCGCACGGGACGCCGCCGCCGTTGAGGCTGCTGCCTCTCAGCTTCGCGCTCTGGGCCACGACGCCATCGGCGTGGTGGCTGAGGTTCCCCCGAGATGCGGGAAGTGGTGACAGAGGGTCAGATGGGTTTTTGCGAGAGGAGCCCAGACGATGCCTGCACCGAGGAAGTACCCGCTGGAGTTGCGTGAGCGTGCGGTCCGGATGTATCGGACCGCCGAGCCGAAGCCCGTGATCCGCCGCATGGCCGAGGAACTCGGTGTGCACCACGACGCGGCGCGGCAGCGGTCGCGGTCATCGGTCCAAGACTTGGGCAGATACAACTCCCGGTCCACCAGGGCGCGTCCGCGTGTGGTGGCGTAGGCGGCGAATACTCCGATCTGGCAGTTTTCGGTGCGGCCGGCGGTGCCGGAGTACTGGCGCTGCACGCCGGCCGAGGTGGTGCCCTTCTTGAGGAAGCCGGTGTCGTCGAGGATGAGAATTCCATCGGGCTCGCCGAGCCGTTCGGCTACGTAGTGCTGGAGGTCGTCGCGGAGCTCGTCGGCGTCCCAGCGGGCGCCGTTGAGGAGCCGTTGGAGACGGTCGGGTGTGGGATGTCCGGCGTATTCGGCCAGCTGCCAGCGTTTTTTCGGCCGACCGGGCCCAGCAGTCCCCGGATGTAGTCACGCATCCTGCGGCGCGGCTCGACGCGCCTGAAGCGGTGGCCGGTACGCAGGAACAGTTCCTCGAGTTCGTCGTTCCAGATCTCAACTGCACGCTCGTCGATCACGCCCGGAGGCTGCCCAGATCGCTGCCACTATCAGCGGCGGCTGCACACGATCGAGGGGCGGTCCGGGAAAGAGAACACGGGCCCGGAATCAGCCCACTACACTCACCCAAACCGCCCCTGAACAGGGAAAACGTCAAAGTGCTGCTGGAGTATTAGGGGCCCCTTACGGTACGCCCTGTTCGCGCCATCGACGGTATTCGTGATTCGAATACATGCGATGAGGATTGTGAATGGCTTTTCTTCGAGCGTTGGAGTGTCTTGTCGCGGTCGCCAGACTCCCCCTCTCTGTCAGGCTTGGGTGAGACTCCTGATTCGGCGGGCCGGCCTGAGTGGGCGTTAACCTCGATCTTTCGTGAGGGTCCGCCGACGGAGTCGGTGGACCCTTTCGCTTTCCGGAGCTGATGGCGGGCAGGCCGGCGGTATCGAAGGCGTTCAACACGGTCTTCCAACGCATGGTCCAGCGGGCCTGGCCCTTGCCGGTGGGGTCGAGCGACATGATCGCCATGTAGACGCGCTTCAGGGCGGCCTGCTCGTTCGGGAAGTGCCCGCGGGCCTTGACCGCTCGCCGGAGCAGCCCTCAACAGCATCACGCTTCCGAAATCAGTGACTCTCGGCACGCACCTCCGCGGTCCACTCAGCCCACGGCGAGCGCCCCCGACCCGCCGGCCGACTCGATGAGCCGCAACTGGAGCATGGCCGCGAACCGCTGCGCGGGGTCGTCCAAGTCCAGCCCGCTCACCTCCACGACGCGGCGTATGCGGTACCGGAAGGTGTTCTGGTGCACGAACATACGCGCCGACGCCTCGATCACATCCCCGAACGCATCCAGCCAGGCCCGCAGCGTCGCCACCAACTGCGAGTTGTGCTTCGTGTCGTACGCGACCAGACGCGCGATCGGGGCTGACAACTCGTCGCCGTGCGCCTGGGCTAGATCACGCATCTCCAGCAGCAATGCATCGACGTGTACATCGGCGATCGAGGCAATCTTGCGGCCACTGCGCTCGTGTGACAGCACTCGCAGCACTCGGTCCGCGTTCGTACGTGACCTGGCCAGGGCGGCAGGCTCCTGCGCTACCGACCCCACCCCCAGCAACACCTCGTGCCCGCCCACGCGGTGCAGGAAGTCAGTCCCGACCTGCATCGGCCTCTCGTGCGCCACGGCGGAGTCACTTCCTGTCGGCATGATCGCGTAAGCCACGTCCCCCAAGAGCGCCACCGCTGACCGGGGCTGGACCGCCGTCAGATGGACACCCAACGCGCTGGCCAACCGTTGCCGCTCGGCGGTCATGACGGCATGGTCGCTGTCCTCGTGCGAGGCCAGCGCGAGCGCCATCACCAGCGTCGGCTCCTGCGCGAGACCGAGCCGACGCAACGCCTCCGCCGCGCCGGCGCCTCCCTCCAGTGCGGTCGTCACCAGATCGGCCCGCAACCGGTTCTCGGCGTCGGCGCCCGCACGGGCCCGCAGCATGTGCAAGGCGACCAGCTTGGCGGCCTCCTTGAACGCCTCTTCCCGTTCCGGGCTCAACGGTTCGGCGACCGCCGCCCACATCGAACCGAGTAGTTCGTCCCCGGCCCTGACCGCGACCGCCACCCGGGGCAGTGCCGTCTCGCCCTCCTTGATCGTCGCCGGAGTGATGTGAACCAGTTCCGAACTGCGGTAGAGCTGCCGGAACACCCCCCGGCTCTCCAAAATCCGCACGTACCCGTCCGGCACCTGACGGGCGAGGATAGCGGCCACCCGAGAGGCGTCCGCCTCGTCCTGGCGGCCCGAGAACGCAAGAATCCGCTGACATCGGTCTTCGATCGTGATCGGCGCGTCAAGGAGCGTCGAGATCGCGTTGGCCAGGGCGAACAGGTCACCCGACGGCATCCCGCCCAGCGTCTTCTCGCTCGCCTCCCCGACATCTCCTTCCGCCAGCAGCATCCGTAGCATCGCGGCCAGTTGCGCCCACGACGCTCCCCGGGTCAGCGCGAGCAGCGCCACCCCCGTTTCGGCCACGACCCTGCCGAGCTCTTCCGCCTCGGCGACCGGGGCCCGCACCACCAGGGCGGCGGCGCGCTTCGTGGCCAGCAGCCGCAGCAGCCGCTCGATCTCCTCGCGGGCCTGTACCGACACGCCGAGTACGATCGCCCGCTCGGGAAAGACCTGCTCATCATGTGGGTCGAAGATCGCGACTCCGCCGATCTCGGGCACGGCCTCCACATCGCCGTGGACAAGGTTCAGCAGGGTCCGGCCGAAGTCGTCCAAGACCCGGCCCAGACTGTGGGCGGGATACATCGACATGTGTGGGATCACCTCCGCACACTAGTGCGGACATTCCGGTGCCTGGCCCGTGCCTGCAAAAGATGAGCCTTGATCTCACATGGCGGTCCGCCGCCGGAGCCGGTGGACCGTTTCGCCTTCTGTGTTGATGGCGGACATGCCGAGGGGTGGCGAACTGCGGGTCAGCCGCCGTCCGGGAGGAGAGTGAGCCCTTGCGGGCCGTCGGGGTTCGTCCGTGCGCATGGACAGGCAGCTGCGGATTCGTCGTCTTGGACGAACAGTGGGTCCGACTCCTCTCCTAGGGTCGCACTGGAGCTCAGCGGTTCCGTGCGTCATCGAGGGAGACGAACGCATGCAAACACTTTTGCGTGGTGGCCGTGTCATTGATCCGGGTACCGGATTCGATGCTGTGGCCGACGTGCTCGTGTCCGACGGCGTGGTCAGCGCCGTCGCCGTCGGGCTCGACGCGCCGCCGGGATGCACGGTACTCGACGTGCCCGGGCTGGTCGTCGGTCCGGGGTTCGTCGACCTGCACAGTCATGTGCACTCGATGGCTGGGCAGCGGCTGCAGGCCATGGACGGCGTGACGACGGCGCTCGACCTGGAAGCGGGGCTCATGCCGATCGGGCGGGCGTACGCCGAGGCCGCCGCGGCGGGGCGTCCGCTGAACTACGGCTTCTCGGCCTCGTGGGGTGCTGCCCGGGCGCAGGTGCTCGCCGGTATCCGGCCCGACGCGCGCGTGGCGAGCGTCCTGGCGGTGCTGGGAAACCCCTCGTGGCAACGTTCCTCTTCCGATCGTGAACTCGCCGAGTGGCTGGGTTTGATCGAGGGCGAGCTGGCCGCGGGAGCACTCGGCATCGGAGTTCTCCTCGGATACGCGCCCTACAGTGAGCCTGCCGAGTTCCTCGCTGTCGCCCGGCTTGCCGCGAAGGCCGGCGTGCCGACGTACACACACGTCCGCGAGCTGGTCGAGGTGGACCGCGGCACGCCGGCGGACGGCTCCGAAGAGATCGTCACAGCGGCGGCCGAGACTGGCGCCGCGATGCACCACTGCCACGTCAACAGCACTTCGGGCCACCACATCGACCGGGTCCTCGGGGCGTTGGACAGCTCACGGCGAGCGGGATCCCGCGTGACCGTCGAGGCATACCCGTACGGGGCGGGCAGCACGGCGATCGGAGCTGCCTTCCTCGACGCCGAGCGGCTGCGGATGAAGGGCCTGTCCCCGTCGAGCGTCGTGATGCTCGAGTCGGGGGAGCGCATTGCTGATGAAGGCCGCCTGCGGCAATTGCGCAGCAGTGACCCCGGGGCGCCCTGCATTCTGGAGTTCCTCGACGAGGGCGACCCGCGCCAGCTGGCGATGCTGCACCAGGCGCTCGCCTTCCCGGACGCGATCGTAGCCAGTGACGCGATGCCCGTCCTCTGGCGTGACGGCAGCGATGACAGCACCCGATGGCCGCTGCCGCCCGGGGGGACGACACACCCGCGCACAGCGGGGACGTTCGCCAAGACCTTGCGCGTGATGGTGCGGGAAAGTGGCGTCTGGGACTGGATGGAGGCGTTCCGGCGGTGTTCCCACCTGCCCGCCAGGGTCCTCGACGAGGTGGCGCCGGGTGCCCGGGCGAAGGGACATCTCGGGGTCGGTGCGGACGCCGACATCGTGGTCCTCGACCCCACGACGATCAGCGATGCGGCCACCTACTTCGACTCCGTCCGGCCGTCGGTCGGCGTGCGACACCTGTTCGTCGGAGGTGTTCCGGTGGTCAGTGGGGGAGAGCTGCAGGTCGACGCGCTCCCGGGCCAGCCGCTGCGGGGCGAGGCGCGATGACCGCGACACACGCCGGCGTGCCGGTACGGGAACTGCTCGCGGACATCGAAACCCTGGTGCGGTGCGAGTCGCCGTCGTCCGACCACCAAGCCGTCGCCCGCAGCGCGGACGCCGTGACCGAGTTGGGGCGCAGGCTGCTCGGTGCCGAACCGGACCGCGTCGTGGTCGACGGGGCGACGCACCTGCGGTGGCGGTTCGGTGAGGCGCCGCGGGTCCTGCTGCTCGGGCACCACGACACGGTGTGGCCCGCGGGATCCCTGAAGACCCATCCGTATTCCGTCCGGGACGGAGTGCTGCGCGGGCCCGGCTGCTTCGACATGAAGGCGGGCATCGTGATGGCACTGCACGCCGCGGCGGCCGCCAAGAGCCGGGCGGGCCTTTCGATCCTGATCACAGGGGACGAGGAGATCGGCTCTCCGTCGTCGAGGAGCCTGATCGAGGAAGAGGCCCGCGGCTGCGACGCGGTGTTCGTACTGGAGGCGTCAGCCGACGGCGGAGCGCTGAAGTGCCGCCGCAAAGGCGTGTCCTTGTATCGGATCGACGTGGACGGCCGGGCCGCGCACGCCGGGCTCGAATCGGAGAAGGGGGTGAACGCCGGGGTGGAGCTCGCCCATCAGATCCTCGCCGTGGCCGGTCTCGCCGACGTGGAACGCGGCACGACCGTGGTGCCGACCGTGCTCTCCGCCGGCACCACGGCCAACACCGTCCCCGCCACCGCAAGCGTGGCGGTCGACGTCAGAGTGTGGGACGCGGCGGAGCAGCAGCGGGTCGACCGTGCCATGCGAGACCTCCGACCGGTACTGGCAGACGCGCGGATCCGCGTCTCGGGCGGCGTCAACCGCCCGCCGCTGCAGGCGGATGCGTCCTCGCCGCTCTTCGACCTCGCAACCTCGCTGGCGGCAAAGCTCGGCCTTGGCCCGCTCACCGCCGCCGCCGTCGGCGGAGCGTCGGACGGGAACTACACCGCGGGCATGGGGATCCCCACCCTGGACGGCCTCGGCGCCGTGGGTGGCGGGGCACACGCGGACGACGAACACGTCATCGTCGCCGAACTGCCACGGCGCACCGCGTTGCTCACCGCACTGATCGACGCCGTACAGGTGAGGAGAACTCCGTGCGGTACGGCGAACGAGGCGGCCGATTCGTATGCGCCGCACCTGTGACGCCGTCCGCTGGGCCCGGAAAGGACGCTCCCGTGAAAGATCTTGCAAGGAATGCACCCGGCCTGGTTTCCGAGGCAGCCAGAGCAGCCGCCGTGGCAGCCGCGACCTCGGCTGCCGCCGCGGCGAAGGTGGAGATCAGGGACATGGTCGACGTTTCCGACCTGGCCGAGGCCTCCCGGCTCTTCGCCTCGATCTGGCAGCCAGGCCCTGGTGCCCGGCCGGTGACGACGGAGCTGCTGCGGGCCATGGCGACGACGGGCAACTATGTCGCGGGCGCATACGCAGAGGGAGAACTTCTGGGAGCCTGCATCGGCTTCTTCGCCGGCCCGGACAAGGCGGGCCTGCACAGCCACATCGCCGGGGTTGCGCCCCGCGGGCTGGGGAGGGGGATCGGGTTCGCCCTCAAACTGCACCAGCGCGCCTGGGCGTTGCTCCAGGACGTCTCGCTGGTCACCTGGACGTTCGATCCCTTGGTGCGGCGCAACGCGCATTTCAATCTGGCCAAGCTCGGAGCCCACCCGGTGCTGTATCTGCCCGACTTCTACGGGCCGATGAGCGACGGCATCAACGGACTGGGCGACACCGACCGGCTGAAGGTCGGCTGGGACCTCACCAGCCCTGCCGTGTCTGCTGCTTTGTGCGGTGTGCCCGTCCGCGTCGACGCCGCTGCGCTGAGGGAGCGCGGCGCGGTCCTGGCGCTGTCGGCCACCCCCGAGGGAAGGCCGCTGACCGGACCGACTGACGGCGACGTCGTACTGGTCGCCGTGCCGCCCGACATCGAAACACTCCGGCGCAGGGACCCGGAGCAGAGCCAGGCATGGCGGCTGGCGCTGCGGGAGGTCTTGGGGGAGCTGATGGCGGAGGGAGCCAGAGTCGTCGGATTCGATCGGGCCGGCTGGTACGTGGTCGCCAAGGAACAGTCCTCGTGAAGGAGCAGTCTTCGTGAAACTCGATGGTGTGGAACTTCTGCGTGTCCGGATGCCGTTGGTCGCGCCGTTCCGGACGTCGTTCGGCACGCAGAACGTACGTGAACTGCTGCTCGTACGCGTCGTCACGCCGACAGCCGAAGGCTGGGGCGAGTGCGTCGCGATGGGACAGCCGGTCTACTCCTCCGAGTACGTCGAGGGGGCCGAGCGCGTACTGCGTGACTTCCTGGTGCCGGCCCTGCGGGGCGCCGGCGAGATCACCGCGAGCAAGGTCACGCCCCTGCTGTCCAAGTACAAGGGGCACCGGATGGCGAAGGCCGCTTTGGAGATGGCCGTCCTCGACGCCGAACTTCGCACGCATGACGTGTCCTTCGCCACCGCGCTCGGGTCAACCCGTGACTCCGTGCCCTGCGGGGTCTCGGTCGGCATCATGGACTCCGTTCCGCAACTTCTGGACGTCGTCGGCGGCTATCTCGACGACGGCTACGTGCGGATCAAGTTGAAGATCGAACCCGGTTGGGACGTCGAGCCGGTCCGGGCGGTGCGGGAGCGCTTCGGCGACGACCTGATGTTGCAGGTCGATGCCAACACTGCCTACTCCCTGTCCGATGCGCCCCAACTCGCCCGTCTCGACCCGTTCGAGCTGCTCCTCATCGAACAACCGCTGGAGGAGGAGGACCTCCTCGGCCACGCCGAGCTGGCCCGTCGCATCAGTACGCCGGTCTGCCTCGACGAGTCCATCGTGTCCGCGCGGTCGGCCGCCGACGCGATCACTCTCGGCGCGTGCAGCATCGTCAACATCAAGCCCGGCCGGGTGGGTGGTTACCTTGAGGCGCGGCGGGTCCACGACGTCTGCGTCGCTCACGGGGTCCCCGTGTGGTGCGGCGGCATGATCGAGACCGGGCTCGGGCGGGCGGCCAACGTCGCTCTCGCATCGCTGCCGGGGTTCACGATGCCCGGCGACACCTCGGCGTCGGACCGGTTCTATCGGACCGACATCACCGAGCCGTTCGTCCTCCAGGAGGGCCGCCTGCCGGTGCCCCAGGGACCGGGCCTCGGCGTCGCCCCGATCCCCGAGTTGCTGGCGGCGGTCTCCGCCTCGAAGGTGTGGCTCGGTTCATAGCATCGGCCACGATGGCGCAGAGCACTCTTCGTCCGGTCACCGGTTCACCACGACCGCGGAGCTCGGCGGCTGTCGACGGGTCCGGCGTCGACCTGCTCGGACTCGCCCGGGGCGCCTCATGGTCGCAGATCGGCGCTCGCGGTGCGAAGGGGACGATCCGCGGTCGTCCAGGTCCTGCCCTTGGCCGGCGGCGCGGACGCCGCCCGCTCTACGCAGGACGGTGTACCCGGGCTCGTGGACGCCTCCGAGCCCAGCCGCTCGCGCCACGGCGCGGACCGGGCGCCGGGGGTGCTGACAACGGGGAGAAACCGCCCGGTAGCCCCGGCGGAGAGGATGTCCACTTCGATCCACGCATGGACCCCGCCGATCTGACCGCCTTGCGCTGGACCACCGCGACCGACCCGTCACGGCTGCTTGACTGCGGCACCGTGCACCGGTCGCAGCTCGTCCACACGCCGCGACGCCGGATGGACGTGGGGTTTCGGTCTCCTCGTCGTCACCACCCTGCTCACCGCGGTGATCGTGCCTGGGGTTCCCTAACGCGCCGCGCAATTCATCTTCCCTGCGGCCGGCAAGAAGCAGACAGCCATACCTGACGGACAGGAGAGTTCAACCATGGTTACCGAATCCGAGCTGGCCGAGGTGATCAACTCTCGCGCGGCAGAGTCCGGTGTCCGGGTCTGGCTGCATGCTGCCGACCTGGACGGCTCCCGGCAAGTAGGCATCGACTCCACAGAGCCGGTGGTCACCGCATCCGTGTTCAAGGTTCCCGTCGCACTCGAACTCGCTCGGCAGGCGGCTGTCGGTGACCTCGATCTCGCCGAGCGGGTCGTGGTGGCACCGGGAGATCCGAGCGCCGGCTCGTACGGCCTTGCGACGTTTCGCCAAGAGGTCACCATCTCCTGGCACGACTTGGCCGTATTGATGATCGGTGTCAGCGACAACATCGCCACCGACCTGATCCTCGGGAGGGTGGGGAAGGCCGCCGTCGCCGAGTCGCTGCAGCGGCTGAATCTCCCGCACACGGCCGTCCCGCACGACTGCGCGGAGCTGTTGCGCACGATCGGGGAGGACCTTGGGATCGATTATCAGGACGACGAGCGGATCCTGGCGACGTTGCCGGCCGACCGGTTCGCCAAGCTGCGCGCGTTGATTCCCGAAGAGACCTGCCGGAGCACCGCCGAGGAGAGCACCCGCTTGCTGGGCTTGATCTGGCGTGACGAGGCCGCACCCGCAGTGGCCTGCGCTGACGTCAGGCGCTGGATGGAGCTGCAGGTGTGGCCGCACAGGCTGCGCTCCGGCTTCGGTGACGAGGCCAAGGTCAGCGGCAAGACCGGAACACTTCCTTCGGTGCGCAACGAGATCGGGGTGGTGGAGCACCCCGACGGCGGCCGGTACGCGGTGGCCGTTTTCACCAAGGCTGTCGACACTCGTTCGAGAGTTCCCGAGCGTGACGCCTTCATCGGGTTCGCGGCTGCCCAGGCGGTGGACTGGCTTCGGCAGTGACCGCCGACCGGCGGCGGTTTCGTCAGCCGCCATGAAGGTCGCATCCGCTGGCTCTTCTACGTCCGGCCGGCTCCGTCGTCGGAGGACCCTGAAGATCTGGCGGCAGATGTTGCGTTTTAGGCATCGCAGCACGTCGCGGGGTTCTTGTCCTCCCCACGCCCACGTGGGCCCCCGACACCTTCAGGTGCCGACCGCAGCACGACGCGGGAGTCGTGCTGTGACTCCGGCTGGCTCTCCACCACGGTGAGTGAGGACGGCGCGGGACGCGACGACGGAGAGCTGTTCGTCCGCGGCTACCGAACACGGGCCGAAGGTGTGTGGAGCCCGACGAATCGGCGGTCGGCGCCTGATGTTCATGATGAGCCCTCACAGACGACGCAGCGATACGGAGGTACCGATGGCGGAGAGAACCGCGTCGTGGGCGGTCACAGAGGAGCGCACCTGGACATCGAGGCGGCGCAAGCGGACGGCGCTGATCACGATGCTCGGCGTGATGGCGCTGACAGTGAGTGCGTGCGGCGGAGGGTCCGTCGGGAATCGGTCCGCGGACGGGCGACTGGTGGAAGGCAAGACCTTCACACAGGCGATCGCCTCCGACCCCGGCAGCCTCGACCCGCACATGACGGCCCTCACGGTCGCCATCCAGACCGATCGCTACCTCTACGACTCGCTGCTCAACCTCAACTCCGCCGGAGAGCCGGAGGCGGGACTGGCGGAGAAATGGCACGCCACGACCACGAAGGCCACCTTCACCCTGCGAAGCGGGATCACTTGTGCCGACGGCTCGCCGCTGACGGCATCGGACGTCGCGGCGAACATCAACTTCGTGGGTGACCCGGCGAACAAATCCCCGCTCGCGGGGTTTGCCGTCGCTCCGCGAACGAAGGCGACCGGCGACAACGCGAACCGTACCGTCACTCTCACCAGCGGCGCTCCGGACGCGTTCCTGCTGCGCGACGTGGGCAGCCTGCCGATCGTGTGCGCCGCGGGCCTGCGGAACCGGTCGCTGCTCGCCAAGGGCAAAGCGGGCACCGGCATGTTCACCCTCACCGATGCTGTGCCCGGCGACCACTACACACTCACCCGGCGCAAGGACTACACGTGGGGGCCGGGGAAGTGGAAGGCGAAGCAGCCGGGGCTGCCCACCAAGGTGGTCGTGAAGGTGATTCCGAACCAGACGACCTCGGCGAACCTGCTTCTGTCGGGCCGCCTCAACGCCGCATCGATCTCCAGCCCCGACAAGCGGCGGCTCTCCGCCAAGAAGCTGTTCCACGCCGACGACCTCTCCCCGCTGGGGGAGTTGTTCTTCAATGAGGCCCCCGGCCGGGCCGGCCAGGACGAGAAGGTCCGCCGCGCCCTGGTTCAGGCGCTCGACCTGGCGCAGCTCGGAAAGGTGCTCACCAGCGGCACCGGCGCGGCGGCCAAAGGAATGATCACGATCCGGCCCGAGGCATGTACGGGCGACAGCGTGACGGGCCATCTGCCGGCGCACGACCTCGCCGCGGCGAAGAAGGCGCTGGACGCGGCGGGTTGGCGGGTGGGCCCGGACGGCGTGCGCATCAAGAAGGGCAAGCGCCTCGCCCTCACCGCGGTCTACCCGACGCAACTGGGGTCGACCATGGCCTCCACCGCCGAACTGGCGCAGCAGGTCTGGAAGGGCATCGGCGTCGACGTCACACTGAAGGGCGTCGACAGCCCCGGGATCAATCAGGTGCTGTTCAGCACCGGCGTGTGGGACATCTCCATGATCCCGTTCGGGTTCGGGCTGCCGAGCCAGGCCGTGCCGTTCGTGTCGGGGGAGGCACCGCCGAAGGGCACCAACTTCGGCCACATCGCGAACGCCGACTACGCCGCGCAGGTGCGCAAGGCGGCGGCGCTGGCCGGCAAAGCCAGCTGTCCCACGTGGCTCGGGGCCGAGACGTCGCTGATCGAACACGTCGACGTCGTGCCCTATTTCAACTCGGTCAGGCCGTTCTTCGGCAGTGGCGCGCGGTTCGAGCTCAGTGTGGGTTCGATCAGTCCGTCGTCGATCCGGATGTACGGCTGATGGCCGCCTCGGCCGCGGCTCCTGCCTCGACAGCCGGAGTCCGGGGCGGCCCGTGGCTGTCGTTCGCACGCCGCAGGCTGCGGCGGTTCCTCGTTTCGCTGTGGGTGCTGGTGACCATGGCGTTCCTGATGATCCATATGGTCCCGGGGGACCCGGTCCGGGCGGCGCTGGGTATGACCGCGCCCACCGAGCTGGTCAACGCCCGTCGCCAGTCTCTGGGCCTGAACGACCCGCTCTGGGTTCAGTACGGTCACTATCTCGGCGGCCTGTTCACCGGCGACCTCGGGATATCCATGACGAGCAACCAGCCGGTGTCGCAGGTGATCGGTGACCGCCTGCCCGCGACCCTCGAGCTGGCCGTGGCGGCGTTCGCGGTGGTCCTCGTCGTGGCGATCCCGCTCGGTGTGTTGTTCGCGGTGCTGACCAGGGGTGGTCGGCGGCGAGGCGGTGAGCTTGCGTTCACCTCGCTGAGCGTGCTCCTGGCCGCTGTCCCGGAGTTCCTGGTCGCGGTGGGCCTCGTGACGGTCTTCGCCGTGCGTCTTGGCTGGTTTCCAGTGGCCGGGAGGGGCGGCACGGGCGCGTTGGTGCTGCCGGTGGCCGCACTGGCGATCGGCCCGGCCGCGGTGCTGGCGCGGGTCGTGCGGGTGGAGTTGCTGTCGGTGCTGGGCAACGAGTTCGTCCGCACCGCACGGGCGAAACGGCTGCCCGCCCGGTTGGTGTACGTCCGGCACGCGCTGCCGAACGCGCTGACCGCCACGTTGACGCTGAGCGGGCTGATGCTGACGGCGATGGTCTCCGGGACCGTACTGGTGGAGAACGTCTTCGCCTGGCCCGGTCTCGGCTCGACGATCGTGCAGTCGATCATGGTGAAGGACTACCCGACGGTGCAGGGCATTGTGCTCGTCTACGGCCTCGGAGTCCTTCTGGTGAACTTGGCGGTCGACGCGCTGCTGGCCCGGCTCGACCCACGCTCCACGGTCCGGGAGAACTGATGACGACGACATCGAAGCTGAGAAGGCGCGCCTCGGCCTGGTCGACGGTCGTGCGTACCCCGCTGGGGGCATGCTCCGCGGCCCTGCTGCTCACGCTGGTGGCACTCGCCGTCCTGGGACCGGTGCTGTGGGGCGGGCAAGCCGCCGCAGTCGACACGAACGCCATCGCCCAGGGTCCGTCCGGGGCGCATGTGCTGGGCACCGACTCTCTTGGCCGCGACATTCTCTACCGGACGCTTGTGGCCACCCGGTTCTCGACCGAGCTGGCGGTGATCGCGACGGCTGTCGGCGTTGCGGTCGGCCTCGTGCTGGGCATCTTGCCATCGGTGCTCCCGCGCTGGGCCGGCAGACTGGTGATCTCCGCAGTGGACATCGCGGTGGCGTTCCCCGGACTGCTGCTGGCATTGTTCTTCGCGGTCATCTTCGGCGCGGGTACCCGCGGCGCGGTGCTGGCGATCGCGTTCGCGACGGCACCCGGGTTCGCGCGGCTGGTGCGAACGCTCGCCGCTTCGGTGGTGGGCCGCGACGTCGTGTCGGCGGCGCGGGTCGCCGGCGTCGGCAGGACCCGATTGCTGGCCCGACACGTGCTCCCCAACATCGGGGAGCCCCTGGTGGTGAACGTGACCATCAGCGCGGGCGTGGCCCTGCTCGCATTCGCCTCGCTCTCGTTCCTCGGCATCGGCGTACAGGCCCCCGACTACGACTGGGGGCGGCTCCTCGGTGAGGGACTGGACGGCATCTATGTGAACCCGGCCGCGGCACTCGCTCCCGGGGTGGCGGTGGTGCTTGCCGGGTTGGCGTTCAACCTGTTCGGTGAGACCGTCGCCGCGGTGGTCGGCGTGCGCATCCCGCCCGCGCGGATTCGCGCCCGGCCGGTGCCGCCGGTCCGTGCCGCACCGGCCGGGGAACCCGGCGAGGAACCGGTGCTGGTGGTGGAGAACCTTCAGGTGGCGTTCCCGCGTGCGGACGGGTGGACGGTGCCGGTCCGAGGGGTGACTTTCACCGTGCACGCCGGCGACATGATCGGCGTGGTCGGGGAGTCCGGGTCGGGCAAGAGCCTGACCGGGCTGGCGGTGTCCAGGCTTGTCGAGAGTCCGGGCGTGGTGAGCGCGGATCGGCTGGAGTTCCTCGGGACTCCGGTGCTGACGACCCCCGAGCGGGAGCTGCGCAAGCTGCTCGGCACGTCGCTGGCCATGGTCTTCCAGGATCCGATGACCTCGTTCAACCCGACCCAGCGGATCGGCCGCCAGCTGGCGGAGGTGTCCGAGCAGCACCACGGGCTCTCCCGGCGCGAAGCGTTCGCCAGGGCCGTGGACCGGTTGGGAGCGGTACGGATCGCCGCCGCGGAACGACGTGCGCGGCAGTACCCGCACGAGTTCTCCGGCGGGATGCGGCAGCGCGCGATGATCGGCATGGGTCTGATGGGCGAGCCGAAGCTGATCGTCGCGGACGAGCCGACGACGGCGTTGGACGTCACCGTCCAACGTCAGGTGCTGGGCCTGCTGGCCCGAACCAGGGAGAGCGAGAAGGCGGCGATCCTCCTCATCAGTCACGACATCGCGGTCATCTCGCAGACCTGCGACCGGGTGCTGGTCATGTACGCCGGGCGAGTCGTGGAGGAGCTGCCCACCGCCGATCTGGCGTCCGCGTCGCGACATCCGTACACCCGGGCATTGTTGGCCGCGACGCTGGCGCTGGACACCGATCGTGACGAGCCGCTGGCGGTCATCCCCGGCCGGCCGCCCGAACCGGATCAGGTGCCCGTGGGGTGCGCGTTCGCCGCCCGCTGCCCGCGGGCCACGGACCGGTGCCTGGCCGAGGACCCGGTGCCGGAGCGGGTCGGACGGGCGCACCGGGTCGCCTGCTGGCATCCGTACGAAGAGACCGGGTCCGAGACCGGGTCCGAGACCGGCTGGGAAACCGCCGCTGCTGGAGGTGCCGAATGACCGAGTTGGTGTTCGACGCAGTGAGCGTGCGTTACGGCGGGCGGCGCGCCGGTCTGACCGCTGTCGACCAGGTCAGCCTGACCGTCCCGGCCGGTCAGGTGGTCGGGCTGGTCGGGGAGTCGGGGTCGGGCAAGTCGACACTGGCACGGGCCGCGGTGGGGCTGGTGCCGGTCAGCGCGGGCCGCGTCCTGCTCGGCGGAGTGGACGTGCGGCGCCTGCCTCGACGACGTCCCCTGCAGATGGTGTTCCAGGACCCCTACTCCTCGTTGAACCCGCGGATGAGTATCGGTGAGTCCATCACCGAGGCCATGCCGCGGGATGCCTTCGGCGGGGCGGCGGCCAGACGCGCCGAGGTGGCCAGGCTGCTGGAACTTGTCAATCTGGACCCGGGCCGGGCGGACATGCTGCCGAAGCACCTGTCCGGCGGGCAGCGGCAACGTGTCGCGCTGGCCCGCGCGCTGGCCGGCCGACCGAAGGTGCTGATCGCCGACGAGATCACCTCCGCGCTCGACGTGTCGGTGCAGGGTGCTGTGCTCAACCTGGTGCGCACAGCACAGCGGCAGCTGGACCTGTCGATGCTCTTCATCTCACACAATCTTGCCGTGGTGCGTTACGTCAGCGATGTGATCGCCGTGATGTACCTCGGCCGGATCGTCGAGGTGGGCCCTACCGAGTCGGTTCTCACCGACCCGCAGCACCCCTACACGCGCGACCTGCTCGCTGCCGCGCCGTCCGCCGGCGCCGCCCTGTTCGACGGTCCGGGTGAGCTCGGTGACATCGAACCGGCGGACCCGCTCCACCCGCCCACCGGCTGCCGCTATCACCCCCGGTGCCCGATCGGTCCGCTCGCTCACGCGGAGCGCACCGTCTGCCTCAGCTCGGACCCGGCCGCTGACGCGGCGAACCGCCGCCACTGGGCGGCCTGCCACTTCACCACGAGCGGCAGCGAACAACCCGCGATCGCCCAAGGACGCACCCTGCGATGACCCGACGCCTTGACATCGAAGACACGTACGAGTTGATGCTTCCGGAGCAGCCGAGTGTCTCGGCGGACGGCAGCCGGATCGTGTACGTGTTGCGTTCCGCCGACCGCGAAGCCGACCGGGACGTACGCTCGCTCTGGCAGGTCGCCACCGCAGACGGCGAGGCACGGCAGCTCACTCAGGGCACCGCCGACACGGCGCCGACGTGGTCACCGGACGGCACACGGATCGCGTTCCTGCGCGCCCGGGACTCGGCCCCGCAGCTGTGGATCCTGCCGGCGACCGGGGGAGAGGCCGAGCAGGTGACCAACCTTCCGCTGGGCGCCGGCGCTCCGGTCTGGAGCCCGGACGGCAGCAAGATCGCCTTTGCCGCGCCGGTCGACCTCGCCGCGGTGGACGGCGAGGACGATGCCGCCCGCGCGCGCCGGACGCATGCCCCAGTGGTGGCGGACCGGCTGGACTTCAAGGCCGACGGCAAGGGGCTGCTGCGTACCGTGCGCGGGCACCTGCACGTCCTCGACGTCGGCGAGCGGGAGATCCGGCAGGTCACGTCGGGGGACTGGCACGCTGGTGATCCCGCCTGGTCACCGGACGGCACCCGGCTGGCATTCCCCGGGACCGCCGGCGCCGATGCCGACCTCACGCTGCGGTCCGCCGCCTACGTTCTCGATCTCTCCGAGCACGCCGCTGAGCCACGGCCGACGGGTTCCGGCGACGGCACGGCCACCACGGTCACCTGGGCCGACGACGGCCGGGCGCTGCTCGTCGTCGGGCGTGCAGACACCGAGGCCGGGCACGCCGGGTTGCTGCTCGTGCCGCTGGACGGCGGTGACACCATCGACCTGACGGCCGCCCTCGACCGGAACGTGATGCCGGGCGCCGCCGGCTACCCCGGCGCGCAGCCGCGGATGACCGAGGACGGCCGTGTGCTGTTCTGCGTCCGAGAGCGCGGCTGCACCCACCTGTACGCAGTCGGTCTCGATGGCGGCGCACCGCGGCCCGTCGTGAGTGGCGAGGGGAACAACGTCGGCGGACTGGACGTCGCGGGGGGTACGGCGGCGATCCTGTACAGCACGCCGACCTCGTTCGGCGAGATCGCGACGGTCGACCTTGTCGACGGAACGGTCGAGGTGCGCACGCGGCACGGCGCCGGCGTCGCCGATGTCGAGCTGTTCCCCCGTCAGGAGCGGGAGTTCAGGATCTCCGACGGCACCGTGGTACACGGCTGGCTGCTGCGCGACCCGGCCAGGACCGGTCCTGCGCCGCTGTTGCTGGACATCCACGGCGGCCCGCACAACGCGTGGAACGGCACGGCCGACGCCACCCATCTCTACCACCAAGTACTCGCCGCGCGCGGCTGGGCGGTGCTTCTGCTCAATCCGCGCGGCAGCGACGGCTACGGCGAGGAGTTCTTCACCGCGGCACTCGGCAAGTGGGGCCAGGGCGACGCCATCGACCTCCTCGAACCGCTCGACCAGCTCATCGCCGAGGGAGTCGCCGACGAGCAGCGGCTGGCTGTGTCCGGCTACAGCTACGGCGGCTTCATGACCTGCTACCTGACCAGCCGCGACAACCGCTTCGCCGCGGCCGTCGCCGGGGGAGTGGTCAGCGACCCGACGAGCATGGCGGGCACGTCCGACGCCGCGCGTTACATCGGGGTCCGCGAACTCGGCGGCGAACCGTGGACGGCAACGGCGCGCTATCCGGCGCAGTCACCGCTCGCCCAGGTCGAGCAGGTGCGCACGCCCACCTTGATCCTGCAGGGCGCCGACGACGTGCGTTGTCCCGTCGGTCAGGCCGAGCAGTGGTTCACAGCGCTACGCCAGCGAGGCGTGCCGACCCGGTTGGTGCTCTACCCCGGCAGTTCGCACCTGTTCATCCTCGACGGCACGGTGTCGCATCGCGTGGATTTCAACCGGCGCCTGGTCGATTGGGTGGAGCGTCACGCGGGTCGACGCGGGAGCGCGACCCGGGCACCCATCGAGGCAGCGCACTGGCAGCGGCGGCTGGCCGAGCTCGCTCGCACACACCGCGTTCCCGGTGCGGTACTGGGCATCCTGCGGCTCGGCGCCGACGGTTCTGACAGCGGCGACGAACTCGTGCGGGTCGGCTACGGCGTCCTGAACAGGAACACCGGCGTCGAGGTCACCGACGACTCGCTGTTCCAGATCGGCTCGATCACCAAGGTGTGGACGACCACGGTGGTGATGCAACTGGTCGACGAGGGCCTGCTCGACCTCGACGCGCCGATCGTGGACGTCCTGCCCGAGCTGCGACTGGCAGACCCGAACGTGGTCAAGGAGCTGACCATGCGGCATCTGCTGACTCACACCAGCGGCATCGACGGCGACGTCTTCACCGACACCGGCCGCGGCGACGACTGTCTGGAGCGTTACGTTGCGCTGCTCGAGGGCGTCGCGCAGAGCCACCCGCTGGGCGCGACCTTCTCGTACTGCAATTCGGGATTCATCCTCGCCGGCCGGGTGATCGAGAAGCTGACCGGCAAGAGCTGGGACGCCGCCCTGCGCGAGCGGCTGTTCACCCCTCTCGGCCTGAACCACACGGTCACGCTTCCGGAGGAGGCCCTGCTGTTCCGCGCCGCGGTCGGGCACCTCCCGTCCGACGGCGAGCCGGAACCCGCCCCCGTCTGGGCGCTGCCGCGTTCGGCAGGGCCGGCCGGTCTGGTCACCGCGGCGACGGCGGACGTCCTCGCCTTCGCCCGGCTGCACCTGACCGGCGGCCTTGCCGCCGGCGGCGAGCGGGTGCTCTCGCAGGCATCGGTGGACGCAATGGCCGACAAACAGGCCGACCTGCCCGACAAGCACGGCCTCGGCCACTCGTGGGGCCTGGGCTGGATACGTTTCGAATGGGACGGCCACCAGGTCATCGGCCACGACGGCAACACGATCGGCCAGAGCGCGTTCCTGCGACTGCTCCCCGAACAGGGCCTGGCGGTGGTGCTGCTCACCAACGGCGGGAGCCCGCGCGACCTGTACCAGACGCTGTACCGGGAGATCTTCGCCGAACTCGCCGGGGTGGCCATGCCGCTCCCGCTCGAGCCTGGCGGTGAACCCCCTGTCGTCGATGCGGAACGGCACATCGGCGTGTATGAGCGGGCGTCGGTGCGTATGGAGATACTTCCCTTCGCGCAAGGGCAGGGCCTGCGCCTCCGCGAGACTTTCTCAGGCCCGATGGGCGAGCTCAGAGAGGAGCCGACCCAGGAGTATGACCTGGTGCCGGTCTCCGACACGCTCTTCGCGCTCCGGGTGCCGGGATCGCAGTTCTGGACGCCGGTGACCTTCTACTCCTTGCCGACCGGAGAGCCCTACCTCTACTTCGGGGCGCGGGCCGCCCCCAAGGTCTGACAGTGATGATTGCTGTGGCTCCGCTCGGCGGTCTGACCCCAGGTCTGACTGACGCTTCGGCTGTCCTTGGCCGGATTCGTCGGCCATCCGGGCCGCGAGCGGCCCAGGCCCTCACCTCCTGCACCACCTCCACCAGCCGGGCGAGCAGGCTCCGCCATGCTGTTTCGCCCTGGTGTTCTGCGGAGCCCACCGAGATGCACGGGCCTCAGGATGGGGAAGGATCCGGGCGAAGGCTCCCCCTGGCGATCCGCCGGCCGTCCTGGCGGAACGACGAAGTCGGTCGGCTCGGGCGGACGATCCCGGGCCGGCCGAACGACGTCGGGTCACAGCCAGCCGCGGCGCACCGCTTCCATGCCGATCTGGAAGCGCGTCCGGGCGCCCACCTGCTGCATCAGCTCGTGGACGTGCCGTTGCACGGTGCGGATGCTCCAGCCGAAGGTGCGGGCGATGACCGCGTCGGTGGCGCCGCTGGCGAGCAGGCCCAGCAACTGCCGGTCGAGAGGGCTCATCGATGCTTCGGTCTCGGTGGATCCGGACCTGTTGAGCGGGACCGCGCGAGCCCAGACGGCCTCGAAGAGCGCGGCGGTCATGTCCAGCAGCGACGACGCGCGGATGAGGTAGGCGACGCTGTTCTGGTAGTCGGCAGCCGAGCTCACGATCGCCAGTGTGTCGTCGCTCAGTACGAGCTTTGCCGGCAGGGACGTACCGACCTTGGCGCGTTCGCCGCGCCTGATGCCCTCCCAGATATTCTCCAGCCGACCGGGGACGGCCACCGACTCCTGGTCGTAGACGACGCGGTAGCTGACGCTGCCGGCCTCCAGCGAACGTCGTTCGTCGAGGTTGGGGCCCTCGTCGCCGTGCTCGCCCGCGGCGACGAAGTACGGAGGCTTGTCGAACGCCCTGACCTGGTGCTGAGCGCAGCGCTGTACCCGGACGAACGTGCGCCAGATCTTCGGTGCCCCTTTGATCACCTCGATGTGCTCGGCGGGATTGTGTGCCGAGGTCTCCGCGTGGAATGTCTCGTCGAGCTTGTTCAAGTGCTGCTGGAGCCGACGCAGTTCGTGTTCGCGTCTGGCGATCAGGACGGAGCCGGCCAGTGACGGCTCCACGGCGGAGTACCGGGCCGGCCTGCCGGGTATCCGGGTCACCAGGCCGCGCTGGATCAGGGCCGCGAGCGCGCGTGTGGTCCTTGCCACCGTGACATTGACACGACTTGACAGTACGTCAGCTGTCGTGTGTCCCAGCGGTATGAGCGCCTCGTACACGCGCGCCTCGGTCTCCGGTATACCGACGGTTTCCCACATGAAAACTCCCTGGCATGTTTGCGACAGCCGTCATGTACCCGAAGCCATCGAGCACTTGTGAGCGATGGCACTACTACGCCAGCGTCATACCACAGGACTTGGCGGGCCGCCCCCGGCCCACCGTTCCCTGAGGTTGTAAAGGGAGACAACGATGAAGAGCACTTCCCTGCTACGAAGACTCATGACCCCCCTGATAGTCGGAGTCGTCGTCGCGGGTATGTCCCTTACCGCCGCGACCACCGCCCGGGCCGTACCGTCCGAGCCCGCGTCGCCCAGCACGCAGTCCGCATCCAAGTCGCCCGCAACGCCGGCCAGGGCACCGGCCAAGAAGTCCACGTCGCCCACGACGACGGGCTCACAGGCTGCCGATGCCGAGCCCGCGTGTCAGCCCTCGCCCACCCGCAAGTACACCTGCTTCGCGCTGATGCGCACCGACGTCCGGAACAGGACGATGGCGGTGGGCGACACACCCGCCGGCTACGGGCCGAGCGACATCCAGGACGCCTACGACCTGCCGGCCTCGTCGAACTCGCCGACGGTGGCCATCGTCGACGCCTTCGACGATCCTCAGGCCGAGTCCGACCTCGCCGTCTACCGTGCCCAGTACGGTCTCCCGCCGTGCACCACGGACAACGGCTGCTTCACCAAGGTGGCCCAGGACGGCAGCAAGAACTACCCCCCCACGCCGCCGCCCGGTGACAACTGGGCCGGCGAGATAGCGCTCGACCTCGACGCCGTGTCGGCGGCCTGTCCTTCCTGCCACATCCTGCTCGTCGAGGCAACCACCGACCAGAATTTCGACAGCCTGCCCACGGCGGTCGAGACCGCCCGCAAAATGGGTGCGAAGTACATCTCGATGAGCTGGGGTGCCAAGGAAGACGGCACCGAGAACTCCTACGAGGACGAGTACTTCAACCACCGGGGCGTCGTGTACACCGCCTCCAGCGGTGACGGCGGCTACCAGGCCGCGAGGATCTACCCCTCCACATCGAGGTACGTGACCTCCGTCGGTGGCACGACGCTGCGCCGGAATCCGGACACCGCCAGCGGCTGGTCGGAATCGGCGTGGAGCCTCGCCGGCAGCGGTTGCTCGATGGCGGTGACCAAGCCTGCCTGGCAGAAGGACAACACGGCGTGCACCACCCGCGCGGACACTGACATATCCGCCGTCGCCGACCTGAACACCGGCCTCGCGACCTACAACACGCACGGCGGCCACGGCTGGGAGGTCGTCGGTGGCACCAGCCTGTCCGCACCGCTTGTCGCCGCGATGTACGCCCTGGCCGGTACCCCGGCAGCGGGTACCTACCCGGTGACCTACCCGTACGACGACCCGGCCCGGGCCGACGACCTCAACGACGTGACATCGGGCTCGAACGGCACGTGCACGCCGAAGGTGCTGTGCACCGCCGGCCCCGGCTGGGACGGCCCGACCGGCCTCGGTACGCCGCACGGCGTGGGCGCGCTGACCACCGGCCCGCACGGCAACGTCGAGGGCACCGTGACCGACACCGCCACCGGTGAACCGGTCGCCGGCGTCCGGGTGTCCACCTCGGACGGCAGGCACACCTCCAGCACTGATGCCGACGGAAGCTACGACCTGGTGGTGCCGCCCGGCACCTACGACCTGACGGCGACCAAGTACGGCTACGTCGACAAGAGCATCACCGGTGTGGCGGTCGCCACCGACGCGTCGGTGACCGAGAACTTCGCGATGACCGCAAAGCCCCTGCACACCGTGTCCGGCACCGTCAGCGACGGGTCGGGCCACGGCTGGGCGATGCGGGCGAAGATCACCGTCGACGGCTACCCTGACGGCCCCGTCTACTCCGACCCCTACACCGGCCACTACTCGGTGAGCCTGCCCGCCGGGGCCAGTTACAAGCTGCACGTCTCCGCCGCGGACCTGACCGGCTACACCGGCCAGAACCTCACCGTGGCCGTGGCCGACTCCGACGTGTCGAAGGACATCGGGCTCAAGGTCGACACGAGCACCTGCACCGCAACCGGCTATGCCTTCCAGCAGGCCGGCACCACCGAGGCGTTCACCGGCTGGTCCGGCAAGACCCCGAAGGACGGCTGGACCATCACCGACGCCATCGGCAACGGCCAGACCTGGAGCTTCGACAACCCCGGCAGCTGGCTGACACCCCCCGGCGGTGACGAGTACTTCGCCAACGTCAACTCCGAGGACTACGGCAAGGACGGTAAACAGGACACCTCGCTGGTCTCTCCGGTGATCGACCTGACCGGCAAGGACAAACCCGAGATCGGCTTCGACAGCGCATACATCCCCTTCCCCGACGGCTCTGCCGCCACCATCGATCTCAGCCTGGACGGCGGCAGCACCTGGTCCAACGTCTGGAAGCCCTCGGGCGGCGTCATCAAACACGTCGACGTCCCGATCCCGCAGGCGGCCGGAAAGTCTGCCGTGCGGGTCCGCTTCCACTACACCGGAAGCAACAGCCGGAGCTGGAACGTCGACAACGTACTCATCGGCACCCGCACCTGCACCCCGCAGGCCGGCGGGCTGGTGGCCGGCATCGTGACCGACGCCAACACCGGCACCCCGCTGATCGGTGCGACGGTCACCAGCGACGTCAGTGCCACACAGTCCGGCGGGACCACCGCCACCCCGGACGACCCGGGTCTGGGCGACGGCTACTACTGGCTCTTCAGCTCGCACACCGGCAGCACCGGGTTCTCCGTGAAGCAGGGCAGATACACACCCACCCGGGCGAAGGTCACGGTGCCGGCCGACGGCGTCCGGCACCGGAACTTCAAGCTCAAAGCAGGCCACCTCACCATCACACAGCAGAAAGTCTCGACGAGCCTGGTGCTCGGCGCGGCCAAGTCCAAGTCCGTGAGTTTCGGCAACGACGGCACCTCATCGGTGCACGTGAACCTCCATGACGAGGACGCGGGCTACGCCGCGATGGGCACGGCGTCCGGGGCCACCGTATCCTCGGGCGCACCGATCACGGTGACCAAGACCAAGACCAGCCTCGCGGCGCCGCCCCAGAAGACCGCGGCGCCCCGGACCGGCCCGGTCGTGCGCCCGGCAGGCACCCCGGAGGTCGGGCCCTGGACCGGTGCCGCGGACTACCCGGAGCCCATCCAGGACGCCGTGGTCGCCGGCCACGACGGCAAGGTCTACGTGGCAGGTGGCTACAACGGCACCTACGCGGTCCAGGACGCCAACGTCTACGACCCCGGCACCGAGACCTGGAGCCCGATCGCGAGTCTGCCCGAGCGTCTTGAGGCATCGGCCTCGGGATTCATCGGCGACACGCTCTACATCGCCGGCGGATTCAACGACGGCAGCGGCACCAGCACCCACACCTACGCCTACCACCCGGACACCGACAAGTGGACCCAGCTGGCCGACATGCCGGCAGGTGCCGCCGGAGCCGGCAGCGCGGTGGTCGACGGTCAGCTCTACGTCATCGGCGGCTGCACCGACGGCAGAACGTGCAGCCCCACGTCGTCCGTCGAGAGCTACGACCCGGGCAGCAACACCTGGACCAAGGCCCCTGACTACCCGACCGCCCTCACCTTCGCCGCCTGCGGAGGTGTCAACGCGGAGGTCGTGTGCGCGGGCGGCTCCGGTTTCACCTCGCTGACCAGTACCTACGCCTACTCCCCCGGAGCAGGTGGCTGGACCGCGAAGGCCGACATGCCCGTCGACGCCTGGGGCGCGGCGTCCACCACGGCCAACGGCAAGCTGGAGGTCATGGGCGGCGCCATCAACGACGGGACCGAGGTGACCAACCAGGGCTTCGCCTACGACCCCGACACCAACACCTGGTCGCCGCTGCCCAACTCCAACAGCGCCGGATACCGCGGTGGCGCGGCATGCGGCATCTACAAGGTCGGCGGCTCCGGACCCAGCGGAACCTCTTCACTGGTCGAGCACCTGCCCGGTTACGACCAGTGCGCCACTGCCGTGGGCTGGATGTCGGAGAACACCACGAGCTTTGACGTGGCACCCGGCCAGACCGTCACCGTCCGGATCACCACGGACTCCTCCACCCTCTCCCAGCCCGGCACCTACCAGGGAGTACTGGTCGTCGGCACCGACACACCGTACGGCAACGCCCAGCCGGTCGGGGTGACGATGAACGTCAAGCCGCCCAAGACCTGGGGCAAGGTCACCGGAACCGTCTCCGACAGCAGCGGTGCTCCGGTCGCCGGTGCCACGGTGGCGATCTGCACCATGTATGTCCCCGGCACCGGAAGGTGCGGACCGACGACGTACACCCTGAAGACCGACGGGCACGGCGCCTATCAGCTGTGGCTGGACAAGGGCTTCGACCCGCTGCAGATCATCGCCGCCAAGGACGGCTACACCCCGCTGATGAAGATCGCCCGCATCCGGAAGGGAGCAACCACCACGGTCGACTTCACGATGGTCGAGAACGGCGCCTTCACCCAGACGAAGACGCAGAAGTTCCTGACCGCCCACATGCACAGCAGATCGGCCGAATAACGTCAACGGGTGTCGCGCCGGGTGCCCTGCACCACCCGGCGCGACACCCGGCGTCGTCAGCACGGAGGCCGGGTCAGGACCAGGCCGGGCGGCGAGCAGACGCGCTTCGCGCCCCCGGAGTCTGGGCATTCGTGTGTGCCGGAGGCGCTTCCCATGGGCGGCCGTTCGTCGAAGCGGCCGCAGGCGCCGCGGGGATGCTGTGTGCCGGCCCGCGAACTTCGGCACCCTCAAGTGATCAATGCACCATCCGCGTCAGCACCGGGACTGACCGCCACGGACTCCTGGTGGGTGCGGACCGAGCCGGGACCAAAGGCGGTGCCGTGGCAGATGCCCTCCTCGACGTTGTCGGCAAGTCGCCGAGCATTGTCGATCTGCCCGGTGGCAGCATGCGCGTCCTTGGCCCGCGCGGGGATGACCGCCCTCATGTGCGGCGCCCCGCAGGTGGCTCGTTCCGCTTCCGTCACCGGCCTCGGCGCCACGTCGATGGCCTGCTGCAGAGTCCGCAGGCCTGCGGCATGTGCGCGCGACGAAGAAGGTCTGTGTTCGGACGTAGGCGGGCAGCAGCGGGTCGCCGGACTCGGCTGCGGCCCGGCGCATGAGTTCGACCAGGCGGGCCGACAGGTCGTGCGCCCGACAGCTTGTGGGCTGCCGCGTCTGTGGAGCGGCAGGTGCTGCACCAGGAGACGGGCCGGTTCGATGCGTTCGGCGCCCGCGGCTCCTTCGAAGGCCCGGGTCAGCGTGGTGAGCAGGCCGGGCACCGGGCGATGTGCGTGTACTGCGAGCTGAGTCTCCAACGCTCCGAACTGCCCACTTCGGTGGGCAGTTCGGCCATCGGGCGCACCGCTGCCGTCGTCGGGACAGTCGTAGTGGGTGATGGCAGCTGACAGCGCCAAAAGCCCCTCCCGCGCACGCGATTGACCGGGAACGCGGTCGTGTCGCAGGCGTGGCGGACCCCGAGATCGAGGAGCCGCCGATCCGGTTCTCCGCCGAGCGGAGCCTGATTCCCGCCCAGGGGCAGAACCCGGGACTTGAGGCCACCGTCGACCGGGAGGAGCAACCGGGGCAGGCGCGCGGCGCTCACCCGAAGCCGTAGGAGCACCGGGCCTGCCCTGATGCTGCCCTCGTCGCGTATGTGCCTGAGCGGGACCGGATCACCGGTGGCAGCGGCGGGCCAGTCACGGGCGAAGACCGGAGGCTTTCGTCTCCGCCTTTCGCCGACGCGAGTTCGATGAGACGGTGCCGCCCGCCGGGGAGAAAGCGCCCGAGTCCGCCGCACAGGATGCTCTGACGGCCCCTCGCGCACAAGGCCGACGAGCGTGAGGAGTCACCGCTCGGCGCGGGTGCGCACGCCGCGAAGGAGACGCACAGTCCCTGGGTGAGCGCCCCCGTCGACGACCCGCCGGGCGAGGAGGACACCGGGTCTCTGCCACGACATGGCCTCGTACCGGCGATACTGCTCGATGCATGGATGTGATGACCACCGTCCTGCGCGCTGAGGTGCTGCGCGACCGGTACCGCAGTCGGTTGCCCGAGCGTCTTGAGGAGCTGGCCGGACCGGGCGGGGGCACCGTCGACCTGCGGCAGACACCTGGACATCCGCCGGTGATACCGACTCGGCGGAACCTTCCACCCGTACCAACACGCCACCTGACCAGGCCGGAAGATGAAGCGGCACCCACAGTGCCCGCGGCACGGTTGAGGCGTGTGCTTCCGCGGTGGACCCGGCTCGGCCGGTCGGCGTCGGTCAGGTCGCAGGGGTGGTGTGCCAGTCGGGGTGACCGGGCATGGGTGGGGTGGTCGGGGAGTAGAGCCAGGCGTCGAGGAAGCCGGAGAGGTCACGGCCGGCCACATGGGAGGCGAGGCGGACGAAGTCGGCTGTGGTGGCCGAACCGTCCCGGTGCTTCAGCACCCAGTCGTGTTCGACGCGCTGGAATGCGTGGTCGCCGATCTCCTCGCGCAGCGCGTAGAGGACCAACGCTCCCCCGTCGTAGATGCCGGGGCGGAAGAGGCTGAGCCCGACGCCCGGGGTCGGCGCCTTGGGCGCCGCCGGTGGGCCGTCCGCGGCCCGCACCGTGTCCGAGTTCTGGTAGGCGGCCAGCATGCGATCGTCCAGCGCGGGGCCGCCCTGCTGCTCACCGTAGACGGTCTCGTACCAGGTGGCATGGCCCTCGTTGAGCCAAACGTCCGCCCAGCGGTCAGGGGAGACGCTGTCGCCGAACCACTGGTGGGACAGTTCGTGGACCATCAACGACTGGACGTACCATGCGGGCAGGTCGGTTCGGGTGAAGAGGTTCTCTTCGAAGATCGGCAGGGTCTGGGTCTCCAGCTCCGCGCCGATGTGGGTGCCGGTGATCAGCAGCCCGTAGGTCTCGAAGGGGAAGGCAACGCCGAGTTGTTTCTCCATCCAGCTGATCTGGCCCGGTGTCTTCTCCAGCCAGGGTTCGAGTGCCGCGACGTCCGATGACGGTACGACGTCACGCATCGGCAGACCGTGCGGACCCTGCCGGTGCAGGATCTTCGAGTCACCGAGGGAGATCTGCATGAGGTCGGTGGCCATGGGGTGTTCGCCTCGGTACACCGATGTAGTGGTCGCGCCGTGTCGGGTGTGGGAAATGAGTACACCGTTGGCGACCGCCGTGACACCGGCGGGCGCGGTGATCCGGTAGGTGAAGTAGGCCTTGTCCGATGGGTGATCGTTGCTGGGGATCACGCGGTGCGCGGCATCGGGTTCGTTGAGTAGTTCGAGCCCGTCCGGATTGGGGATCCAGCCCCCTGTCATGCTGTTGCCCGTCGGGTCGTTCGAGTGGCTGATGGTGATCCGCAGATGCCGACCGGCCCTTACGCGATGGGCGAGGGTGAGCACCAGGTCTTCGCCGACCGATGCGAAGGGCACACGCCGGCCGTTGACCTTCACCCAGTGAACCGTGCCGTGGGCGTAGTCGAGGTTGATGGTGTCCAACCGGGAGGTCGTCGTAGCGTCGATCCTCGTGACGGTGTCGACGGGGCTGGTGTTGTCCCCACTGTAGGTGAGGGAGATGTCATACGAGCGGACGTCGTAGCCAGGGTTGCCCAGGTCGGGGAAGAGAGGGTCGCCGATTCCGGCTGCCTGGGGAGACGGGGGCAGGCCTGCGGCGATGAGCGCGGTGGAAGCGGCCGCGAGCAGCCCGAGTTGTCCGCGACGCAATATGGTTCGCATGCTCGGAGTGTGACAGCGGTATCGCAGTCGGGCTTGTCCCTCAACACAAAATATCGGGCGGTTATTCGTTCACGGGAACGGGGGCAGTACACGTCGGGGAGAGGTGGGGAACACCGCGGCGCTCGGGCATGTCGTGGCGCCACCGCGCTCCGTCCCCTCTGAACACCCGGAGTGACAGACGATCTTCGGGCTCCGGGACTCCGAAGAACAGGCCTTCGTACGTCGCCACTTCTCCCGCCGTTGGTGAGGAGCACCACGCCGAGCCCCTGCCCGGGCAGCAACCGCTGGAACGAGACCTGGCCGATGGCTTGCGGTCATCTCCTCCGCTGACGCCTGAGTGGACAGCCGCTTTCCGTCGGCGGTGAGGCCGCCCGTCAGATGCCGCCGGGCGAAGGCCATACGTCCTCAGCCGGCGCTGTCACCAAGCCGGCCGGGCCCATCGAGCGCGGCAGTACCCAGACGGGGGCCGGTCCCGGTTCTCCATCGCCGGATGAGCGGTGGCCGACCGCCGCGCGGTGCGGCAGTGCCTCCTCGGGCAGGGTGACCGTGTGGTCCAGGCCGAGCGGGGTGAGCGGCGGCTCACGCAGGGCCGTGTCCCAGCTCTTGCCGGTGAGTTTCTCGATCACCGACCTGCCACGATGAAGCCCGAGTTGCAGTGCGAGAAGGTCACGCCCAGCGGGTGGTTCTGCCCGACGTCCTTGAGCAGGTCGACGTACCGCTCCAGGCAGTCGCCGCCGCGGCCGGTATCGGTGAAACACGTCGCCGCTGATGCCGCTGGCGTGGGTCAGCAGATGACGCATGGTCACTTCCTTGGCCACGTCGGCGTCGGGTTGCCGCAGTTCGGGCAGTACGTCGGACGGCGACGAGCCCCGCCGCGTTCTTCCGGCCGAGGCAGTGCAGGTGTCGCCACGCGTCTGACGGACCGCAACACCTTCGGTCTCAGGTCAGGACCGGTGCGCTCACAAGTGTTGCGGCAACACCCGCATCACCCACGGACATGGCGTTGGCGTCTTGGCCCGCTTCCACCACCGATGAAGCCACAGACTGTTCGCGGCACAACGGTGTCCGTCGTGATAGACCAAGTGAGCAGGCCGCTGTCATCGCCGCTGGCGCGGCAGCCGTCGAGGAGCATGGTGATCAGCTCGTCACGCCGACCAGGCAGTGCGGTCATTCGCCCGTAGACGCTGGCCATGTCCCCGCTGGACACGCGGCCGCCCTTCGCCTGATCCATCCCCATGTGAGCCAGTCTGCGAGTTCGCCCTCTCGAAGGCGGCTCCTGCACGAACGAGTGCAACCAGGCGTGGGGTGTTGGCGGCAGGCGGCAGGGATGAACCCTACGGGCGCGGCGGCCGCCGGTATCGGAGAGCGAGTTCGGCGCGGTTACCCTGGTGGAGCAGGGTGGGTTCGGTGTCCGTCCAGTGCTGGATGTCCTCGGGGTTGTCGATGCCGGGGATGCACAGCGTTTCGCCGTGCTGGTGGGCTGTGAACAGGGCTTGGGCGACGTCGGCGGCGGGCATGGCGCGCGGATCGTTGTGATTGATGCCGCTGGACCATTCGGTGTCGACCAGGCCTGGGCACACGACGGTGGCTTTCACTCCGGTCCCGTCCAGTTCGCCTGCGAGACTTCGGGTGAAGGCCACGACGGCGGACTTCGCGGCCACGTACAGGGTGCGCGGGAATCCCATGTCGAGGCCGGCACTGAAGGCGAGCAGCGAGGCGACGGTGATGATGCCGCCCGACCCGGCGTGCAGCATCGCGGGGAGCACGGCGCGGGTGAGGGTGATGTGCGCTGTGGCGTTGAGCCTCCACAGCTGGTCGACGTCGTCGGGGGTGAGGTCGGCCAGTGCCGTGTAGCCGCCGGTGCCGGCGTTGGAGACCAGCAGGTCCACCGGGCCGGTCTGGGCGCGGTCCACCACCGTGCGCAGGCCCTGGCCGCATGCCAGGTCGGCGGGCAGGATCTCCACCCGGCTTCCCTGGCGGTGCAAGGAGTCGGCCTCGCCGGTCAGCCGGTCTTCGCGGCGGGCCACCAGGATCAGGTCGTAGCCTTCCCCGGCGAGCAGCCGGGCCGTGGCGAGGCCGATGCCGCTGCTGGCTCCGGTGACCAGCGCGGTGGGCCGGCGGGTCATGCCGGGACCTGCGCCTTCGCGGCGGCCGGGTGCAGGCGGTCGTTCAGGAAGGCCGCGGCGCGGTCGAGGGCGGCGGCGGCCTCGTCCAGGACGGCGGCGAACGCCTGGAAGACGTGCGGTGCCCCGGCCACGACATCAAGGGTGACGTCGAGGTCGCAGTCGGCGGCGCGCGCGGCCAGGCGCACCGCGTCGTCGAGCAGGACCTCGTGGCTGCCGACCTGGATGAGCAGTGGCGCAAGGCCGCGCAGGTCGGCCAGGGCGGGGCTGGCCAGTTCGCCGCGGGGGTCGGCGCCACCCAGGTAGTCCGCGGCCCGCACGCGCAGCGCGTGGGCTGTCATCGACGGGTCGGCCTCGGCCTTGGACTCAAGGCTGCGGCCCGATTGGGTCAGGTCGACCCAGGGGGACAGCAGCAGTCCTGCGGCGGGCTGCGGCAGACCTGCGTGGTGGGCGGCCAGCAGGGTCGCCATCGCCAACCCGGCCCCGGCCGACTCCCCCGCGACCGCGATCCGTTCCGGGCCGCCTTCGGTGTCCAGCAGTGAGCGGTAGGCGGTGAGGGCGTCATCGACAGCGGCCGGGTAGCGGTGCTCGGGAGCGAGCCGGTAGTCGACCGAGATCACCTCGGCACCGGTGTGGCGGGCGAGGCCGGCAACCAGGTTCAGGCTGGTCTCCGGGGCACCGACGGCGTAGCAGCCGCCGTGGAAGTGCACAATGGTGGCGGCCGGGGTCACCCCGTCGATGCGCACCCGCAAGGCGGGGACGCCGCCGAGCGCGGTTGGGTCGGTCCGCACGTCAGAGGGCACGGGGGCGGCGGTGAGCATGGCGCGGTACAGCGGGCGCATCTCCAGCGGATCGTGCAGGGGCGCACTGTCCGGTGCGGTCATCGTGCTGATCTCCTTCGAAGACTTGGTCGTCTTGAAAGATCAGCCGGTGGCCGTTCGTCTATGCGGGCCTCACCCCGACGCCGGAGCAAGCCCCCGGATCAGGTCGAACCCGTACACCACTTCTTCAATGTCATCTGCTGGTGGTCCTGGGGGCTCGCTCCACCACTTCCTGCCCGGCCTCACGGCCGTGGCCTGGTCCCCTTGTGCGGCTCGCGGGACCGCACCGGTCGTTGTGGCTTGATAGGCGCACGACAAAGGCAGATTGAGGCGTGCCCACCGGCCGGTCCCGACACCAATCGACAACGAGAGGACGCAACCCGGACCGGACGGGGTGACTTCACCCCGTCCGGTCATGAAGACAACGTCGTCGCCCTCCGCAGGAGCGGGTGAGATGAAGTCAGCGGGGCCCGGGACGGCACGTCAGCGTGGAACTCCGCCGCATACTGGCAGTGCACCACGGGTGCCGTCTCTTCCTCTGGATCCATGAGATCGCCCCGGATCTGTCGTTCAAGCGACGTGGCTCATATGTAGCGGACGACCTCGTCGTAGGCCAGGCGGGGCAGGCGGGGGAACCAGGCATCAGGGCCGGGGTTTCCGATGTTCACCACGAGATGCGACTGCCAGGTGGTGCGGGTGAAGAACTCGGCGTCGACGGCGGCGGCGTCGAAGCCGATCATCGGCCCGGCGGCGAGGCCGACGGCTCGGACGGCGAAGAAGAAGTAAGCGGCTTGCAGCGCACCGTTGTAGCGGGCCGAGTCATCGCGCAGCGCCTTGTTCCCGGCGAATATCTCGCGCAGCTCAGGCTTGAAGGGGAACAGTTCAGGGATCCGCTCATGGAACGCCTGGTCGTTGGCCAGAACGGCAACGACCGGAGCCGTGGCCGTCTTGGCACGGTTGCCCTCGTTCATGAGCGGCAGCAGGCGGTCACGCCCCTCGCCCGGCCGCGTGAACAGGATCCGCAGGGGATTGATGTTCGCCGAGGTCGGGCCGAACTTCGCCAGCTCGTAGATTTCTGCGAGCTGCTCATCGGTCACCGGTTCGTCGGTGAAGGTGTTCGCGGTTCGCGCCTCCGTGAACATCAGACGGCGGCCGTGGTCGTCGAGCGTGAGAAGGATAGTCATGGGTGATGAGGTCGTTGACATTGCGGGATGCTACGGCAAGTCATACCCGGGATTCAGCCCGATCGGCCCACCCGGTTGGCCTTCGCTGCCGGGCTACACGCCGCTCGCGTACGGGCCCTGGCTCGTCGTCCTGGGCTGCGCGCTCGCCGGCCGCTGGGTCGCCACCCGGGCCGCCGCCGTCCTGGCGCTGCTCGGCGCGGCCGTCTCGCTGCCGCTGGTGCGCTGGATGGACGGTCCAGCGGGGCTGGCGGAGAATCTGCCGACCGCCGTCGGGCTGGGCGCGGCCGCCCTGGTCGTGCTCGCCGCGCCGCCAGATCTGCCGCCGACCGGCGGTGCCGCGCGGCGGGCGATCAAGGTGTCACCCGATCGTGCAGCAGACCCGACGCCACATCGAAGCCGGCCACAGCCCGGCCACGCTGCACCGCGGCACAGTGATCGACGAGGTGAAGGTCGGAAGCTGGCTGCATCGCCAGCTCACCGCCTGGGACCGCCTCGCCCCCAGCCAACGCGCCCTCCTCACCCGCCTGCAGCTGCCCCCCGCCGAGCCGACGAAGCGAGTCCGCCGCTCCTTCGAACAGAACGCGCAGATTCTGCGGCTCTTCGTCGAGCACCGGCACCGCCCGCCCGGCGCACGGGAATGGATCGACGTCGACGGAGAACGCATCATGATCGGGCCATGGCTGTGCAAGGCCCGCACCCGGCGCGGCACGGGTCAACTCACCGAGAGCAGGACGCCTTGCTAGCGCAGATCCTCCAGGCAGACTGGACTTCTCCGGCACCGGAGTAACGGCACCGGCGTCACACGCGGACAGACACTCTCCAGTCGGCGGGGCAGTGATCTGCATGTTGGCACTGCCCAGCCGCCAACGGCCAGATACAGCCTGGTGGAAGGCAGGGAAACGGTGCAGCAGCCGCTCCAGCCCGTCCAATTGCCGCCGGTACGGCACCCGCACCGGTGCTGGGAGCGCGGCGAGAATCTCGGTACGGCATCGGCCTACGGGCACGAGCGAGCAGCCGGGCGACCTGCGACAGCACGCCATCAGTGAAGCGCCTGACACACCATCAAGTTTCGCTGCACAAAGGCAACCTGAACGACTGTGCGTGGGGGTAGGGGGCTTCAACTTTGCCAGACAGGCGCAAGCACCCCGGTTGCATGGATTGAGGCCAAGCCTACCCAGGATGATCAGCCCATGAAGCGGAGAGGGGAGGCGCAGATACTTGTGAACGCGTGGGGTTTTTTGCTTCCTAATACTCCGGTGTGACTTCGTAGTTCCATGTCGCGTCGCGTGTGGTGGCTACTGGGCGGTGGACTGCCCGATCACACGGAGGACGTCGGCGAGCCAGACCAGGTGGTGACCCACAGCCCGGTTCGGGTCGGCGAGGAGGTCCTCAAGGTGCTGCCATGACTCGGAGAGTTGCCCGATGGTGATCGTTTTCGGTTCGTTGGGGACGTCATAGAGTTCGTCGCCCGGAACAGACCAGAAGTAGTCGTGTTCGAGCGCCACCGCGCTGCCGGCTGACGCTTCGATGTGTTGCAGTGCCAGCTCGAAGGCGTGCCGCAGCTGATCAAGCGGGATCTGCAGAGGTTCGCTGTCCATGTGCTCATTTTGTCGATCAGGGGCAGTCGGACCGAAGCCAGGGAGTTCGGCACTGGCCAGGACCCGGCCTGGAGCGAGAGCGGCCACCGCGTGATCATCGGGGGTTGTGTGGACTCCTGAAGATCGTGCGGTGGCCGCGAGCCATAGCGTAGACCCTGTCCGGTGGCGGGCGTTGTTCGAGCAGGCCATGGCCCGGATCGCGGGCCGGTTCCGCCGGGTGGAACCGCGGGCGACTGCCCGCGCGTACTTGCTCGGGCTGCTGTCTGGCGTCGAGCGCAAGAACTGCTGGCGGCTGGCAGAACAGGCTGGTCATGCCCGTCCCGGACCGATGCAGCGTCTGCTGCGAAGCGCCCGCTGGGACGCTGATTCCGTCCGCGACGAAGTCCGCGCTTACGCCGTCGACCACCTCGGTGGCGATGGTGGCGTGCTGGTCGTCGACGAGACCGGCTTCTTGAAAAAGGGCCGGTCCTCGGCGGGCGTGCAACGGCAGTACACCGGCACCGCCGGGCGCATCGAGAACAGCCAGGTCGGTGTCTTCCTCGCCTACGCAACCAGCCGGGGGCGGGCACTGATCGACCGTCGGCTATACCTGCCTGAGCATTCCTGGTGCACTGATTCCGAGCGCCGTCAGGCTGCCGGGATACCCGACGAGGTGCAGTTCGCGACCAAACCCCGCCTGGCCTGGGAGATGATCGCCGCCGCACTGGACGCCGGGGTGGAAGCTCCGTGGGTGACCGGCGACGAAGCATACGGGCAGGACCCGCAGCTTCGTGCCGCGCTGGAGGCACGCGGGACCGGCTACGTTCTGGCGGTTGCCTGCTCCATCCGGGGCCGGATCAACTCCGGCCGCACACCGATTCGCGCGGACACGGTCGCCGACCGCCTGCCCGAGGCTGCCTGGCACCGGCAAAGCGCCGGCAACGGTGCGAAGGGCCTGCGCTATTACGACTGGGCCTGGATCCATATCGGCACCGGCGAACACCGCCACCTGCTGATCCGCCGCAACCCTGCCACGAGGGAACTCGCCTTCTACCTGTGCTGGTCACCCACCGCAGTGCCCCTGGCCGAACTCGTCCGCGTGGCCAGCAGCCGCTGGAGCGTCGAAGAGTGCTTCCAGGCCGCCAAAGGCCAAGTCGGCCTGGATCACTACCAAGTGAGGAACTGGACCTCATGGCACCGGCACGTCACGCTCGCCATGCTCGCGCTGGCCTTCCTCGCCACCGTCGCTGCCGATGCAGCCCCCGACCGGCCAGCCGACCCACATCACCACACCCGGGGCAGCAACCCGATCTCGCTGACCGTTCCAGAGATCCGCCACCTCTTCACCGCCGTCCTCAACCCACCAGTCGTGTCCCTGGCCAGACTGCTGCACTGGTCGAACTGGCGCAGACGCCACCAGGCAACAGCCCGTCGCAGCCACTACCGACGACGCTCAGCCCACGAAACCAGCGGATAGATCACGAAACCGCACTGGAGTACTAAGAAGACGACCTGAGACCCCGTGACCACGGCGGGACACCGAGCCGAGCTCCCGGATGCGTAGCCAGCTTGAGGGGTGCCCGCGGAGCGGGCAGCCTCTTGAACAACCGTCATCAGGTTTCAGCTGAAGGGAATTGGCAAGGTGAGGCGTGATGGGAATCCGCTCGCGGAGCGAGCGGATTCCCATCACGCCGGTTCACCAGCGTGCTCCACGGAGTGGCCGACGGCTTGCGGAGCAGGCCGTCTCCTGCCGCGTAGCGGCGGCGTCGTCGTGTCTGCGGAGCAAGGAGTGTGACGTGGAGTGGGTCGGGGACGCTCGGCTGGAAGCCGGGCCTGAGGCCACCTGGTACCTGGAGACGGCTTTCATGCCTGGCGCCCAACTGGAGGCGGTGTACGACGATCCGACAACGCCCGTTGTGGTGAGAGGGGTCGAGGAGCTGACCTTCATGCGCATGCCCAGCGGCCGTCTTGTCGTCGATGCGCCGTGGGACGACGGCGTGTGGAGGTACGAGCGAGGGCTCTCTGGGGCGGAGAGGCAGGGGGATGGCCCGGGGGGAACTGCCATGCATCGCTGTTGGTAGCCGGGCGGCGCGTTCTCGTGCTGGCCCATCGGTGTGTGGCGGGTTTCCGTCCGCGCATCGGGAGGTGTATGAGAAGAGGTCAGTGGGGGGCGCAGTCCGCAGGGGAGGCTCCAGGTGAGCATTTTCGGGCCTGGTGGATCAGTCTTGGTAGATCGGGTTCTCGGTGTGGTGTCGGGTGAGACCGGTTTGCACGGTCCTCGTTGTCAGGAGCTGCGGCAAGCCCTGAGGCTTTTCTTACAGGTCACCGCCTGCGGCTCACCGCGCCGAGTTTTTTTGGTCCGATGACAACTTCCGGCATGGCTCACTTCGTCAGTACGGTATGAAGCGATTTCCACAGTGCACCATTGCGGTGGCGGGCGGCGCATGCCTGTGAGCCGGCAGTCGGACCACGCGGGCCTTGTTGAGGTCGGTACGGTCGGCAGGCGATTGCCTGGTCGTCGAGGAGTTCGAGCGAAACCTGCCGGCGTACCTGCGCCGTGCTGCGGATCTGCTGTGCGGTACGGGAACGTGCCCAAGCATCTGAGGCAGGCGGCGGCGAAGCCGTACGCGGCATGGCGGGCGTGCATGGACTCTCCCGACAGCTGCGCCCAGGAAGTGCTGTTGCGGACTTCCGTGGAGGATACCCGGCGGCGGCACCGGGCAGGGAACCGTCACTCGCGCACAACCTTGCCGGGGCGATTTGCCGCCCCGAAGGCTCGATGAGTTTCTGTGCCCGCGCGCTGAAGGACCCGCTAAAGGACTCCTGCGTCTCCGTGGCCCGGCTCTGCCCTGCCCGCGACCAGTTTGAACCGCTTTCCGCCGGGTGCCGCAGTGCCCTTCCCCTGAGCCGCTTCGTCCGCCGGGAGCCGCGTGCCGTGCCTCCCGCGTGCGAGCCCGGGACGGCATCCGAGGGCCGCCGCCCGCCCCGTCAGCGGACACCCCCATTGACACGCCCTTGGGCCGTGAGGAACCGGACCCAGCGATTCCCTGCCCCGGGAAGATCCGCGCGAGCTGCGAGAACCGGCGGCGCAGTGGCAGTCGGCGACATGTACGGATGGAGACGTGGAGTGGGACGGAGACGGAAGAAAGGCAAGGGCGCCAGGCTGAGGACCGTCGGGCTTGCCCTGAGCGGAATACTGGTTGTCGCAGCGGGTGCGTTGACGACGTTCGCTCTGGACGACAAGACCCCGGCGAACGCAGCCTCGGCGCCCCGGCCGGATGCCGGTTCCGGAGGTTCACCGGTCGAGCAGCGGCACTTTGCTGCGGCGGCGCACGAGTTCATGGTGCCGGAGTCAGTACTGCTGGGTGTCTCCTACCAGGAGTCCCTGTGGGATGCCCACCGAGGAGAGCACAACACCATCGGCGGGTACGGGCCGATGGGCCTGACGGATCTGACGGCGTCCATGGCCCATGGTTCGGCTCTGGCATCGTTGTCCTCGGATGCTTCACTGCACACCCTCACCGAGGCAGCCGCGCTGACCGGGGCGCCCGCGGACCGAGTGCGTGCGGACGTACGGGAGAACATACGGGCCGGGGCGGCGCTGCTGGCGTCGTACGAGAAGCAGCTGACAGGGGGCACACCGTCCGACCCGGACGAATGGTTCGGCGCGGTGGCCCGTTACAGCGGCTCACCGAACGAGACCGCGGCCGGGCATTTCGCCAGGCATGTGTTCGAACGAATGAGAACGGGCGTGGAGCGCACGACGGCCGACGGGCAGTGGGTGCGCCTGGCGGCGCAGCCCTCGCTGCGGGCGAACACCGGACAGCTGGCCATGCTGCATCTGAAAAAGACCTCGTCCGCCGGCACCGAGTGCCCCCCGGACATGGACTGCCGATTGGCGCTCGCGACGACGACGGCCTACCAGGTGGCTGACCGGCCGACGGACGGGATGGAGATCAAGTACATCGTCATCCACGATGCTGAGTCCTCCTACCAGAACGCCATCGCGGCGGCGAGGGCACCAGGGAGCAAAAGCGCGGCGAACTACGTGATGCGGGCTTTCGACGGTGCGGTGACGCAGACAGTGGCCGACAAGAACCTGGCGCTCCACGCCAACAACTTCTGGTTCGGCATGCACTCGATCGGCATCGAGCACGAGGGCTTCGCGGCGCGCGGTGCCACCTGGTACACGCAGGCGCAATACCAGAACACCGCTGATCTGGTGCGGTACCTGGCGCGGAAGTACGGCATTCCGCTCGATCGCCAGCACATACTGGGCCACGACAACGTCCCCGGTCCGCTGGACGCGTATGTGGCGGGCATGCACTGGGATCCAGGGCCGTACTGGGACTGGGATCGGTTCATGATGCTGGCGGGGGCGAAGACAGAGCGGGGGAAGCACGGTGTCGGGCCCGTCGGTACGGCTGTGACGATCGCGCCGGACTTCGCGCACAACGAGCAGACGGTGAAGGTCTGCGCCAACGACGACCCGACGGGGGCCACCACCGCGTGCACGGAGGCATCGGCTCCGTCGAACCTCCTGTATGTGAGGACTGCGCCGAGCGCGAGCGCGCCACTGGCCGGTGATCCGTATGTGCACCATGACGGTTCCGCGGGCACGAAGGCGATCAGCGATTGGAGCAGCACTGTCTGCGCGGGGCAGCAGTTCGTCGTCGCTGACCGCGAGGGAGACTGGACGGGCATCTGGTACGGCGGCCGGAAGGTTTGGTTCGACAACCCGAAGGGCAGGAACACGATTCCGGCAGAGCATGTCAAGATCGTCAGACCTGCCGGCGGAAGCGGCGCGTCGGTGTTCGGCATGGTGTATCCCGATGCGTCCGAATACCCCTCCGACCTGGAGCCGGGCGTGGCGCCTCCGTTGAACAGGTACACCCTGCCCACAGGGCAGGCGTATGTGGCAACGCAACCGCCCGTCCACCCTGACGACTTCATCTCAGCCGATGACCGCTACGTACGCGGCGCCGGAGAGGTGTACACGATCCAGTACAACCACCGGGTCGCGCTCGTGCGCGCGACTGAGATCTCCGTGTCCTGACACCAGTCAGACACCCTGCTCGGCACAGGAGTCGCCGTTTTGCCCACTTCGGCTCGGCCTGCTGGCACGACCTGGTTACCGAGAGGTGAGTTCGGGGCTCGCCGAGGCGTCCGGCCGGTCCAGTGCCTGCTCGGCCCAGATAGATTTGCCCATGGAGGTGTACCGCGCGCCCCACCGATCGGAGTGAATCGCCCCGGGTTCGGTGGAGATCTCAGGTTGTGGTGATGACCTGGGGTTTTGTGAATTCGGTGTAGTAAGGGCTGTCCTACCTTCACGACGTGGGTCTGGTCCGGTCATTCGTAGGATCGGAGGACTCGGGGGTTCCGGGTATGGCTGTAAAGGCTGAGCCGCTGGATGGCTTACGGGACTTGGCCGCCCGGAGCCCCGCGACGACTCGACCGCTGATTGGGAGACGCGACTCGATCGCTGCTGTAGGACAACGTCGGCGAGGTCGTCTGCGGGATCGATGTGCGACGAGTTGACGGAGGGGAATGTGCCCGAGATCTGGGCCGGGGTGGACATCGGCAAGACGCATCACCATGTCGTGGTGATCAACGCAGAGGGCGAGCGGCTGCTGTCGCGCCGGATCCAGAACGACGAGAGCGAGCTGCTCGTACTGCTCGGCGACGTACTGGCGGTATCCCACGACGTGCTGTGGGCCGTCGACCTGAACCATGGCGGTGCCGCTCTGCTCATCGGCCTGCTCACTGCCCATGATCAGCCTGTCGCCTACCTCACCGGTCTGGCAGTGCACCGGGCCTCGGCCACCTACCGGGGTGAGGGGAAAACCGACGCGAAGGACGCTTTCGTCATCGCCGACCAGGCCCGCATCCGCCGGGACCTGGGGCTACTCAGGCCTGGTGACGAGATCGCCGTCGACCTGCGCATCCTGACCACCCGGCGCCTGGATCTGGTCTTCGACCGCACCCGGCAGATCAATCGTCTCCGGGCTCAACTGCTGGAAATCTTTCCGGCCTTGGAGCGGTCGCTGGACTTGACCAACAAGGGCCCAGTCATGTTCTTGACCGGCTACCAAACGCCGGCAGCGATCCGCCGCACAGGGGCGAAACGAATCGAGACCTGGCTGAAGAACCGCAAGGTGAAAGACGCCGCCGCACTCGCCCGCACTGCTGTGGACGCCGCGCAGGCCCAGCACACTGCGTTGCCCGGGGAGAGACTGGCCGCCGCTATGGTGGTCCGCCTCGCGAAGGGTGTGATGGCCCTCGACGAGGAGATCGCTGAACTCGACGCTCTCATCGAGGACCGGTTTCGCGAGCATCCGCACGCCGAGGTGATACGCAGCCTGCCCGGCATGGGCGCCCGGCTCGGCGCCGAGTTCATTGCCGCCACGGGCGGGGACATGGACGCCTTCGACAGTGCTGACCGCCTGGCCGGCTTCGCCGGCCTGGCCCCGCAGCCCCGCGATTCCGGCCGCGTCAGTGGCAATCTGCACAGACCCCGCCGCTATCACCGCGGGCTGCTGCGGGCGATGTACTTGTCTGCGCTGGCAAGCCTCAAGTGCTGCCCTGCCTCCAAGGCGTACTACCAGCGAAAGCGGAGCGAGGGGAAGGGACATAAGCAGGCCCTCCTCGCCCTTGCCCGCCGACGCGTCAACGTTCTGTGGGCGATGATCCGTGACAGACAGTGCTACAACGCTGCACTCCACGTGGCAGTCGCCGCTTGACATCAGCTGTGAGTCTTTTGGGTGGCTGGTCCGGGACCGGCTGGCAGGGTTGACGTCGGTCGCTTCACCGCAGTCGTGACTCGTGACAACAGTGGCCCTCA
>NZ_JBSFRB010000052.1:0-52798 GCF_053589015.1 Streptomyces sp. NPDC003393 | reverse complement strand
ACGCCCACCTCACAGAACTGCGCAGACCCCCGCAGCGCAACCAGCCTCGCCGGCCCGGCCCCGTACTGGACCAGCTACACCTACAACAACGCCGGCCAGCGCCTCACCGAAACACAACACAAGAGCACCGGCGACACGAAGAGCACCTACTGCTACACCAAGCCCACCCAGCCCCACACCCTGACCGGCACCACCACCAAGACCGACTGCACCGCCCCCGAGCGCGCCTACGCCTACGACACGACCGGCAACACCACGACACGGCCCGGCACCTCCGGCGGCCAGAGTCTCACGTGGTCTCCGGAAGGCAAGCTGTCCAAGCTCACCGAGGCCGGTACCTCCACCAACTACATCTACGGCGCCGAGGGCTCACTCCTGATTCGCGCAAAGGACAACGGCGAGCGCATCCTCTACGCCGGCGCCACTGAACTCCACCTGCGTGCCAACGGCACCACCTGGGCCCAGCGCTACTACTCCGCGGGCGGCATCACGGCAGCCTTCCGCTCCAACGAGTCAGGGGCCAACAAGCTCACCTACCTGACGGGCGACCACCACGGCACATCAAGTTTGGCCCTGACCCCGGACACCGCACAGACCTTCACCAAGCGCTACACCACCCCCTTCGGCGAGGACCGAGGCAAGCCCCAGTACGGCCCCTGGCCTGACGACAAGGGCTTCCTCGGCAAAACACGGGACACCAACACCGGCCTGACCCACATCGGCGCCCGCGAATACGACCCCACTATCGGCCAGTTCCTCAGCGTCGACCCGATCCTGGACACCGCCAACCCGCAGAGTCTCAACGGCTACAGCTACGCCGCCAACAACCCGGTCACCGACTCCGACCCCGACGGCCGCATGATCTTCCCCGGACAGAATTCACCGGGCCTCGACAGCGGCGGCGGAAAGGGCTCCCAAGCCATCTCCAGCGGGCGTTTCGATGGCGATGGATGCAATGGCTGCGCCAGCGGGAACAGTGGGAGCTACGGCAATGGAACCGCACTCGGAGGCAACTCCGGAGGGACTCACGACGCAATAACCCCTGCCGAGCAGTATCGATGCGGTTTCCTCGGATGCGAGCCGGTCGACAATCCCGTGCAATTCTGTCAACACAACGAGATATTTTGCAAAATTGTCAGTTATGGTCCGACCCTGGAAAAGGTATCGAAGCAAGCCTGGGAGATTGAGAAAGACCTCCTTGGCATAGGTGGCTTCGAGGATTGTATGCACGGCGACATTAACGCCTGCATGGAAATCTCGAAGGATGCCCTCATCCAATCGAAGCTCAAAGTCCTTGGAAGAGTGCTTGACGCAGTCACGGGCACACCCGCGACCGGTAAGCTGCTGAAGTTCAACTGTAAATGCTTCCTGGCTGGAACAGACGTCCTCATGGCCGACCGGACGACGAAGAACATTGAGGACGTCAAACCCGGCGACAAGGTGCTGGCCACTGACCCGAAGACTGGCAAAACCGCAGCCAAAAAGGTGACGCGCCTCATCGTCACCGACGGCGACAAGTACTTCAATAAGCTCTCCATCGCCACCGAGGGCGGCATCCAGCAACTCACGGCGACACATGAACACCCCTTCTGGTCGCCGTCCGCACACGACTGGGTTGCGGCTGGGGCGCTCACTCCCGGCATGAGCCTGCTCACCGACGACGGCACAACCGTCACAGTGACAGCCAACCACCCCTTCACGAAGCACGCGCGCACCTACAACCTCACCGTCGACGACCTTCACACGTACTATGTGCTGGCGGGACAGACTCCGGTTCTGGTTCATAATTCGAGCCTTTGTGGAACTGCGGCGCTGGAGGACGGGGACTGGAAGCACATTCTGGACCGCCACCGGCCCGGCGGCGCGTTGGTTGATGAAGAGGCCGGGCTCTTCATTGGCAAGGAGAAGAAGGTTCGTCAGCGGATCATTGACACCATCAACCGAGGGACACCCAAGCCGAATACGCCAGACCCCGTCACTGGGGCCCCGAGACCCGGTCAGATTTACGAATGGGACTTCGGTGACACCATCGGCAAGGCTGGCCCGGCAAATGGGGGCGGAAACTTGACACGTGTCCGCGTGATCGTGAATGACGGAAAAGTCGTGACCGCCTTCCCGTTCTAGGTGGGAAAGTTCCTGCAAGGAGAAATCGTGATTAGTCTTTCCTTCTCCCTTCCGGAGCCGGACTCGCCATGGCACGGAACATGGGAGGGAGCCAAGCAGGGAGATCCTGCGGGTATCACCGAGATGGACCTTCGCTACAAGCACTTCGGCGTTAATGTCGAAATGGTTGCAGACGGCGTGGAGATCATCTCGAAGAGAAGGTTCGTGACCCTCGTGGATCTGGCTCTGTCGCTCTCTCACGCGCAGAGACGAATCTTGGCAGGCGAGGATGCGGCGTTCGGCTTCACGGAAAGCGAGGAGGTCATTTATCTGCGAGTCGATGGCGATCTCGCTTCCGTGAGTTCGTCGAAGCGACCTTGGCGGGTGACTGTCGAGCGCGAAGAGCTCGCAGGCGCTTTCTCTGAATTCCTCCGAGAGGCGTATTCGCGCCTAACTTCAGAGATTCCTGGATTGGCTGCGAATTCAGTAATTCAGCAACTCTCCCCTGGGTAGCGCGGGTTGTTTAGGGAGAAGTAGAGGGTGAGATGCGGAGGCCCCGCCGGACGGTTCCGGCGGGGCCTCCGCGCTGCTTGACGGCAACGATGACGGCAACGTCAGCGGACGACGGCTGCGGCGGGTGGGTCGTCAGGGCCGTCGTCCTGGGCGCTGAGCGCCTTGTCGAGGGTCTCGATAGCTTGGCGCTGGAGGCGGAGTCGGACGTGGGCGTAGACGCCGGCGGTGACGCCGATGTGGGCATGGCCCAGAAGTGCCTTGATCACCACGAGGTCGACCCCCTGTTCCAGGAGGAGGGTGGCGGTCGAGTGGCGGAGGTCGTGGAAGCGGATGCGCCGGAGCCCGGCCCGGTCGAGGAAGCTGCGGAAGCGGCGGGTGAGGTTGGCCGGGTCAAGAGGCCGTCCGGTCGACGTGGTGAAGACGAGGCCGCTGTCGCTCCAGTCCGGTCCTGCTGTCTCTCGCTCCTTGTCCTGCCGTCCGCTGTGCTCCTTGAGGGAGTGGACGCATTCGGTGGGGAGGGCTATGCGGCGTTCGGATGCCCGGGTCTTGGTGGGGAGATGTGTGAGACCGCCGGTGCGGGTGCGCTGGAGCGAACGGCGGATGCTGGCGGTACCGCTGTTGAGGTCGAGGTCTTCCCAGTGGAGGCCAAGGAGTTCGCCCTTGCGGAGGCCGGTGCGCAGGGCGAGTTCGTACAGCGCGTGGAGCCGATCGGCGCGGGCCGCGTCGAGGAACTGACGGGCCTCTGCCGCGGTGAGGGGCCGGAAGCGCCTGGGCTGGTGCGTGGTGGTCTTGACGTTGCGGGCGACGTTCCGGGGCAGCTCGTCCTCGCGGACGGCGTGTTCGAGGGCGGACTTGAGCACCGAGTGCACGTAGGTCACGGTCGAGGGGGACAGCCACTTCTGGCAGCACTCGCTGCTGGCACAGCACTGCCTCCGTTCGATGTCCAGGCCCTGGGCGCAGCACTGGCAGGTGGTGCGGAGCCGGTCGAGGAAGGTGCGCACGTCCTTGGCGGTGAGTCGGGCGATCTTCTTGGTGCCGAGGCCGGGGGTGAGGTGGAGGCGGACGCAGGCTGCGTAGCGGGTGTGGGTGTTCTCGCGGAGCCGGTGGATGGCGACGCTGCCGAGCCAGTAGGTGAGGTAGTCGCCGACGGTGCTGTCGGCGGTGGCGACGGGGAGGCCGCGGTTGCTGTCGGCGATCTTCTCGGCGAGTTTGTCGGCGGCTTCCCTCTGCGTGCTGCCGTAGACGCGGACGCGTTTGCGGGTGCCGTTGGCGGCGAGGACGTAGCCGGCGGCTTCCCAGCGGCCGTCCTTGCGCTGGTAGATGGTGCCTTCGCCGTTGGCGCGGGCCTTCTTGCGCTTGGGGGCGGTCATCGGGCGGCCTCTTCCAGGTGGCGCTGGACGTAGTCAGCGAGGGCGTGGGCGGGGATGCGGCGGGCGCGGCCGATGGTCAGGGAGGCCAGGCGGCGGGTGCGCAGGAGGTCGTTGAGGGCGGAGCGGCCGATCTTGAGGCGGGCCATGGCCTCGGGGACGGTGAGGAGTTCGTCGTCACGCACCGGCTGTCACCGCCTGTTCGCGTGTCGGGCCGCTGCCGATGAGGGCGGCGAGGCGTTCGAGGTCGGGGGTGAGGCCGGTGCCGTCGTAGGCCCAGTGGGCGATGACGAGGGTGGTCGGTGAGGGCGGAGGGGTGTGGCGGCGGTGCCAGGCTGCTCGGGCGGCCCGGAGGGTGCCGAGGGTGGTGGAGTAGGCGCGGGTCTTGGTGGAGAAGTGGCCGCGGAAGCCGAGCATGTGGGCCCACTTGCGCAGGTTCAGGTGCTTGAGGTCGTCGCGGTTGCCGAGGGCCCAGGCGGTGCGGATCATGCGGGCGGCGTGCTCGGGTACGGACTCGAACCAGAGGTCGGTGATCCTCTTCAGCCGGTGGTCGAGGGTGCCGGTCGCGGCTTCGGTGCCCTTGGTGGCGTACTGGCCTCGTCAGCATCTTCCAAGGGCTGCCGCAGCGGCTGATCAGGGCCATCGGCAATATCGGCGGCACCATCGCGTCCAGCATCCGCAACAGCCTGCCGTCCGCCATCCGCAACGTGATTCCGGGCCTGGCCGACGGCGGCATCGTCACCAGCCCCACCCTCGCCGTGATCGGCGAGGGCGACGGGCCCGAGGTCGTCATCCCCCTGACCAAGCCGAAGCGGGCCAAGCAACTCGCCGAGGCCTCCGGCCTGCTCGACCTCCTCGGCGCCACCGGCAGCGGCGGCAAGAGCACGGGCGGCGGGACGGTCCAGAACAACTACATCACGATCAACGAAGTCGGGGACGCGCGGATGACGGCGCACCGCGTCGCCGCCCGCCTCGCCTTGGCGGGAGGCCTGCTGTAGATGCTCACTGACTACCTGACATTGGGCGGAGTGGAGGTCGCCAACCATGCCCGCCTCGCCGTCTACCTGGAGACGGTCGGCTCCTCCCTCACCTCCGCCACGGTGTGCCGGTGCGAGACGTTCACCGCGGCAACCGTGGGGGACCTCCCGTACACCACACCGGCCGAGGACGGCGCACCCTGGTACGACCCGGACGTTCCCGAAAGCGCGGATTTCGCCGGGCTCCTGGTCCTGGACGTGGCCGGCCTGGACACCCACCCCGTGCGGCGGTCCGTGACGAATGCGGTGACCGGCGGCGGCTCCTTCGGCCCGGCCCGGGCGATGCCGCGCACCCTGACCGTGACCGCGGTCCTCCTGGGCGCAACGTGCTGCGCGGTGGAGTACGGCCTCCACTGGCTCGCGGAAGTCCTGACCGGGTGCACCAGCGGCGAGTGCGAAGGGGACTGCCTGACCCTCTTCAACTGCTGCCCGAGCGAGGAGGAGGACCCGGCAACCTTCCAGGAGCGGCACCGGCGGACCCTTCGCCGCGTGGCCTTGGTCGACGGGCCCGAGGTGACGGCCCGGCGCGGCGATGGATGCGCCGGCGGGACGTGCTCGACGGGCGCGGACATCGTCACTGTGGAGTTCATCCTCTCCGCGGCCACGCCGTGGTTCTACACGGACACCATGCCCGTGCTTGAGGTGGGGCCGCCCGTGGACGACTCCACGGCGTGCGTCACCTGGTGCCTCCACGGCAGCGAGGCCGGCTGTGAGGGCACGTGCCGCCTGGCCGCTTGCCCGGACCCCATGGCGGCGTGCGCGGATCCGACGTGCCGCCCGTCCCTACCGCCGAGCCCGACGCTCGCCGAGACGTGCTACTGCCTGCCCTTGGCGGTGGAGCGGGAGTGCTGGGAGGTGGACCTCAGCGACCGGCCCGCCTGGTCCGCCGACGTACCGGTGATCACCATTCGGGCCGGGGAAGGGGAGGACTTGCGGAACCTCACCCTGACGCTCTACCAACGCTCCGCTGGCGACGACGCGCTGAGCTGCGACGAGATGGCGGACATCAACCGGTGCAACCCGCACTCGGTGTATCACGTGCGGTACCTGCCTGCCGGCGGCGCCCTGAGTCTCGACGGGCAGATCGGCCGGGCCGTGGTGGAGTGCGGCGGCGTCTGCGAGTCCAGCCCCGATGTGTACGGGCGCGACGGGCTCCCGCCGACCTGGCGGCCCCTGGATTGCGCCACCTACTGCCTCGCGATTGAGACGGACGTGGCCAACCCGCCGCCGGAGGGGACCTTGATCACTGTGGGCGTCTCCGGGCGGGGGTACTGACGTGTCAGCCGCGGGATGTGGCTCGCATACGGCGCGGATCACGACGAGGAGCGGTGCCACGATCGCGGAGGCGGACGTCCTCACCGAGTGCGAGTGGTCCAGAGAGTTGGATGACTTCTCCACGGCCCGGGTGGTCGTCAAGCCGTCCGGGGACTGCTGCAACCACCTGGAGAACGTCCGTGCGTGGGCGCACGAGCTCCATGTCTTCCGAGATGACCGGCCGGTGTGGTGGGGGCCGATCATTCAGCCGCAGTGGACCGTGGACGGCGTGGAGATTGCTGCCGCCGATCCGTTGGCGTGGCTGGACAGGCGGGTCGTTCACCAGTCGATGACGTTCACGGATACGGACCTGGTGGACATTGCGTCGTGGCTCATCGAGGACGGCTACGCCCCGGACGACCCCGGCCACACCGTGTACGTCGTGGGCCGCACAGGGGTGACGGGTGGCCGCGCCTACACGAAGGACGTGGGCCAGACGTTGGATCACCTCCGGGACCTGGCGGAGACCGGCCTCGATTTCACTGCTGTGGGATCCACGATCATCCTTCTGCCCGAGGATCACCGGGAGAGTGTCGGTGTCCTCCACGACAACGACTTCCCGGAGGGCCTGACGGTCTCGGAGGACGGCTCCAACCTCATTACGCGGTGGGTCGTGGCCGGGGATGAGGAATCAGGGGTGATCGGTTCGGACGGCGGCCCGGATGAGTATTACGGGCTGCTGGAGCGGTACGTGGAGCAGACGTCTATCAAGACGGCGGCCTCCGCGGAGCAGGCGGCCCGGGCGAAGCGGCGCGCCTCGCTGCCGGCGCCGGTGTTCATTGACACGCAGCAAGTGACACTCTCTCCGGACGCCGCGGTGGACGTCCCGTCCCTGGTGCCGGGCTGGTGCATGGACATCATGTCCACCGCCACGTGTAAGACGGTGGCGCAGCGGCTCAAGATCGTGGGCGTCAAGGTGACGGAGACCGGCGGGACGGACGCCTCCCCGGGCTCGGAGAGCGTGCAGGTGCAGTTGGGCGTGACCGGAGCGGAGGTGGCGTAGCGGTGGCGATGCGTGGAGGGCCCGGACGGCTGATCACGGGGAACCCGCTCGGCGGGATGCTCCGGGACCTCAACCGGCAGACGAGACGCACCACCAGGAGGACGGGCACGGTCCGGCCCCCGGCCGACGTGGAGGGCGGCCAGGAGCCCTCACGGCCGCCCGGCGTGCCCCAACCGGCCCGGCCGTCCGGGCCGGTCGCTGCGGTCGCTGTGACGGGCGAGGACGGCCGCGCGCAATGGGCGTTCCCCGTTCCGTTCGGCCGGCCGCCGGTCCTCTCCGTGGTGCCGGTGGACCCGGAGCCGGAGGACGATGAGCGGACGGTGACCGCCGTGGTCGAGGAAGTCGCCTCCTGGTATGCGGTGGTGAGGGTGTGGCGGACCAGGCCGCGCCGTGGAGCGGGGGTCGTCGAGCCGGCCGGGCCCGGTGTCCGCGTCCACATCACGGCACTTGAGGAGGTCGACCCCGCCGCCGTCTGACGGGCGGCCGGTTACCCTGCCGATTGCGCTGCTGGTTGTGGGCCGAGCCGACCTCCACTCTTGCAAGGGGTGAGCTGTGGCCTCAGTTTGTGTATGCGAAGACTCGTTCACGGTCAGTGAGACAGGGGAGCTCTGCCTGAAGCCCGGGGTCCAGGGGCTGCGGGACATCCTGTACTTCCGGACGCCGGGAACGTACCAGTTCCGGAAGACGGATTACCCGTGGCTGGCCCGGATCAAGGTGAGGGTTCAGGCCGGGGGCGGCGGAGCCGCGGGCGCCCGTACGGCGGCCGGTCAGCTCGTGGCGCAGCCGGGCGCAGCGGGCGGCGGGTACTCGGAAAGCCTGCTGGACGTCTCGGCTCTGGGGGCCGTGGAGACCGTTGTGGTGGGTGCTGGAGGCACAGCGGGCGGCACGACCAGTGACGGAGGCCCTGGCGGGAACAGCTCCTTCGGGGGCCTCGTGAGTGCCAACGGAGGCGCCGGCGGCCAGGCCGTCATGGGAGCCGGCGGCACGGTGGTGTGCTACTCCGGGACGGCCGGACCGCTGGCGGGGACCGGGCAACTGGTGATGGGCGGAGGGGCGGGCGGCGGCTGTTTCCGGCTCGGGAACTTCGAAGGCCAGTCAGGCGAGGGCGGCGACTCCATGATGGGCACGGGGGGCATGCAGCGGTCCTCCACCGGGGGCGGTGGCGGCTCGCGCGGCTTCGGCGGCGGCGCCGGCGGCGGGTTCGCCCGAGACGGGGAGACCACGACCGGCACCGAGGGCGGCTCGGGCACGGTGATCGTGGAGCTCTACGGCTGACCCCGGGCCGGAACGGCCCGGCATAGACTCGAGGTGCGCCGCTGGTTGTGGGCCGGGCCGAGGATGATCCGTGAGGACGGTGGGCTCCCTTGGCGCGATGTGGATGCGGCGGCGGTCAGTGCAACTGCGCGGTGTCCGCCGGTGACGGCGTCACGATCACCGGCTCCGGGTCGGCCGCGAACCCGTACGTGATCAGTACAACGGTGGGGTGTGAGGCGGTGCGGTCGTGCCTCTCGGCCGGGCCCGGCGCCACCTTCGACCAGGCAACCGGCGTCATCAGCGCCCGCGTGTCCGGCCAGGCCGGGAACAACCTGTTGCAGCAGCCGGACGGGCTGTTCGTCCCGACGGGCGCGGCCACCATTTCCGCCGGGTGCGGCCTGACTGGTAACGGCTCCGGAAGCGCCCCCCTTGAGGTGTCCACCGGGACCTGGCCCTACCCGTGTTCCCCGGAGAGCGCGGGCGGCGTGATCGTCTGCGGCTCGGACGGTGTCCTTCGCGGAGAACCGCGAGGCCGCGCCACCTTCACCAGCTACTACGACGAGCGGGACTACCCCGACGTCGCGGTCCCTTCGGCTACTTCCACGGTGGTTGACACGTTCTCCGCCACCGTCACCAACGATGACCCGTGCCGTCCCGCGCTGGTCGTCGTGGAGTGCGAGGCCGACGTGCGTTTCGTCCTTCCGGCAGGAGCCACCGCGGGGGCCGGCTACGACAACGACGAGATGTGGTTCCTCAAGAACACGGGCAGCTCGTCCATGGTCGGTGTCCACTCGCAGATGACCAAAGTCCTCGGCACGCCCGGTCCCCTGGCGCCCGGAGCCTCTATGCCGATCAGCATTGCCGTATCCCTCGGCCGCGGCACCGCCGGCGCCTACTACTACTACATTCAGGCCGTCATGCGGGCCTTGATGATCAGCCTGTGAGGACCCATGATCAACGACCTGCCTTGGCCCTGGCCCGGCGATGGCCCCGCCCCGGAGCCGGTGAAGCACTGGGTGATCTACGACGACGGCGTGACGGGGCAGCTCACGGTGACTGGTGACGGGCCACCGGTCCTTTCCCGGCCCGGGCGACTGGTGACACAGGAGGAGTACGAGGCGCACCGGGCGCAGATGCAGGCAGCCCACGATGAGCGGATCGCCGAACTTCAGGCGGCGGAGACGGCCGAAGCCCTCCGCCAGTTCCAAGACCTGCGCGCGGCCGGCATCCCGGAGGCGACCGCCCGGCAACTATCCAGCTACACCGGTCCGGCAGCCCCTACGGGAACGCAGACGCGAAGCTAGACTCGAGGTCACGCCGCTGGTTGTGGGCCGGGCAAGGGAAATCTTCCACGCGGGAGTGAGTTCCTTGTCCAATTGCGGATGCAGCCGGCGGTGCACCTGCGCCGTGGCTGCCGGGCCTGGCGTCACCGTCGACGGCAACGGCTCCATCTCCAACCCGTACATCATCAGCAGCGATGCGGCGACCACGCCCACGCCCGTCACGGCGGGCGACACCGCGACCGTGGACACCACCGTCGCGGGTACCGGTACGGTCGGCGACCCGTACGTGGTGAGCGCCGCGGTGATCCTGGACGCCGCTCCGCCGGGCGGGGGTTCGAACCTGGTGCACGAGGGTGCGGACGGCCTGTATGTGGAGTGTGCGGACGTCCGTGGCTGTCTGACGGCCGGTGACGGGATCGCGTACGACCCGGCTACCGGGGAGATTGAGGCGCGACCGAGCGCGGATGCGGGGAATGCCGTCACGTTCGGATCGGACGGTGGCCTGTACTCGGCCGGTGGAGGAGGCAGCGCGCCGACAGTTGTCGAGGCCGCCGACACCCCGAGCGTGGACACCACCGTCGCGGGTACCGGTACAGCCGGCGACCCGTACGTGGTCAGCGCCGCCGTGGTCCTCGACCCGGCCCCGCCCGGCGGCGGCTCGAACCTGGTGCACGAGGGCGCGGACGGCCTGTATGTGGAGTGCGCGGACGTCCGCGGCTGCCTGACGGCCGGTGACGGGATCGCGTACGACCCGGCCACCGGGGAGATCGAAGCGCGGCCCTCGACGGACGCGGGCAACGCTCTGGCCATCGGCACGGACGGCGGTCTCTACGCCCCGGCTGGTGGCGGGACGCCGACGGCGCTCCAGGCCGCCGACACGAGCACCGTAGACACCACGGTTTCCGGGACCGGGGCGGCTGGTGACCCGTACGTCGTCGAGGCGGACGTCATTGTGGCACCGGAGCCGAACGGCCTGGAGGCGACCGCGAACGGCCTCCTGGTAGCGCCGTCGGCGGACGCCGGGAACCAGCTCACCATGGGCGCGGACGGGCGCCTCTTCGTCCCGCCGGATGCGCCGCTGGAGACCGAGTGCGGTCTCACGGGTGACGGTACGGCCGCGGCCCCGCTGGCCGCGTCCGTGGTCGCCTGGCCCTACACCGATTGCGACGTGGACAGCTACGCCGGCGGCGTCTACTGCGACAGCACGGGGGCCCTGCGGAGCGAGCCGCGCGCGACGGCCACCTCCGTGGAGCAGCCCATCGAGATGACCTATCCGGACCTGCCCGTGCCTACCGGCTCGACGACCGTGGTGGAGAACCGCCCGTTCTCGGTCACCAACCCGGACCCGTGCCGGCCGGCGTTCGTGCTCTATGAGGCAGAGCTGGACGTCGATTTCACGCTGCCGCCGAACAGCGCGGCTGCGTACGCCATCGCCGGTGACGACATGTGGCGTGTGGAGAACAAGAGCACGCAGCAGGTCAACGACATCCACGTGCAGACGACGAAGGTGTACGCGCGTGTGATTCCGCCGGGGGCGACGGTGGCGGAGCCGTTTCCGATCGCTCTGGGCCGTAACTACAACAACAACGCCACCTACAGCAGGATTCAAACCTTCCACCGCGCGTTCATCTTCAACCTGTGAGGCCCCGATGACCACGACTGTGTATTTCCAGCTCGCGAACGGAGCCGTGGGCCGGCTGGAGACGGAACGCGAGGACCCGGACCTCCCCGAGGGCGCCGAGCTGATCACGCAAGAGGAGTACGAGGCTGCGAAGGCCGCCTTGGAGGAGGCTCACGCGGAGCACGTCGCGAGCATGGAGCAGGAGCTCCAGGAGCAGGCAGGCACGGACTATGCGGCTCTGGTGGGGCTCGGGCTGCCGGAGGAGACCGCCCGGCGCCTGTCCGGCTACACGCCGCCCGAGGACGGCGAGCAGCAGTGACCTCCACGCCGATGACGCCCGCGCAGTGGCGGGCCGCGCTCAAGGCGGAGGGCGTGCGGTTCACGGAGCTGGAGGGGTGGGAGACGCGCGGCCGGGACGCGGCTACGGGCAAGCCGTTCGGGCCTGTGCACGGCTCGTTGAACCACCACACGGCGGGAACCTCGAGTCTCAACGCGGTCGCGTACGCGGGGCAGGGAGTGGCGTTGCCGGCGCCGCTCGCGCACGCCTACCTGCCCAAGACGGGCGTCCTGGTGCTGGTGTCCTGCCACCGGGCGAACCATGCCGGTCTCGCGGCGAGGAACAGCTATGACGCCATCGTGGCCGAGCGCCCGATCCCGAAGCCGAGCAAGGCCTCCGGGACGGTCGACGGCAATGACTGCCTGTACGGGATCGAGACCGAGAACCTGGGCAACGGCCGCGACACGTACACCCGCGAGCAGTACGACACGTGGGTCCGGTACAACGCCGCGATCTGCCGTCACCACGGGTGGACCGAGGGCAGCGTCGCCGGGCACTTGGAGACCTCGGTCGAAGGCAAGCCGGACCCGGCCGGGCCGGTCGAGGGCTACGGCGCGCGTGGCCCGTTCAAGTTCACCATGGCGCAGCTGCGCGCCGACGTCCGCGAGCGCCTGGCGTACCCGGCGTCCTGGAGCCCGGACGAGGAGCCAGATTCCGAGATGCCCGAATACGTCAACCTGGGAAGCGTCGGGTACCGGCTCGCGCCTGGCCTATGGGACGACGTCGAGTTCACGACCGAGTGGACCGACGAGCCCGGCGGGCACGGCGACCGCAGCCCGGCGTTCGTCGCCGGCGCGGCCACGTTCACCGGCAGCCTCTCCCTCCGGTTCGAGGGCCTGCCCGTCGGTGACGTCGTCCAGGTCCGCATGGTCGAGGCCGAGGGCGGCAAGGTCGTCAAGTCCCACCCGATCCACGAGGTGGCAGGTACGCCGGGCGGCTCGTACGGCATGGTCCCGCTGACGAAGCGGATCGGCGCGGGCCGGTCTATGCGGGTGCAGTTGCTCAATCAGAGCACGTCCGAGATCCAGGTCGCGAGCGCCGTTTGCACCGTGCTCGTGTGGAAGGGGTGACCCGTGGCCGGACAGCACGCGGTAGAGAGCAAGGTGAGGTGGGCGACGGCCGCGGCCTACGTGGCGTCATCGGGGATGCTCGGCGTCCTCGCAGCGGTGCAGGACGACGCGCGGATCCTGGAGCCTCTGCCCGACTCGATCAGCCCGCTCGTCCTGGCTCTGCTGCCGGGGCTGATCACGTTCTTCGCCGGGTGGAAGGCGAAGCACACGCCGCGCCCCGAGGACGGGTGAGCGGATGGATGTGACCACCGGTGTCCCGGCCCTCGACGCGGCCCTCGTCTGGGGAGGGGCGCTCTCGATCGTCACCGGGGTCGGCGCGGCCGTGTGGCGGATCGTGCGCGGCGTCTCGCATCTGACCGGCCGGGCCGGGCAGTTCCTCGATGACTGGTACGGCGAGCCGGAGCGGCCGGGCGTACCGGAGCGGCCCGGCGTCATGGCGCGCCTCGGCGCCCTCGAGGAAGGCCTTGAGCACCTGCGGCACGAGGTGCGGCCGAACAGCGGGACGAGCCTGCGCGATGCGGTCGACCTGGCCAACCGAAGGTTGGCGCGGCTGTGCCCGGACCCGGATCCCGGCGACGCACCGCCCGAGGGTCAGCCGGCCCCGCCGCCGGACGACCTGCCCGGCTCCTGACCGAACGGCCGCCCTAGCTCCGGGGGCGGTCGTTCGCGCTTTGTGGCATCCTGTGCGGCCGCACAAAACGGGAGGTGCCTGCTTAATGACGACGCTTCGCCTGGCGCAGGATATGGCCACTGTGGCGTCTGGAGCTGACGGTGGCTCGCTCATCGACCCCATAAAGGTCGGTCAGGAAACCGTGGTCGCCGTGGCGGCACAGCTGCTCTCACTCGACCGGGTGCCGCCCGCCGAGCAGCGCGCGGCCCGGCTGCGGCAGATGCCGGACGCGGAGCTCGCGTCGGCGCGTCTCGGCGTTCCCGGCGTTCCCGGCGCGGAGGTGATTACGGAGGTCCTGCACCGCATGCAGGGGCTGCTGAAGCGGTTCGGTCCGGTCGTCGACTCGTTGCGGAATGCCGGAATCCTGCCCGCCTCCTAGGAGTCGCTGCCAAACTGTTGATTGGCCCCGCTGCCGTCCCCCGTCGGCGGGGCTGCCCTCATTGAGGAGCGCTGTGTCTGATCTGCAGGACCTCGACGGCCTGCTCGCCGCATTGCCGAAACCGACGCCCGCCGAGCAGCTCGCCGAACTTGAAGCGGTCCGGTGCGCAGCCGCGAAGGCACCGCCATCGGAGCCGAGCATCATCCCGGCGCCCGTCTTCCCGTACCCGCTCCATCACCCCAAGGCCGGGGTGCTCTTGTTCCCGTGCGCGCTGAGCTGCGGTTGGTCGCATCTGGAGTGGCCGGGCGCCGAGCCGTTCACTCCGCCGCCGATCCCGGTCAACGACCCGGCCGAGGCCTCTCGCGTCCTGGACGAGTACGCGCGGGCCTGTCAGGACATGCGGATGCGGCGGATCGAGGACGCGATCCGCCGCCACTTCATCGAGGCGCACCCGGGCCAGGAGCCGTCCGTGCGGAAAGATTGGAGCAGGCCGTGAAGCCGTACCCCCGAGGCAACCGCCGCCCATACCCGGATTCTGCGCGGGCGCGGCGGCAAATCCGGCGGGCCGCGCACTGCGAGCCGTGCCCGGTGTGTGAGCACCCGTGGCACCGGCATGCGCTGCACGACGGCCGGCGGGTGTGCTTGCGAGGGATGGGGAGTGAGCCGATCTCGTGCCGGGACTGCGCGGAGAGTGCTGCGCGCTTTCCGGCGGCGTTCGCGTTCAGCGAGATGGGCCGGATCTTGCGGTCGCGGCCCGGTGTTTCGCTGGTCGGCGCTGATGTTAGAGGTGGTCACTAGTCTGGAGGGTGTCCACGACAGGCGTCCCGCCTGGTGAGTAGCGCGCCCCTACCGGATGGCACTGCCGGTCGGGGCGTGTCCACGTTCAGGCCGCTTCGACGACCTCGATGGCGGAGCCGGCCGCCCATGCCTCAAGGGCTAGGTGGTAGGCGGCGGTGCGCTCCGGGCTTGGCTTCTGGTCCATGAGGCGGCGGATCTGCTCGTTGACCTGATCCCGCGCAGGGGTGACCTGGCCGGACGGCCTGGGGGAAGAGGGCATGCGTATACGTTACGAGACGTCACTGACAGTGGGCACCGCCAATCGCGTTCTATTCTGTTCGAAGGCTGCGGAGCAAGGAGAACGGACGCCCGAATGAGTGCACCCGCTGTCGTGGAACTGATGGGCTACCCGTCCCCTGTCTGGGGTTCGGGTGAAGAGGGCCTGTGTGCCCGGTGCTCGGAGAAGTGCAAGAGGTACGGCGTGGGCGGGAACCCGTTGTGCCGTGACTGCTTTGCCGTCGTCGCTGCGAAGTGGGGGTCGGGTGTGCGGCAGAAGGGCTTCAACGCCTGACCGGCCCGCCGCTAGGCTCCCGCCATGACCGAGTATCTGCAGGTGTCGACTGCCACGCCCGCCCGTGACCAGGCTGTCGAGCTGGCAAAGGGGGCGGTGAAGGACAGGCTTGCTGCCGGTTCACAGATCATCGGCCCTGTCGGGTCAGTGTTCTGGCATCTCGGCGAGTTTGGCGAGGGCGAGGAGTGGAAGCTGCTGTTGACCACGACGGCGGACCGGTACCCGGAGCTGGAGAAGTACCTCCTGGAGCACCACCCGTGGGACAACCCGGAGGTCATCGCTGTCAAGATCGACGGCGCGCCCAGGTGTCTTCAGTGGATCGCTGAGAACGTGGCCCCGGAGGGCTAGACCGCGGCCCGCTCCAGGACGTCACGAACGGGGCTCAGCTGCCGGTGCTGGCGCAACTGATCCAGCACCGGGGCGAGCCGTTTCCTCGGCCGTTCGGAGGCGACCCCAGCGGCCAGCTCCAAGGCTCGCCCAGTCACCGTCGCAGCCGCTTCGACCTCCCCGGCGATGAGGTAGGAGTCCGCCAGCCACGACAGGTACAGCGCTTTGTCTCTGGCGTGGTAATCGTCGTAACGGGCGAGCCCTTGGGTGAGGACGGGGACGGCCCGCAGGGGGCGGCGTAGCTCTGTCCAGCAGCGGCCGGCCATGATGTCCAGCTCGGTCTGGTCGACCCAGGCCGCCCAGTCCGGCTGTGGTTCGCCGTCCTGCTGCTCGTCCAGGGCGGTGCGGGCTGCTGCGAGGGCCTGTTCCGTGCGGGCGGGCAGGTTCGCGACGGCGCAGGCCCAGGCCAGCCGCTCCTGCAGCAGGGCTCGTACGCCTGCGGGTGTACCCCGGGTGATCGTGGCGCAGCTGCTCGCGGCGATCTCGACGGCCGCCTCTTTGTCGGCGGTCTGGTAGGCGAGGAACGCGAAGGCGTTGCCGAGTAGATCGCTGTCGCCTGCTTCTTGTGCCGCAGCCCTGCTCTCCTCGTACAGGCCTTCCGCTTCGGCGTGCCGGCCGCCGTCGAACGCGGCCCATCCGGCTTGCTGTGCCTGTTCGGCGAGGAGTGCGACCAGGCCGCGCCGGGACTCCGGTGTGAACGTCGCCTCTCGCAATAGAGCCTTGGTGGCCTGGTACTCCCCGAGGTACACGCGATAGGTGTCGCCGCCGCCGAGGATGTCGTCGAGGCGTCGCAGCCGCGCGGTGCGCTGCCTGAGCTGGTCGACGACGTCGCGCGTCACGCGCTTGGGCGCCGTGGGTCTGTGGAGGGTCGGCAGGGCGGCGGCCAGGCCTGCGGTGGAGGCGACCTGGAGGACAGTACGGCGGCGCACGCTGGTTGATCCGATCTCTGGGTCGTACATGTGCGCAGGAGCGTCGCCGGTTTCCCACGGGCGAGGGGCCAGCCCGACCATCTGGCCTGGGATGCGGAGGGCGTCAGCGATCTGCACGATCTTGTCGAACGTGGTGATTCGGCCTTGGCCGCGGGCGAGCGTGCCGACCCGTTCCGGCTTGATGTCGCACTCCACGGCGATGCGTGAGTAGCTGATCCCGGCGCGGCTACGGGCGAGCCGGAACACCGTCCCGAAGTCGTGTGTTGCCAGCGCGCGTTGCATTTCCTCTTCGTTGAGGAGATCCCGGGGGAGAGCGGTTGGAGGCTGGTAGGTCATGCGGCACTTCCTGCTGGCGTGAGTCTGCGGGATGACCCTCTGTGCTGTGTACCCATGATGGGTATACCCGCCGGGGGCACGCGGGGACTTTCGCGGAAATCCACCCTGTATGCGAAAGAGCCCCAGGCGGCCGTGGTGGTGCGGCCTGCCCGGGGCATGGACGACTGTGTAGGAGTCGCCATGGCGGAGCGTACCCAACTCGCGCCGAAACCAGATGCGTTGAATGAGCCATTACGTCGTCTATGCGGCGAGGTCGATGAGCCGGCCGTGACGACTGGCGCGGAACGCCGGCTCGCCGTCGAGCACTGGCTGTTGTGCTCCGCACCGAACTGCCGCGAGTCCCTATGGGAGTGGCGTGAGGATGACGTCACGTTCCTGCGCTGCGGGGCACGGTTCACGGCCCTGCGGCTCAGCGGTGCCGTGGTGCACGCGGCAGCCGGCACAGCCGACCCGGTACAGGTCGGTGCCTACCTTGCCGAGGTCCTTGACGGCGGGCCTGTCATCGCCGCCCACGGTCTGAGCCGGCACTACGCCCTGGTCTCTCCGATGGCTGCACGGTCCCAGAAGCGTCGGGAGCCGGTGGCGGAGTGCCTGCCTCCTCGCACGCTGCTGGGTGTGCCGCCAGTAGCCCGCACCACGTACCAGGCTGGGGCGACCTACTGGGCAGTTCCGATGGACTCCCCTGGGGAACTGTGCATCGTCGCCCTGGTCGACCAGCTCGCTCGGCGAGGCCAGCGCTGCCTGAACAAGGACGCGTAATGCCCAGAGCCCTGTTCGCCGAGGATGGTTCGCCGGTGCTGTCGAGATCCCTGCCGCGCGAGGCCGTATCGGTTCCGGCCTGCCGCAAGCTGGTCCGCGAGACCCTGATCGACTGGCAGCTGCCGGACATCGTGGACGCTGCCGAGCTGGTTGTCTCCGAGCTGGCCTCGAACGCTGTCCGGCATGCGAGGCACGGCGCGTTTCGGCTGACGATCCGCCGTCTGGCCGGCGGCTGCGTGCGGGTGGCCGTCATCGACAAGAGCCACGTGCGGCCGGTGATGGCCGCAGTGCACGCCGAGGACGTCGGCGGCCGGGGCCTGGCCCTCGTCGACGCTCTGTCACAGCAGTGGGGGACTGACCTTCTGCCCTGCGGCAAACGCGTGTGGGCCGATGTGATCCCAGCCGACGATCCCGCCCCCGCCGATGACCGTCGCGGGGGCGCAGCCCCGGCCGCGCAGATCGCGTACCTGCTGATAGTCGTGTCGCTCGCCGCATGGTTAGGCGTGCTCATCGCCAACGGCACGACCTCCTGACCTTCTCGACTCCGCCCCCGGCCACGGCCGCGCACCCGTCCCGTGACGGATGAAGGCCATGCGGCTCGGGGCGGGTCGCGGTCCCGCCGCCAGCGCTGGGGAGAGCTGCGCCGCCGGGACCGTCCTGCCCACCAGCTCGGCGGCCACCGATTCCGGCTGGTGGGACCCCGGCCGTCCCGTCCTCCTCTGGGGCGGCCGGGGCTCGACCCCCACAGACCACGTCGAGACCCGCCAGCTGCAGCTTGCCCGCAGCAAACTCCGCACCGCCTACCAGGCCGTGCGCGCCTCCCTGTTCACCCCCCTCTCACCTGCGAGGAACCCATGACCACCTACGCCACTCAACTGCAGGCCGCCGGGGCGGCCGTCACCGTGCTGTCCGCCGAGAAGACCGTCACCCACTGGGCCGAGCGCTACGTCGGCCCGTGGTGGCAGGCTGCCCCGGTCGAGCCCGACAGCGTGTGCGCGGGACCCCTCGTCGTCGCCGAGGTGGACACCGAGAAGTACGGGGACGCGGCCCTCGCGGTGACCCAGACCCCTCACAGGAGCACCACATACGCCAAGGCGCGGACGCTCGTGGCCGACAGCGGCGAGGAGGGTGTCATCGCCGCTGTCTCGCCGGGGGAGCTGCTCGCCTACCGGTCTGAGCCGGCCTCGGGCCGGTTGACGGTATACGGCTGCGAACCCGAGACGGTCGCCACAGCTACCGCGCGTTTGGCCCGCGAGGTCATGCGGGGTGTGCTGCTGCGGGACGGCTGGGCTGTGCTGCACGCGTCCGCCGTGGTGAAGGACAGCCGCGTCGTCCTCACCTTCGGGGCGAAGGGAGCGGGCAAGACCACCACGGCGCTGGCGCTGGCCGCACGGCACGGGTGGGGGCTGCTGGCCAACGACCGTGTGTTCGTCCGGCCCAACGGGCAGGGCGGTGTGGATGTCCTGCCGTGGCCGTCGGCGGCTGCGCTCGGCCTCGGGCTGCTCGACGCCCTCGACTGGTTCGAGACCGCCCGGGAGCGGCTGAAGGGCGGCGAAGCCTTGCACCCGACGCAGGACACGCGGGTCACGGACGCCCTGATCGCCGGTGACCGCACCCCGCTGTGGGAGAAGGGCAAGGAGCTGAAGGTCCAGGTCCTCCCGGACCAGTTCCCCCGCTGGTTCAGCGTCCCGCTTGCGACCGGCGGTGAGGCCGCGGCCCTCGTTTTCCCCCGCATCGACGCCGACGCCGCCCCGGCCGTATCCGATGACTGCCGCGGGCTGGACGACCACGACTTCATGACCGGCGAGACCGAGGACCGCTACCCGGACATCTTCGAGCTCGCCCGGGTCGACGGCGGCGGCACCGAGGAGGCCCGGCACGAGGTCGCGCACCTCCTGGCGGCGCTGCCGCACCACTCGGTGGTCCTGGGCCACGACGTCACGGCCCACGCCGACTTCCTGACCCAGCTCGTCGACCTGCCGGCGTCCTGACCCGACCCACCGCTCCCCGCGCCCCGGCCGCGCGCCGGCCGGGGCCCCTGATCCCTTTCAACCGTGGAGGTCCACGTGACCGCTCGTCCTCTCATCGCGGCTGGACAGGCCGCGTCCTGCTACTTCCGCACATCGGTCGACCACCCGCACCGCAAGGCACTGGTGCAGATCTGCGAGCCGTGCAACGAGACCTGCAAGCACTGCTTCGTGTCGGCGACCAAGCGCGGCGAGTACATGCCGCTCCACCTGGTCCGGCAGCGGCTGATCCCTCAACTGTTGGAGGCCCGCGTCAACCGGGTCACCCTGACCGGTGGTGAGCCGTTCATGCACGAGGACCTGGTGGAGGTTGCCGCGTCCTTCCACGCGGCCGGAATGGGCGTCGGGGTGTGCACCAACGCGACGATGGTCACCGACGAGCAGATCACCGCGTTCGCGGAGATGGACGTTCACATGAACGTCAGCCTCGACGGCTTCTCGGCGGACTCCCACGGCGTGTTCCGGGGCCGACCCGAGGGCTTCGCCGAGACCGTCGAGACCGTCAAGCGGTTCGCCAAGGCAGGCATCCTGCAGGGCCTGCTGTGCACGCCGAACAACCTTGCCGAAGACGAGGAGTACGGCAAGTTGTGCGCCTTCGCCCGCGAGCAGGGCGCGAAGTACGTGCTGATGAACCCGCTCGGCGAGATGGGCCGGGGCGCCGCCCGAGGGGCGCAGAAGCTGCGCCGCCCGGACGAGCACATGCGGCGCATCGCGGAACTGACCCTGCCGTACGCCGACGACGTGGAGCTGGTGCACATCCGGTTCCCCAACGACTCCAAGCCGCTGGCCAACTGCGAAGCGGGCACGATCATCTACGTGTTCACCAAGGGCGAGGTGACCGTCTGCCCCTACCTCGTCTTCGCGGCGCGCACGAAGGTCAGCCAGCACCCGGACACGGACTTCATCGTCGGCAACGTGTGGCAGGACGACGACATCGCAGCCCGCCTGGACGCCTACAACTTCCACGAGCGGTGGACGGTGGGGGACAACCCGACGTGCGGCGGCTGCTCGATGAACTCCGACTGCGGCAAGGGCTGCCCGGCCGCCGTGGTCGCCGCCGGCCAGCGCATCGGCGCCGTGGACAGCGAGCTGTGCCCGGTCGTGCCCCGCCAGTCCCGGAGGCTGCCCGTGGTCGGTGTGTCGTGATCGGCCGGTTCGTCACCATCGACGGTCCGGGCGGCGTGGGCAAGTCGACCGTCACCCAGGCCGTCGTGGAGCAGCTGCGCGCCGACAACCGGCCGGTGTTCGCGACGCGGGAGCCCAGCGACAGCCAGCTCGGGCAGATCGCCCGCAAGGGCACCGACGAGTACGCGGGGATGTCCATGGCCTGCTTGATCGCCGCCGACCGCTACCGGCACGTCCAGGAGGAGATCCGGCCGGCCATGGCCCGGGGCGAGATCGTCGTGTGCGACCGGTACATCCCGTCGTCGCTGGTGCTGCAGGTGATGGACGGCGTCCCCCGGGACGTGTTGTGGGAGCTCAACCGGCACGCGGACATGCCAGACCTGGCCGTCATCGTCAACGCGCGCGTCGACGCCATCACCAAGCGGCTGGCAGAGCGCGGGACGCACAGCCGGTACGAGCGTGAACCCGGCGGTACCGAGCGGGAATGCGGCCACTACTACGAGGCCGCTAGGTTCCTGAAGGCCACCGGCGTCCGCGTCCTGCAGCTGGACGCGTCGACGGCCGGAGCCGACGAGATCGCCCGAGCCGTCGTGACGGCGATCAAAGAACCATGGATGAGGGGCCGCTCATGACCAGCACCTTGGATGTGCTGACGTTCAACCTCAACAACCCTAGCCGGGAGCGTGCCGAGCGTCAGCTCGCCTACCTCGCCGCCCGGCCCGAACCGGTCCTCGTGCTCACGGAGACCGCCGACAGCGCCGGATGCGATCTGCTCGCCTCCCGGTTCTCGACGGCCGGGTACGAGGTGACGTTCCCGCGGCCCGAGCGCGGCGAGCGCGGCGTGATGATCGTCTCCCGGCTCGCCACCCGGCCCGGCCCCGCCTCCGTCGGCTACCTGCCCCACCGGACCGTGTCCGTGATCGTCGACAGCGACCGCGGGCCCGTCGACGTCGTCGGCCTGTACGTGCCCTCCCGGGACGCCACGGACGCGAAGACGGCCAGGAAACGCCAGTTCCTGGACGCCTGCCGGGCGGGCCTGCGGCCCGGCTGGGACGGCATGCGGATCGTGCTCGGCGACTTCAACATCCTGGAGCCCGCCCACGAGCCCCGGTACCGGTTCTTCCAGCCGTTCGAGTACGGGTTCTACGAGTGGCTGGGACAGACCGGCTACCAGGATGCGTTCCGTATCCTGCACCCGAAAGCGCTCGAGTATTCGTGGGTTGGGCGGACTGGCGACGGCTACCGCTACGACCACGCGCACGTGTCCAGCCGCCTCGCCTACGAGCTGCGCGGCTGCAGCTACGTCCACGAGGTGCGCACCGGCACCGACCGGCTGACCGACCACTCCGCCCTGACCGTGCAGATGGCCCTCCGGCCGGCACGGCCGCTGGAGGTGACCGACCCCATGCCCGTCGCCGACGCGGCACCCGCACTGTTCTGACCCGTACGACGAGCAAGGAGAAACCAATGGGAGACCGCACCTGGGACCAGGTAGAGCGGCTGCGCGGCTGGCTGGACGAGCACACCGCCCCGGAGATCGCGCAGAACATCACGCTGTGGCGCGTGCTGAAGATCGGCGAGGAGTTCGGCGAAGCCGTGGAGGCCCTGCACGGTGCGACCGGCGCCAACCCGCGTAAGGGGGAATCGCACAGCTGGAGCAACGTCGAAAAGGAACTCGTCGACGTCATCGTGACGGCCATGGTTGCGCTGCACACGGTGTCGGCGGACCCAGAGAAGGCCTTCGCCGAGCGTCTCGACCATCTCGTGGACCGGCTGATGCCGCAGCAGTAGCCGCCCGACCCCTACGGCCTGTACCAGAAGGACTGACAAGCGCATGAGTCTGACCAGCAGGAAGATCCTGGTCTTCGGTGTCCTCACGGAGACCTCGATGGGCTACAAGATCGCCGAGGCGGCGATGAACCAGGGCGCCGACGTGATCCTCGCCAACGCTCCGGGCCGGCCGTGGTCCATCATGTCCCGCATGTCGCATCGGCTGCCGAAGGTGCCGTTGGTGTGCATGGCCGCGGACATCACCAGGCCCGGCGACCTGCGGGCCATGGCCGAGGAGATCCAGCGGGACTACTGGAAGAGCCTCGACGGCGTGGTGCACGCTGTCGCGTTCGCGCCGCAGGACGCTCTCGGCGGCAACTTCCTCAACACGCCGTTCGAATCGGTGGCTACCGCGATGAAAGTCTCGGCGTTCTCCCTGAAGGCCCTGACGGCGAGCATGCTGCCGCTGTTGGAGAAGTCCGAGGTTGGGCCGTCGGTGGTCAGCCTCACGTTCAACGCCGGCGTCGCGTGGCCGGTCTACGACTGGATGGGCCCTACCAAGGCGGCGCTGGAGTCGGTCACCCGCTACCTCGCCCGGGACCTGGGGCCGAAGGGCATCCGCGTGAACTCCGTCGACAGCGGGCCGATCACGACGATGGCCGGCAAGTCCATCCCGGGCTTCGACGAGCTGGCGAAGCTGTGGCCCGAGCGGGCCCCGCTGGGCTGGGACACCTCGGATGCCACCCCGGTCGCCGACACCGTCGCCTTCCTGCTGAGCGACGCGGCCCGCGCCATCACGGGCCAGGTCCTGCACGTGGATGGCGGGTTCTCCGCTGTGGGCGCCTGAGTAGCGTGCGGCCATGCGCTTTCACTGGGGCTGGCTGGAGCCCGTGATGCCCGTGCCCTACGTGCCCACCCTCGGCCCTGTCCGTCCGGGCGACCCGATCTCGGACTTGTTCCAGGCCGTCGTGGAGACGGCGGGCACCGGCCGTTTCCTGCCGTACGCCAAGGACCGCCGGTGGTCCGAGACCAAGCCGGAGCACGTCCTGGTCGACGCGATCGAGCACAGCCAGGACCACACCCTGGTGCCCACGTTCGAGGAGCGTGGCCCGGGTGCCGTCAAGGTCTACGTGTACGGGGCCGCGCTGTCCGCCGCCGCCGACCTGGCCCGCAAGCTCGCCGCCATCCACGGCGCCGCGCGGGCCCGGGTGGTGTGGTTCCTCGGCCCCGAGCAGCCCGAGGCGGACGCCTACGGCGCGGGGACCCGCATCCAGCTCAAGGACTTCGCCCACGGGCCCGGCCAGGCCCCGGGCATTCCCGTCCACCCGGACGAGCAGCTCCATGAGGGGGCCGGATTCGGGGAGTTCACCCAGCAGATGGCGGCGGCCGGGTTCGCGTTCCTGCACCAGCAGATGCAGGCTGGGACGGTCGGCCCCGTCCTCACCGTCCTGCATCACGGCCGAGTGGCCGGCGCCATCGGCCCCATGGAGACCATGGCTGACGCCAGCGGCCACGTGCGCCTGCTGCCCCAGTACTTCGGCGTGCTGCCTGAATACCGCGGCCACGGGTACGGGCGGGCGCTCTGGCGCGCAGCGATGCACTGGGGGCACCAGCACGGCGCCGCCTACCAGATCCTGCAGACCGAGGTCGGCGGCGCCTCCGATCGCCTGTGTACGGCTGAGGGGCTGGTGTCGCTGGGATTCGTCAACCAGCGGGATGCCTGATGCACGGCGCCGCATACCTGCTTTGTGGGACGGGTGCGGCGAGGCAGCGATGCCTTCCAGCCGACTTGGCACCGGCGTGGACGGATGGGATCTCCGAGGCAAGAAGACGCAGGTCGTGAGGGCATCGCGCTACGGTTTCCCGTGTCGTGTTCCCGCGGGAACACGGCACGGGGCTAAGTAGTCCTCAGCCGGGCCGAGATGGGTTGAGGTGGCCCAAGACGGGTCGCGTCTGCCCAGGTCGGAGAGAAATACCAGGTCAGGCCGTGTGCGAAGAACCCACGAGGCGGGGGCTTCGCCTACGGCAGCAACGACTCGTCCGAGTTCACCGGCATCGACAAGCCGGACTCCGAAGTTGAGCTCTCGGGTCTGCGCAACAGCAGGTAGCGATTCACATGAGCCCTGCCACGGCATCAGAGGCAAGGGGGCGGTCCGGCCACCATCAGTGGCCGGGCCGCTCCCAATCTGTCTGCGCCCGCTACCACCTCATGCCGAGGTGGTCGAGGTCGTTGCGTCGTTGTGGGCTGAGTGTGGCGGCGCGTCGGCGGGCGTTGTTCACGAACTGGCCCAGCCCCACCGGCTCGCCGTCGACGTCCTCAACGTGCTTGCGCGGTACCACGAGGTGCCCCTCGCGGCTGTGGAACTGCCGGGCCGCAGCGATGTTCCGCGCCCACGCAGCACTCTGCGAACGGCGCGCAGGCGGCTGTTCGTCCTCGCTCGCCGGCTCCAGCCCGAGCGCGCTCTCCAGCAGCCACTGCTGGGCGGGCAGCAGCTTGTCCCAGCCGAGCCGCTGCGCCGCGACCCATGCCCCCAGGTCCTCACCCTGGGCGATGACCTCGCCCGAGGCTACTGGCAAGGCTCCGCCGGCCTTCACGTGGGCGTGGGTGAGCCCCGCTGGGGAGGTGAATGTGTAGGGCACGCGAAGCTCGGCGTTGCCGGTTTCCCGCCGCCATCGGGTGGCGGCTTCGATACCGCGCCGCTGCCCAGGTCCTGCTGAGGCAGGTCGCCAACGCCCACCACCGGCTGGAACTGGTCTGGGCCGACGGCGGCTACACCGGCAGCCTCATCGAATACTGCCTGGCCACATTCGCCCTGGTCCTGGCGATCGTCAAACGCAGCGACGACCGACGAGGGTTCGTGGTGCTGCCCAAGCGGTGGATCGTCGAGCGCCTCTTCGCCCACCTGATGCGAAGCCGCCGCCTGGTGCGCGACCTCGAGCGGCGCACCACCAGCGCGGAGGCGATGGTCTACTGGTCAATGACCTTGCTCATGACCCGTCGCCTGGCCCGCTCCCGCCTGCCGCGAGGGTGAACCGGCCCGGCGGCTGCTCGGCCAGCCAGCCGCGGGCCACCAGGGCCCGCCGGAAGGTCGTGCGGTAAAGATCGTGTTCGGTCAGACGTCTTGTGCTGCGAAGCCGTGGCGCCACGTCTCATGTTCGAGTTGCCATCCTCGGGAGCGGGCCACGGCATTGGAGGCCCCCCGTGCCCAGTTTTGCCGCCCTGACGTGGCTTCGGGGGCAGGGACGCCCAGGACTTCGCTCAGGACGGGCAGCCACTGGCGACCCTGGGCCGGCTCGTCGTCCACGATGTTGACAGGGCCCGAGGGCCAGTCGAGGGCATGGGCGGTGGCCCTTGCAGCGTCGGCCACGTGAACGAACGACGTGACGGAACGGTCCGCCTCAAGGTACGCGAGCAGACGGGCGGTCGGGTCACCTGCCAGGGCCGCGGCGACTGCGCCGCCCGGCGCGTACCAGGTGCCGGGGCCGTACAGGATGCCGTACCGCAACGCCACGGCAGTCTCCAGCTGAGCGGCGGTTTCCTCCAGCACTTGGATGCCGTCCACCATGCCTCCTCGCGGCTGCGCTGCCCCAATGTCGAGCGGGATGGTCTCGTCTGCCGGTGTTTCTCCCGGCGCGTACGCCCAAGAGATTGATTGAGCGACGATCTTTCGCACCCCGGCGGCCCTGGCTGCGTCGACCAGGTTGCGTGTCCCCTCCCGACGCAGCCGGTTGGTCGCTTCTCCGTCTGCGTCCGACAAGGCGGTGAGCTGGTGAATCACTGCATCTGGTGCGGACTCGGTCATCACCTGCAGCAGACGGTCTGCGTCGAATACGTCCGCTTGGACGGCTGAGGCGCCTTGGCGTCGCACGCGCTCGGCTCCTGTGGGCGTCCGGGAGAGTCCTGTGACGTGATGTCCAGCGTCCAGCAGCAGGGGGACGAGCAGTCGGCCCACTGCGCCGGTGGCGCCGGCAACCAAGATGCGCATCAGGATCACTCCTTCACTCGGTAAGAGAATCGATCTTCGAGGAGACGCGATTTAAAGAGAGGCGGGGATATCATGAATGGCTATGAATTATGGCTATTAATTTTAGATCTTTGGTCCCCGTGTGCCCACAGGCGCGGATCTACGAGCGTTTGATTCGGGTGGTTTTTCACGCGCCGACCGCTAGTTGTTGATCAGACCAGACGATTTTGCCGTCCGGGATGTGGCGGGTTCCCCATCGGTGGGACAGTTGGGTGACGAGGAAGAGGCCGCGTCCGTGATCGTCGGTGGTGCGGGGGTGTCGCAGAAGCGGGTGGCTGTGGCTGGCGTCGGAGACTTCGCAGGTCAGCATCTCGTGCCGGATGAGGCGTAGGCCGATCGTCCGGTCGCTGCTGCAGTCGCCGTTGCCGTGGCCGTGGATGATGGCGTTGGTGAACAGTTCGCTGACGATCAGCTCTGTGGACTCGGCCAGGTGTTCCAGTCCCCACTGGGTCAGTTGCCGGGTAGCGAGAGTTCGGGCACGGCTGACGACGGCGGGGTCGCTGGGGAACTGCCAGGAGGCAACCTGGTCTGCGCTCAGCGAGCGGGTCCGTGCGAGGAGCAGAGTGACATCGTCGCTCGGCCGCTTGGCCCGCAGTGTGTCCACCGCGGACGAGCACAGATCGTCCAGGGCGAGGTGGGGCCGAGCGAGGGCCGCGCGCAAACGGTTCATGCCAGCGCTGATGTCCTGGTCGCGGGCCTCGATCAGACCGTCGGTGTAGAGGGCGAGCACGCTTCCTTCGGCAAGTTCCAAAGTTACGGACTCGAAGGCGCCCAGTCCGAGGCCGAGCGGTGCTCCGCTGGGCAGGTCGGGGAAGGTGACGTGGCCGTACGGGTCGATGACCGCGGGCGGGGGGTGGCCGGCCCGCGCCACGGTGCAGGTGCGGGTGACCGGGTCGTAGACGGCGTACAGGCACGTGGCGGCCATCGTGGTAGTGGCCGGGTGCCGGGGGTCGGCTTCCGCCTCGGTGAGGCGGATGACCTGCTCGTCGAGGCGGGAGAGTACTTCGTCGGGAGGCATGTCCATGTCCGCGAGGGTGCGCATGGCGGTGCGGAGTTGGCCCATCTTCGCCGCCGCGTTGACGCCGTGTCCGACCACGTCGCCGACGACCAGGGCGACGCGGGCGCCAGAGAGGGGGATCACGTCGAACCAGTCACCCCCGATGCCGTGGTGGCTGTCGGCCGGCAGGTAGCGCCAGGCCACCTCGGCGGCGGAGCCGCCAGTGGGGCGACGGGGGAGCAGCAGGCGCTGCAGGGCGAGAGCCGCGGAGCGTTCGCGCACGTATTGGCGGGCGTTGTCCAGGGCCAGCGCTGCCCAGCTGACGAGTTCCTCGGCCAAGAGCAGGTCGTCCTCCTCGAACGGCCTGGGGTCCTTCGTCCGCACGAAGACCGCCACGCCCAGCACTGCGCCCCGGGCGTGGATCGGGACGACCATCAACGAGTGCATGGCGTACTCGCGGATCTTCTGTGCCCGCGCCGCGTCCTGGTGGTCCAGCCATGTGCCCGGGGATGTGTCCAGTATCGGCTCGAAATGGGATTTCCCGGAGCGCAGGACAGCGGTGAAGGGCGAAATGGGTGGGACGAAGACCGGCTCTCCACGAGCGAACAGGGACTCCGGCGTTCCCGGGTGGATCGAGGCCAGGCCAGCACGGCGGAAGGCGGGGATGCGCCCGTCCTGCGGGCCGAGATGGGCCAAGGGCTCCTCGCCGAGTGGGACGGACTCCGCCAGGTCGACGGTGGCGTAGTCCGCGAGGAACGGCACGGCAAGGTCGGCCAGTTCCTGCGCGGTCTGCATGACGTCCAAAGTGGTGCCAATGCGCCTGCTGGCCTCGCCGAGGATTGCCAGACGCTCTCGCGCCCGTCGACTGTCGGTGACGTCCACGCTCACGACGCACACGCCCAGCGCGCGACCCTGCGCGTCGTCGAGGCGGAAGTAGGACGCCGTCAATATGCGGTTGCTTCGCACATTCGCCGGCAGGAAGGCCTGGTAGTCCACGTCCATCGCCGGGTCGCCGCTCTCCAGCACCTGGTGCATCACTGCCTCCAGCGTTTCGGCCTCCGTCCCGGGCGCCGCCTCCGTCAGCCTGCGGCCCAGCCGTTGAGGGAGGGGGATGCCGTCCTTGGAGCCCTGGATGTCGTTCACCCGGATGCAGCGCAGGCACGTGTCCCGTATGACGACGCCGATCGGCAGGCCGTTTGGCAGCGGCAGCGCAGCGAGGAGCGGCTCCGCCACTGCGGCCTCGGCCGGCCACGGGGGAAGCGAGGCCTTGTCGGTCGCCCAAACGATCCACCAGTCCCGGCCGTCCTGTCCGGACAGCGATGACACGCACAGGCGCACGTCGATGCTGCGGCCGTCGCGGTGGCGGACCTGCGTGAGGTCGGACCAGCGGCCCCGGAGGGTGCTCTCGTGTGCGGCTTGTGATGCCTTTGCTCGGTCGTCAGCGGCCACCAACAGGACACCGGCGGACCGCCCCACCACCTCCGCGGCCGAGTAGCCCACGAGCCGTTGAGCGGCCTGCGACCATCCCACAACCGTCCCCTCTTCGTCGAGGAGGGCCATCGGAACGTCGGCTGCCTCAAAGGTCGACTGGCCTTCTGAGACTGCCGTTCCTACGGAGTGGTTCATCGGGTCTCCCTTTTGCCCCCAGGTGATGCGGTCTCCCCGGCTGTGCAGTGGTCCAGGTCCATCACTCGGGCTGGATCCCCGTCCGAGCCGGGATGCGGTTGGAGGACCGTCGGTTCACACCCTCGGCAGCGATATCGCTCTCTGGCGACGACGGCCTACTTGCTGGCATCCGCATTTTGTGCGGCAGCAGTCGGCGCCGGCTGAGAACGTGGTGCAGCCAGGTCCCCAAGGCCGCTCCCACGACCGGGGCGATCAGGTAGATCCACAGATCGGTGCTCTGCCGGGCCAGCGCGGCAGGGCCGAACTGGCGCGCGGGGTTGATCGAGCCACCGCTGCGGGGGCCCAGGACAGCGATCACCAGGGCGACGGACAGCCCGATGACGTACGGCACCAGGCGTGCAGTGCGGGCATGGGCCATGGTGAACCCGACGGCAATGATGATGATCGCCATGCTGCCCGCCTCGGCCACGAAGACGGACGCGGGCTGCCACGCGGGTGCCGGCACGATAGCGGCATAGTCCACCGACGGAAGCGAGACGGCAGATCCCCACACCAGACGCGCCAGACCCGTCCCCGCCGCGGAACCGGCACATTGGGCCAGCACGTAGGGCACGACGCCGCGCCCGGGGAAGGCGCCCATGAGCCACAGGGAGACCGTCACGGCGGGATTCATGTGGCCCCCACTGCGCCGGCCGGGCGGGCTGAGGATCAGCCCGGTGAGGATGGTCCCGCTGAGGCCGCCGATGACGGCGAGCGCGGCGTCGAGGTCGCCGACGCACAGGGCGGAGTCCGGGTCACGCAGCCACCGGACGACCGTCACCGCCAGGAACAGCAGGACGGTGGCGAGTACGAACTCGTCGACGGCACGCGCCAACCGCAGCTGGCGGAACAGTGAAGTGACGATACTCACCGAAAGCTCCTGGCGTTGGTTTCGTACGAGGCGGGATAAAGCCGCCGTGCTGCCGGAACGGCGTGGCCCGGTCGTTCCAAGCCCCGTTTTGGGCCTGTCAGCCGGCGGGGGTGTAGTGGCCGGGGACGAGGCGGGTGGAGACGCCGAAGCGGTTCCACGCGTTGATGGTGGTGATCGCGACGATGAGGCGGGCCAGTTCGGTCTCGTCGAACTCGTCGGCGGCCCTGGCGTAGACCTCGTCGGGGACGAAGCCGTCGGTGAGGACGGTGATCGCCTCGGTCAGTTCGATCGCCGCGATTTCCCTGGCCGTGTAGAAGTGCTTGGACTCCCGCCACGCGTCGAGCTGGATGATTCGCTCGGCGGTTTCGCCTGCGGCGAGTGCGTCCTTGCTGTGCATGTCCAGGCAGTAGGCGCAGTGGTTGATCTGCGAGGCGCGGATCTTGACCAGGTCCAGCAGAGCGGGGTCCAGGCCCTGCCTGGCTGCCGCGTCGAGGCGGATCATGGCCTTGAAGGCCTCCGGATGGAGCTTTGCCCAGTCCAGGCGCGGTGTGTGTGCGGCCAGACGCTTCGTCCCTGCGGGTGCTTCGTTGCTGTTCATGCCTGCAACGCTACGTACCATCTGGCACCGGAGTAGGGTCCATTTTCATGGCAGATTCCGAGACCAATTCTGCGGGTCACTCATACTCCGCACCCGGTACCGACCTCCACCTGGAACTGCGCGGACCAGGCTTGCGCGTCGGGCTGACAAACGCACTGCGGGAAGCCGTACGAACGGGGCGACTCACACCCGGCACCCTGCTGCCGCCCTCGCGCTCACTCGCCGCCGACCTTGGTGTCTCCCGCAAGACCGTCACTGACGCCTACGCCGAACTCGTCGCCGAGGGCTGGTTCACCGCCCAGCAAGGATCCGGGACCCGTGTGGCCAAGCGAACCGAGCCGCGACGCACCACGCCCGCCGCGCCCCGCACGAAACCGGCCCCACGCCGTCCCAGGTACGAGATGCGGGTTGGTGCCCCGAACCTCGCGAGCTTTCCCCGCACACAATGGCTCACCGCTTCGCGCCGCGCTCTGACAGCGGCACCGCACGACGCCTTCGGCTATGGAGACGCCTTTGGCCGAGTGGAGCTCCGCACTGCCCTCGCGGACTATCTGGCACGAGCCCGCGGTGTCCACGCCGAGCCGGATCGGATCGTCATCTGCTCCGGCTTCCACCACGGGCTGACCCTGATGGCGCAGGTACTCAAGACGCGGCAGGTCCGGGCGGTAGCCGTTGAGGCCTACGGCCTCGACCTCTATCGCGACTTGCTGACCCGCGCCGACCTTCGCACCCCACCTGTCCACGTCGACGAACACGGCGCGCGCACCGAAGACTTGAAGCACATGCCCGAGATCGGCGCGGTGCTTCTGACCCCCACGCATCAGCACCCGACAGGCGGCGCACTACGCCCGGACCGGCGCGCCGCAGCTGTCGACTGGGCGCGAGCCGCCGATGGGCTGATCCTGGAGGACGACTACGACGGCGAATTCAGGTACGACCGACAGCCAGTGGGAGCCCTGCAGGGCCTGGACCCGGATCGAGTGGTGTACTTCGGCTCGGTGAGCAAGTCGCTGGCGCCAGGCGTGCGGCTCGGCTGGATGGTCCTCCCTGAGGAACTGGTCCCCCAGATCGCCGCGGCCAAGGGCCACGGCGACTACATGTCGAGTGCGCTGGAGCAGCTGACGCTCGCAGAGTTCATCACATCGGGTGCGTACGACCGTCATGTGCGCTCGATGCGACTGCGCTACCGGCGCCGCCGCGACCAACTGGTCACAGCCCTGGCGCAGAGAGCGCCGCACGTCCGCGTGGCCGGCATCGCAGCCGGATTGCAAGCGGTCGTGGAACTCCCGCACGGAACCGAGCGCTCGGTCGTCCAGGCGGCGACCCGCCAGGGCCTGGAGGTCAGCGGCCTTGCAGAGTTCCGCCACGAAGCGACGGATCCCGAAAGGCAGTTGCCCGAACAGGACGCCCTTGTGGTGAACTACGCGGCTCCCTCGGACAGCGCGTGGGCGGGCGCACTGGACACCCTGTGCAGGGTGATGCCGTAGGCGGGACCGTAGGGCCGTGGCTGTGTCACCAGGCCAACGCCGGGTCCCGAGCTGCCGCCGGGCCACTGGGCCGGACCGCGGCAGTCGCCTCACCGCCTGCCGGCCCACTCTTCCAGGTAAGTGAAGGCGTCGACGGGCGAGGCAGCAGGGAAGAAGAGTTCGGCCAGGGGCAGCGGCAGGAAGCCCTCCTCCTCCATCCGTCGGAGTTGCAGCGTCAGGCCGTCGTAGAAGCCGTCCGTGTTCAGCAGCACCACCGGCTTGTTGTGCAGTCCGTGCTTGCGCAGCTCCAGGATCTCGGTCACCTCGTCCAAAGTGCCGAGGCCGCCGGCCATCACCACCAGTGCATCCGCTTCGGCGAGCAGTACGGCCTTCCGTTCGGCGAGATCCTTGGCGAACACCATCTCGTCGGCATCAGTCCTGGCCCACTTGCGCAGAAAGCTGACCGAGACCCCGACGAGCCGCCCCCCGCTCTGCCGGACTCCATCGGCGACGACCTTCATCAGCCCGGTATCGGATCCGCCCCACACCAACGTGTGGCCGCCCTTGCCCATCAGCTCCGCGAACTCGCGAGCCGGCTGGGTGTAGCGCTTGTCGAGGTCGGTGGCAGAGAGGAAAACACAGATATTCATGGTGGTGGGGGTTGCAGCGATCACGATCTCGACCGTATGCGCTCGACTACGCATGAGCCAGGACCAATGACGAAGACAAAGAGGGGACCAATCCCAACCGCCGACCGTGACCTGTGGTCGACGCCTCACAGTACTGCCGGGCCGACCTGCGCAAGCCCGTCGCATCGTCTGCCGCACCTTTCTCCGCACCTTGCTCCCTTGAGGAAGAGCGGCTGACGGGCGGGGATGCGCGCGGTCGTTCTGCGTTCTGGGACAGGTCGTCGCGCGCCCGATGTCCAAGACGCTCGGCGAGCACACCCGTGAACGCGGGGTGTTCCGGCCGTTCAGCGCTAACCTCAATACCGGTAACTTAGGGGCAACTCGGTCGTTGCTGTTGGTGTGGCAAGAGCGGGTCAACTGAAGTCATCTGGTGAGTGGTTGTCGGACCGGGTCGCGGTCGGGGTGCTGACACAGGCGTTTCCTCAGTCGCTTGTGGATGAGGTGTTGGCGGAGACGGGTCGGGTGCAGCAGCGGAACCGGCTGCTGCCTGCCCGGCTGGTGGTCTACTTCGTGTTGGCGATGTGCCTGTTCTCCGGGCAGAGCTATGAGGAGGTCGCTCGGCTGCTGACCGCGGGTTTGCAGGGTGCGCGGCGTTGGCGTACGTCATGGGTGGTGCCGAGTACGGCAGCGATCTGGAAAGCCAGGTCCCGGCTGGGGGTGGCGCCGCTGCGAGAGCTGTTCGCGCGGGTGTGCCGTCCGGTTGCCACGCCGGACACTCAGGGCGCTTTCTACTGCGGCTGGCGGCTGACCGCGATCGACGGCACCACGTTCGATCTGCCCGACACGAAGTCGAACGTGGAGGCGTTCGGCCGTCCACCCCGCTCCGGGCGCGGTGAACAGGACGTCGGCTACCCCCAGTTGCGCATGGTCGGCCTGGTGGAGTGCGGTACCCACGCCGTCTTCGATGCTGCGATCGCAGGTCTGCGCACCGGAGAGCAGGCTCTGGCCCGGGCGGTCCTGGTGTCCCTGCGACCGGGGATGCTACTGCTGGCCGACCGCGGCTTCTACAGCGTGGACCTGTGGCGCGCAGCCGCGGCCACGGGAGCGGATCTGCTGTGGCGAGTCCGCAAAGACCTCGTCCTGCCGGTGGTCGAGCAGTTGTCGGACGGCTCGTACCTCACCGAGATCTTCGACCGCAGCGACATCCACCACACCCGTCGCGGGGTGCCGGTACGTGCGGTGGAGTACACCATCGCCGGCCATGAGGGCGTCTACCGGCTCCTCACCACGATCCTCGACCCGCACATGGCCCCGGCCGCGGAACTGGCCGCTCTCTACGCCCAGCGGTGGGAGTTCGAGTCCACCCTCGACGAAATCAAGACCCACCTCGGCGGGTCGCACCTGGTACTGCGCTCGCAGCACCCTGACGGGGCCGAGCAGGAACTTTACGGCTTCCTGCTCGTCCACCACGCCATCCGGCACCTGATGCACCAGGCCGCACGACAAGCCGACCGGGACCCCGACCGGATCTCCTTCACCCGCTCACTATGAGCTGACCCCGGATTCGTGGAGTCCCTGAAGCCAGGCTTATGATCCTGGCCCGAAGGAGAACCACGAGCAGTGCCAGCACCACGCAAGTACCCGGACGAGCTCCGCGAGCGGGCCGTCCGCGAGGTCCGCACGACGGGCCGGCCGATCGCGCACGTCGCCAAGGACCTGGGCATTCACAAGGAAGCCCTGCGCGGCTGGGTCCGTCAGGCCGAGGCGGACGCCGGCGAACGCGACGACCGGCTGACCACCGCCGAGCACGAGGAACTGAAGCAACTTCGCAGAGAAGTAGCGGAGCTGAGGCGGGCGAACGAGATTCTGAAGGCCGCGAGCGCGTTTTTTGCGGCGGAACTCGACCGTCCCCGGACGAGGCCGACCAGGTGATCGAGCACCTCAGGGACAAGGGCCTCGGGGTCGGGTTCGCCTGCCGGGTGCTGGGACTGTCGGAGTCGGCGTACTACGCGCGCAAGAAGCGGCCGAAGTCTGCCCGTCGGCTGCGTGACGAGCAGCTTATGCCGCTGATCGAACAGGTCCATGCCGAGTCCGGCGGCACCTATGGTGTCCGCCGGTTCACCCGCGCACTGCGGCGCAAGGGCGTCCTCGTGGCACGCTGTACCGTCGAGCGACTGATGGCCGAGCTGGGCCTGGAGGGCGTCATCCGCGGCCGGCGGCGCTGCACCACGGTGCCGGAGCCGTCGGCACCCAGGCCGCCGGACCTGGTCGACCGCGACTTCACCGCGAGCCGGCCCGACCATCTGTGGGTGGCCGACATGACCTATGTCCGCACCTGGACGGGCTGGGTGTATGTGGCGTTCGTCCTGGACGTCTTCTCCCGGACGATTGTCGGCTGGCAGGTCGCGAACCACATGCGGACCGAACTTCCGCTGGACGCGCTGGCCACTGACACCAGCGGCGTCCTGTGGTTCTACAAAGGCACCGGCAAATGGGCCGCGCCGTACGCGTCGCGCGTCAAGGTCGGTACCGGGGGCTGGAACACCTACAACCAGATCACCGCCGTGGGCAACATCGCCGGAGCCACCGGCGGGGACCTCGTCGCCCGCGACAAGGACGGTGTCCTCTGGCTCTACCTCGGCAAGGGCGACGGCACCTTCGCCACCCGCACCAGGATCGACGGCGGCTGGGGTCCCTACACACAGCTCGTCGGCATCGGCGACGGCAACCGGGACGGACGCCCCGACCTGTTCACGTACGGCCCCGGAAGCGACACCTACTTCTACCCGAGCACCGGCGACTGGCACGTCCCCTTCCGTCCGCGTCAGCTCACCGGCCTGTTCTTCGCGGAACCGGGCTACAACCCCGTCGTGTGATCACAGTCCGGCCGGGCGTGAGGTGACACACGCCCGGCACCACTCCGCAGCGAGCTCACCGGGAGCGCACCGCCCGCCTTGAGCGCGGCGGTGACGTTGCGCAGGGTCTGTGCGGTCTGCTCGGCGACCGTGCTGCCGACGACCTCGCCGGTAGTCGGGTCGAGCGGGAGCTGCCCGGAGACCTGCAGGATCAAGCCCTTGCGGATGCCCTGGGACAGCGGGGCCGGCAGGGAGGGTGCGTTCTCGGTGGTGATGACGGTTCTGGCCACGGTGTGTCCTTGAAGGGTGCACTGCGCGCAGTCGTGTCGGTGCGCCGGTCAGATCCAGGCCTGTCGTTCCTGGCTGCGGGGGTCGTCGACCTGGGTCCACTCGGCGTTGATGCGCATCGTGGCCCGGCGTGTGGTGTCGTACGCGTCCCAGCCGGGGTTGCCGGTCCTCGCAAAGCGGATCCAGGCCTCGTGTGCCCGGGCGGCGAGGTCCGCAGAGGGCTGGTCGGGGCCGAGGAGGGCGCCCGCACCCTGCAGCTGGGGGAGCTCCGCGAGATCGAAGACGAAGGGGAGCTCCATCGCGTGGGTGGCGCCGAGGTCTCCGTTCAGGGCGTGGGAGCGCCAGGCGAACTCATAGCTGAACGTGGCGGACTGGGGGTGGGTGGCATGTGCGCTGGCCAGGGCCCAGCTGCCCGCGCCGAACAGCGCGTCGCCCATGATGGCCGACCGCAACTCGCCAAAGGACGCCTCGGGGCGGGTCTCGTGGTACGTCTCCACGAGCTGCACGGGCTTCGGGTGCGAGCGCGCCGCTGTGTCGTGCACGTCCGCGGCGGTCGAGGTGGCGTACTTGTCCACCGGGACCAGGTAGAGGTTTCCCTCCTCGGTGTTGGTCCCGACGAGCAGGTCGACATCGGCGCTCAGGCCGGCGGCGACGGATTCGGCGGGCTGCGTGTCGAGGACCAGGCTGAACGGGCTGAGGCCGATCAGCGGATCGTGGTGCGTGTCGGTCTGCAGGTCGATGCCCGCGAGCCGGGACGCGGCCTCGACCAGGCGCTCGTCGGGGATGTCCGCGAAGGCGTCGACGTGCGGCTCGATGCCCAGCGCCTCGGCCGCGGCCTTGGTGACGCGGGCGGCCTGCTCGGAGGTGAAGGCGCCCAGGCCGCTGCCGCTCTGCACGATCGCCCGGCGGAAGACGCCCGCTGCGTCGGGGGCGGCGAGGATGCCGCCGACAATGGTCGCCCCGGCCGACTGGCCGAAGAGGGTGACGTTGTCCGGGTCGCCCCCGAAGGCGGCGATGTTCTCCCGTACCCAGCGCAGGGCGGCGACGACATCGAGCAGGCCGCGGTTGGCGGGCACCCCGGGGATGTCGAGGAACCCGGGGATGCCCAGCCGGTAGTTGAGAGTGACCAGTACGACGCCATCGCGGGCGAAGGCCGAGCCGTCGTACAGCGCGGACCGCGTCGACCCGGCGACGAATCCGCCGCCGTGAACGAACACCATGACGGGCAGATCACCGACACCGGCCGCGGGCTGGAAGACGTTGACGGTGAGGTAGTCCTCACCGCGGCTCCAACCGGCGCCGAAGTAGGGGGACATGTCCACGCTGCCGAGCTTGCGCTCGGACTGCGGGGCGTTGGGGCCGGGCGCGGTGGCGTCCCGTACGCCGTTCCAGGGCTCGTGCGGCTGCGGCGGGGCGAACCGGCCGACGCCCAGCGGAGGAGCGGCGTAGGGGATGTTCAGAAAGGTGGCGGTGCCGTCGTCCTGACGGAGACCGCGGACGGCTCCCTGTGCGGTGGTGACGACGGGCTCGGGTTCGTAATTCACAGCGATGCCTTTTCCGCGGGCGTCAGCCCTGCTCGGAGTACGGGGCGAAGGGTGCCCAGCCCTTGATGTCGAACGTGCTGTCGTTGCGCACGACTTCGGCGGCGCCGTGACCACCCAGGTGCGCGGGGATGACGAGCGCGTTGTTGTCGGCCGCCCAGCCCAGCACCTTGCGACGAGTCGCGCGGGCGCCCGCGGGATCCTCGCAGAAGCAGCTGTTGACGTCCGGCTCGAGGATCTGCACCGGGTTGTGCAGCATGTCGCCGACGAACACCGCGCGGTCCGTCCCGGAGGTGAGGGTCAGCACGGAGGAGCCGGGGGTGTGGCCGGGAGCCGCGTCCAGGCGCAGGTCCGCGTCGATCTGGTGGCTGTTCTCCCACAGCACCGTCTGCCCGGCCGCGTGCACCGGGGCCACGCTGTCCTCGAAGACGTTCTGGTTACCGCGGCCGAGCAGCGGCTTGTAGTCGTTCGCCGGGTTCCAGAAGTCGAAGTCGTCCTTGGGCATGAGGTACGTGGCATTGGGGAACGTGGGTATCCACTGCCGCCCGTCCAGGTACGTGTTCCAGCCGACGTGGTCGACGTGGAGATGCGTGTTGATCACAATGTCCACGTCCTCGGGCTGGACGCCTGCCCGGGCGAGGTTGTCCAGGAAGTTCGTCTTGAGGTGGCTCCAGACCGGCGCGTACGGGCGCTCCTTGTGGTTTCCGACACCCGTGTCGACGAGGATGGTCTTGCCCTCGCTGCGCAGCAGCCAGGTCTGGATCGCCGAATTCACGATGTTGGTCTCGGAGTCCAGGAAGTGCGGGGCCAGCCAGTGGACGCCGTCCTTCCAGACTTCCTGCGAGCTTTCCGGGAAGAAGGCGTGGGGCTCCATTTCGACAGACCCGTAGTACTCCCAGACGCGGGTGATGGAGACGTTGCCGAGCGTGATCTGTTCCATGGGCACTTCCTCAAGGGTTCGGGGGCTCTCCTGGAACCTACGAGCGGCGCCGATACGGCGGTATCCGACACCTGACTGCACCCCCGTGCACGGGCCGGGCCGCTTGTAGCCTGACCTCGTGGAAGCGCACGAGAGAGAGCCGATCGTCGGCCGGGACTCGGAACTGGCACGCCTTTTCCGTGTGATGGACTCGGACACGGGCGACCCCGTTCTGCTGCTTCTCGGCGACGTGGGCATGGGAAAGAGCGCGCTGCTGGACCGTGTGGTGCGGCGGGCCGAGGCGGGCGACGCCCGCGTCCTGCGCGCCGAGGGCAGCGAGTCGGAGTCGACTCTGGCGTTCTCCGCCCTGCACCAGTTGCTGCGACCCGTGTCGGCCGAAATCGATGGGCTGCCTGAGCGTCAGCGCGCGGCGCTGCACGGCGCCTTCGGCGCGGGCCCGGCCACGGGGGACGGCGACCTCATGCTGACCGGGGTCGCCGTCCTGAGCCTGCTCTCGGCCCTGGGCGAGCGCGGGCCTGTGCTCCTGGTGCTCGACGACGCGCAGTGGTTCGACCGCGCGTCGCTGGACGTCCTCTCCTTCGCCGCCAGACGCCTGACAGGCGAACCGGTCACGATGCTGATCACGGCCCGCGTCGGCGACCCTCTCCCGGGCTTTGACCGGCACACACCCACGCTCACCCTGGGATCGCTCGACGACGCCGAGGCCGGGCGGCTGCTGGACCTGCAGCCCCTCAGCCCCACCGGCCGGACCAGGACGCAGATCCTCGACCAGGCCGAAGGCAACCCCCTGGCGCTGACCGAACTGGCGAGGGCGGCCGCCGCACCCGGGGCCGCCGCGAAGCCGCCGCCCGCGGGCCCGCTCCCGCTCACCGCCCACCTGGAGAAGATCTTCGCCGCCCGCCTGGACGACCTGCCCGCGCCCACCACCCGGGCCCTGATGCTCCTGGCAGCCATGGACACCGTCGACTCCGCGATCGCCGCCCCCGCCGAAGTGCCGGACACCGAGGACGACGCATGGCCGCCCGCCGAGCGGGCCGGGCTGATCCGGCGCACCGGCCACAACCTCCGGTTCAGCCACCCCCTCGTCCGCTCCGCCGTGTACCACGCCGCGCCCCTCGACGCCCGGCGCGAAGCCCACCTGGCGCTCGCCGAGCTGCTGAGGGACGAGCCCGACCGGCGTGCCTGGCACCTCGCCGCCGCGGCCACCCGCCCGGACGCGGACGTGTCGGCGGAGCTGGAGCGGACCGCCGACCGGGCCCGCCGCCGCGGCGGCCACGCGGCCGCAGCCAAGGCCCTGCAACGCGCCGCCGACCTCGCGCCGCGGTCCGAGGACACCGCCCGGCTGCTCGTCGAAGCCGCCGCGGAGGCAGCGCTCACCGGTGACCTCGCCTGGGTCGAGGAACTGGCGACCGCGGTACGAGCGCGCACCGACGACGCGTCCCTCCTCGCCGAAGCCGCAGCCCAGGTCGGACGGCTCGCAGCACTGACCGTGCGCCACAGCGTGGTCTTCCCTCAACTCGCGGACGCAGCCGAGGAGTTGGCTCCCGTCCAGCCGTCCACCGCGCTGGACGTCCTGGCCGGCGCTGCCGTGGTCCGCTACTACTCCGGACAGGACGCCCAGCGGCACCGCATCGAGGCCGCCCTGCGCACCCTGCACGAGGACACCTCACGCGCGTGGCTGCGCACCTGGGTGCGGACCGTGTCCGACCCCTTCGACGACCGGGCCGAACTCCTCGCCCTGCTCCCACAGGTCGCCGCCGAGGCACAACGCCGCCCTGACCGGCTCACCACCTACGCGGTCATGGCCTGGCTGCTCGACGAGACCCCGCAGGCCGTCCGCGCCTTCGACGAGGCCTTCGACCGCTGGGGGTTGCGCGGAGCGCTGCCGGAGGGCCTGGGCGGTGCGGCCGCCTGGAGCTATGTGGAACTGGGCAGGTGGGGGCGGGCCCGGGAGGCCTGCGCCCGCAGCAGCGCAGTCGGTGCGGCGGTCGGCCTGGAACACGCCGTGGCGTGCGCGGCCGCAGTGGATGCCACCGTGCTGGCCTATCAGGGCGACCCGACGGCAGCCCGCGCCCGGGCCGACGAGGCGCTCGCCCTGATCGACCCGCTGGAGAGCCGCTCGGTGTCCGTCTTCGCCCGTCGCGCGCTCGGCGCCTCGGCCCTCGCGGAGGGCGCCTACGAGACGGCGTACGACCGACTCCGCACGGTCTTCACGGCAGATGGCGCCCCCGTGCACTACCACGCCTCCTACCCTGCCCTCGCGGATCTGGCCGCCGCGGCGGTGCGCGCCGACCGGCACGCGGAGGCCGACGCGATCGTCGAACGTGCCGCACGCACCCTCGCCGACAGCGCCTCACCCCGCCTGCGCGCACTGATCAACCGCGCCCGGGGCCTGCTTGCCGACCCCGAGGACGCCGAGCCGCACTTCCGGGCGGCCCTGGCCGACCCCGTGCTGGAACACTGGCCCTTCGAACGCGCCCAGACCCTGCTGGACCTCGCCGAGTGGCTACGGCGCCGTCGGCGCATCACGGAGGCGCGAGGGCCGCTCACCGAGGCCCTGGAGACCTTCCGGCGCCTGGGCGCACGCCCGTGGATCGAGCGAGCCCGGGCCGAATCGCGCGCCGCCGGCCTCGACGTGACCGACGCCGCCCCCGACGCGCTCGCCGAACTCTCCCCGCAACAGCAGCAGATCATCAGGCTCGCCGCCCACGGACTGACCAACCGCGAGATCGGCGAGAAGCTCTTCCTCTCGCCGCGCACGGTCAGCTCGCACCTCTACCGCAGCTTCCCCAAGCTCGGCATCACCGCCCGCGCCCAACTGCGCGACCTCATCGAGGGCCCCCTGGCGACAGCCGACCACCGGGACTGACGGCACGCCCAGCCACAGATGCAGTCACCTGACGCATACCGCCCGGCAGACCGCCGAACCAGACTGGCCACGAGGCGAACGGGCCGGTAACCCTCTCGCCTTGACACGGCCCCGCCTTCCTCACGCACGGACGGGCACGGCCCACCGCGTCGAGGGAACGGACAGCCATGGTGGCTGACCCAACAGCGTCGCGGCACAGTCGCCGGAGTACCGTTCGGCCATGGCCTCGCCGTCCTGGCGACCGGGCACACGTCCTTGACCCTGGCCTTCCTTCTCGCCTGCGTCTTCGGCATGTTCTACACGCCCTCCGGCAGCTCCTGGGCGGTGACTTTCTTCATCACCGGCGCCCTCAGCATGGTGCTCGCCCTCCTGAACACGCTCTCACCGGAGCTGCTCTCACTGGGCACCCGCTGAGGATTGCGTAGGCGGGCGCGCAACAAGACGCCGCCGGCACATCGTCCTCGAGAGAGCCGCTCCCGGAAAGCTGCACGCTGGTCGATGAAACGGCTGGCCAGCCTCCTGTCTTTGGTCAGGAAGGGTTCATGCAGCAGGTACAGGTACTTGTTGCTCGGTCAGAAGCTGTGCCAGCGCGTCGGTGTCCTCTTCGGGTAAGGCGATGCTCGATCGGCGGACCGGGCCAGGTGCTGCGCAGCGTGTGGTGACGCCGGCCATGCACGAGCTGCTGAAGCAGGCGGTCGTCGGGTAGGCCGTCGCGCTCGCCGGTGACCTGGGCCGGTGGGGCGACGAGCAGGCAGGACGGCAGTGGCCGTGCCCGGCTGATTACCCATGCCATTTGAGTACCAGCACTCAGGCGGGTTGTCCTGCGCCGCTCAAAGCGTGCAGCCCATGCACACGGACCACGCTGCTCGCGGCTCCACGCGCCGTGCGGGCATCACCGCAGTGACCTCCTGCCTGCCGGGGCGCGAAGTGACGTCCCGTCAGCTGGAGGAGCGGATCTCCGCAGCCTCCGGCTGTCCCCTGCCGGCTCGGACACTCGAACGCGCCACCGGCATCGCCTCACGTCGGGCGGCCGCTGAGAACGAGTACGCCTCGACGCTCGCGGTACGTGCGGCCCGCACCGCGCCGGACCGGGCCGGGCTCGCCCCGTACGACGTGGACGTGCTGGTGTTCGCCTCCGCCACGCGGGACGTGGTCGAACCGGCGACCGCGCACATCGTCCAGGCCGAACTCGGATCCCGGGCGCACGCGCTGGACGTGACCAACGCGTGCAACGGCTTCGTCAACGGCATCGACACGGCCCGGGCGATGATCCTCGCCGACCGCGCCCGCCGGGCCCTGGTCGTCACCGGTGAGACCCCGAGCCGGGCGGTGCGGCACGCCCCTTCAGGCCTGGACCAGCTGCGCGACGGCTTCGCGGGCTACGAGGACGGCACCGCCGGGCCCGAGAAGGCCGTCAACGTGGTTCACAGTCAGCGGTCCTCTCCTGTGGCTGCGGTGAGCGGGGCGTAGTGGTAGGCGAGCTGCTGCCAGGGCACGGCCTCCCCGGTGCTGGCCTCATACCGGGAGAGCGAGAAGCCGACCATGCGCCACATGCCACGGTTTGGGCCGCTGCTGAGCCGCTTCCACCGATCGAGATCGCCGTCCAGGACCTCGCTGGGTCCGTCGTCCCCCGGGTCGTTCTGATCGACCAGTGACCAGTGATCCCGATCGGGGTGCGCCTTCTTCCGTTCCTCGTAGGCGGCTACCTGTGCCATGACGTCGCGGCCGACGGCAGGTGCCTCGCGGACGCGCTCGAGGTCGTAGGCGTCCGCGAGGTGTGGCCATGCCGGTATCCGGCACCCTCGACCAGCGGATCGCGATCCGCTACAACATGCCACCCATGACCAGCGAGGAGACCACCAGCTACCTCACCCACCACCTCGCCCTCGTCGGCCGCTCCGACACCCTGTTCTCCGACGACGCGATCAACCTCATCCACGACACCGCCCGCGGCTATCCCCGCGCCGTCAACAACCTCGCCGTCCAGGCCCTGCTGTCCGCCTACGCCGACAACAAGTCCATCGTCGACGAGTCCTCCGTCCGCGCCGCCGTCGCCGAAGTCACCGCCGAATGACCCAGCGTCCTCACCACGGCCAGGCGTCGCCTTGGACACGCGCATGCAGATGCTCGTCATGCCAGCCGTCCGAGTGCAGCAGGGCCCTTCGCATCGTCCCTTCGAGAGCGAACCCCGCCTTCTCCGCCACCCGGCAGGAGGCGGCGTTGGCGACGGAGTGGGTGATCCGGAGACGATGCAGACCCAGGTCTTCCAAGGCCCAACGACTGACACGGACGACCGCGTCGACCATGGCTCCACGACCACGGCCGGCGGGGAGCAACCAGTACAGGAACTCGGCACTGCCCCCGTCGAGATCGAAGTCGGCCAGACCGATCAGGCCCACCGGGCTGCCGCCTCCCGGTTCGGCGATCGCCCAGATTGCTGCCTTCTCCGTCCGCCAGCGCTTCTCCCAGCGCACGATCCGGTCACGCGCGTCATCCAGAGACAGCTGCCCCGGCCGATTCCAGTGCTGAACGTCCGCATCCTGGCATGAGTCCATGAGGACCTTGGCGTCATCAAGGCACCAAGGGCGCAGCTCAAGGCCGTTGGCCAGGCCGAACACAGGCTGCTCGGTCTGGCTCATCCGGCCCGGGGGAACAACAGCAGGTATCGGAACGATCATCCGAGCATCATGCCAAAACCTCGACGGAGAGACCGGCACCCCGAGCATCCCAGTGACACGATGAAGATCAACAAGGCCCGCCGGAAGATCCCGGCGGGCCTTCCTCAACCCCGGACGTGCTCATCTTGAGTGGCAAGCTCATGCTCATCTTGGGCGGCACACAACACTACCGCTGCGCCTCCGCGTGGCTCCGTGAACGGCACCGCCGCTGGCCGGTGACCACCAACCCGCATCTGCTGATCAACCTATGGACCGCGGTGGACACCACTCACTCGCCCATCGGCACCACGTTTACCTCCATCTTCCGGCCCACCGGACTCACGATGCCGACACTGGGGCAGGACCGGATCCGCGACAAGGCCTTCGAGGTTGGCGACCCGCTTCATCTGATGCGCCTCTTCGGCATCTCCTCTCACACCGCAATGCGGTACATCACTGCGGCCCACCCGGAACGCACTGCGAAACTCCCCCGGTAGCAACAACCGCTCGCTCGGTGGAGCGCCGCTGTACGGCAGATCGAGCAAATCAGTTCGGTGTGCGCTCAGTTGGCGGGACGGTGCGGGCGCGGAGGTGTGCGCGTTCTCCTTGGTGGCCGAGGAGGCTGAGGATTTCGACGGGGTGTTCGTCGGCGTTGCCGAACCAGTGGGGGGTGCGGGTGTCGAATTCGGCGGCTTCTCCGGGACCCATGATCAGGTCGTTGTCGCCCAGGACCAGGCGTAGGCGGCCGTCGAGGACGTAGATCCATTCGTAGCCTTCGTGGCTGGCCTGCTCGGGATCGGGTGAGCGCATTTTTGGCGAGATGATCAGTTTGTAGGCTTGCAGGCTTCCCGCACGCCTGGTGAGCGGGAGCATGGTCATGCCGTGGCGGGTGACAGGCTGCAGGTGCAGGCGGGGGTCGCCCGTCTGCGGTGCGCCGATGAGCTGGCCGATGTCCACGCGCAGCTCCCGGGCCAGGGGCAGGAGCAATTCGAGGGTGGGGCGGCGCTGGCCCGACTCCAGGCGCGAGAGCGTGCTGAGTGAGATCCCGGTGGCCTCGGCCAGGGCTGTCAGGGAGAGGCTGCGCTGGGTGCGCAGCCCTTTCAGGCGGGGGCCGACCGCGGCCATCGTCGACTGTGTTTCCTCATCCATGCCTCCAACCTTGCCACCGCAGCAAGGATCTTTGCGCGTTGCTGTGGACGGCCTGACCGTGGTGGCAGGCGCCCCGCCAGGTCCGCCGTACGGAATGGGAGAGACGCGATGAGCCACGACAGCAGAACCGAGGTGCTGGACGCGCAGCGGGCCGTGGCACCGCCCGGAGCGGCGATGGCGGTGCGCCGCGGTTCGGTGACGCTGGCCGTGGTGATCTTGGTTCTGACGCAGCTGATGTTCGTCGTGGACACCTCGATCGTGAACGTGGCCCTGCCCGACATTGGTCACGAGCTGGGCTTCTCCAGCGCGGGCCTGTCCTGGGTGGTCACCGCCTACGCGCTGACCTTCGGCGGCCTGATCCTGCTCAGCGGCAAAGTCGGCTCCATGATCGGCCCCCGCCGCGCTCTGATCCTGGGCGTCATCGTCTTCGTGATCGCCTCCGTCGCCGGGGGGCTCGCGCCCTCCGCCGGGGTCTTGGTGGCGGCGCGAGCACTGCAGGGAGTGGGCGCGGCCATGGCGGCGCCCAGCGTGATGGTGCTGCTGATGGGGATCACGACGCTGGGCCCGCAGCGCTCCCGCGCGATGGCGATGTTCGTCCTGGCCGTCGGCGCAGGAGCCGCGGTCGGGCTGCTGGGGGGCGGTGTGCTGACGCAGACACTGGGCTGGCAGTGGGTGATGTTCGTCAACGCCCCCATCGGCCTGCTGACCCTGCTGGGCGCGGTGCGTAATCTTCCGGAGATGGAGCGTCGGCGCACCACGCTGGACATTGGTGGCGCCGCAGTGTCGATCCTGACGATGGTGGCGCTGGTGTTCGCCTTCACCTCCGCCGCCGACCGCGGCTGGAACAGCGCCCTGGTGCTGGGGGCGTTCGCCGTCGCCGCACTCGCGCTCGTGGCCCTGGTGATGTGTGAGCGCAGGCACCCGCATCCGGTGACGCCACTGGCGTTCTTCTCCTCCATGCGCAGCGCCGGCCCTCTGCTGTCGATGCTCGTCATCCCGGCAGGACAGGTCGGCTTCCTGTTCTTCACCACCCTGCTCACCCAGCAGGTGCTGGGCTTCACCCCGATCCAGACCGGTCTGGCTCTGGTGCCCTTCACGCTCGGCCTGATCGCCACCAACCAGCTCACCCCCCGGCTGCTGCCGCGACTTGGTGAGCGCGTCATCGGCAGCGCGGGCCTTGCGGGGCTGGTGCTGGGTATCGCCTGGATGGCCCTCGTAGCCGCCGACGCCGACGCGAACACCTCGATCGTCACGGTGCTGCTGCCCTCGATCCTGCTCGGTGCGGGCGCCGGCGCCACCTTCGCCCCCGTCACCGCCGTGATCATGCACCAGGCCCCGGCCGAGCACATCGGCGCCGCCGCCAGCCTCAACCAGGGCCTGCAGCAACTCGGCGGCGGCATGGGCCTGGCCGTCCTGACCAGCGTGCTGTCCGCCACCGGCGGCCTGGACAACGGCCTGGGCACGACGCTGCTCGCCACCGCCGCCTTCCCCCTGGCCGGACTGCTCCTGTTCGGCCTCTGGGGGCGCCGCATCCCCGCCCCCAAGACCACCCCCGCATGATCACCCCTTAACCGACCAGATCTGGAGAGCTCTGATGAGTGACACCGATCCGCGGTACGAAGCCGCATTCTGGGACCAGCGCTACAACCACCCCAACCCCTGGTGGAGCGGGCAGCCCAACCCCGCTCTCGTCGAGGAAGTGACCGCACTCGCTCCCGGAACGGCGCTGGAGGCGGGGTGCGGTGAGGGCACCGACGCCATCTGGCTGGTCCAGGCGGGCTGGCACGTCACCGGCACCGACTTCTCCGCCCAGGCCCTCGCCCGCGCAGCCGACCACACCCCGACCGCGCTGGCCAGCCGCCTCATCTGGCAGCAGGCCGACATCCGCACCTGGACACCCGACGACGGAGCACCCCGCTACGACCTGGTCACCGCCTCCTTCCTCCACTTCCCCTCTCCGCTGCGACGCGCTGTCTTCGCCGCCCTCGCCTCCCGGGTCACCCACGACGGACACCTGGTGATCATCGGCCACCACCCCAGCGACCTGGACACCGCCATGCCCCGCCCGCCCGAGCCCGACATCTTCTACACCGCCGACGACCTCATCGACGACCTCCCCGCAACCGCCTGGAAGGCCATCACCCGCACCGCCCGCCCCCGCACCGCCACCACACCCGACGGTCGGCAGGTCACCATCCACGACACCGTCCTGACCGCCCAGCGCACCCAGTAACCCCTCACCAGCACCCGACAACGCACAGGAACGAGCACGACCATGCACCGCGACCTCACCCAGCAGACCGCCCTGGTCACCGGCGCCACGGCCGGCATCGGACGGGCCACCGCCCTGGCCCTGGCCGCCCGCGGCGCCGACATCATCGTCCACGGCCGCGACGAGCAGCGCGCCGCCGACACCCTCCAGCGCATCACCGCCCTTGGGGCCAAGGCCCGCTTCGAGCCCGCCGACCTGTCCGACCCCGCGCAGGTGACCGCTCTGGCCGAACGCGCCGGACAGGCCGACATCCTGGTCAACAACGCGGGCATCTTCCACTTCGCCCGCACCGCCGACACCACCCCCGACACCTTCGACGCCCACATCGCCATCAACCTGCGCGCCCCCTACCTCCTCGTCCAGGCACTCGCCCCCTCAATGACCGAGCGCGGACACGGCGCCATCATCAACGTCAGCAGCGGCGCCGCTGATACCCCCGGCCTCGGCAGCGGCATCTACGGAGCCACCAAAGCCGCGCTGGAATCCCTCACCCGCGTCTGGGCCGCCGAATACGGCCCCGCCGGAGTCCGCGTCAACGCCGTCGCCGCAGGCCCCACCCGCACCGAAGGCACCGCCGTCTACGGCGACGCCTTCGAATCCGCCGGACAAGCCGTCGCTCTTCAGCGCCTCGCCGACCCCGAGGAAATTGCAGGAGCCATCGCCTTCATGGCCTCCCCCGACGCCAGCTACGTCAACGGCGCCACCCTCAGCGCCATGGGCGGCCAACCCGCTCTCGGATAGCGGACTACCTGCAGTTCAGCGACGTTATTTGGGTGCCTTCGGTAAAGCGGGCACGAGGCGACCTGGGAGGTGGGGTGGCAGCTGCGGGCCATGGACCGCCGAGCCTTGGCGCCGAAGTCTCGTTGACGACATCCCTAGCGAGCCCGGGAAGTCCTCAACCTGCACGCGCTTTCGAGTCAAGGCTCGATCAACGTGCGGGTTCCTCGTCACGCAGTTCCGAGAATCCACGAACTCGCGCGCTTCGCCCTGCTCGGCCGCCAAACTCGCAGTGGACCGCCCCACCTCCGCCCGCAACCTCTACACCGGCTCGTATCACCTCATGTGCCGACGAGCCGCCGAGGGGATCGCCGGTCCCGGCGGCGTCCTCGTGCTCTCCGCCCTGCACGGCTTCGTCCGTCTCGACGACGAGCTCCTGCCGTACGAGCAGCGGATGGATGCCCCCGGCCGTGTCGGCGTCGAGCAGCTGCGCGCCCAGGCCGCCCTGCTCGGCATCCTCGAGGCCCGCGACCTGGTCGCCCTGGGCGGCCGCGTGTACGTCGACGCCGTCACCGCTGTACGGCCGGACGCCCTGCGCCCCCTGGACGGATGCCGCGGCATCGGCGAGCAGCGCTCCCGTCTTCTGCCACGTCTACGGGCGAGGCCGCAGCGCGGATCAGTTCATCCCCGGCTGGCCCTACTCCTTCGTCGCCGCGCTGGAGACGGGACGCACGTCGTGGACGGCCGTACTGGACGCGATCCGGCTCGGGCCGGCCGACGATGCCACCGCGGTGACCGCCGCCCAACTGCGCGAGGTGGTCACCCGGCTGGTGCACGCCGGGCAGTGACGGCCGGGCGACGCGGACATCCTCGTCGTCATGGACACCGGCTACGACGTCACACGCCTCGCCTACGTCCTGGCCGACCTGCCCGTCGAGCTGGTCGGCCGGCTCCGCTCGGACCGCGTCATGCTGAGGGATGCCGGCCCGCGCCGCTCCACCCCGCGCGGCGGGCAGCCCCGCAAGCACGGTGGCGTCCTCACCTTCTCCAAACCGGAGTCCTGGCACACCCCCGACCAGGCCACCACCTGCGACACCACACGCTACGGCCGGGCCGAAGCCCTCGCCTGGGACCGGATGCACCCGCGCCTGCAGGCCCGTGGCCCCTGGCTCGACCACTGCGGTGAACTCCCTTTGATCCACGGCACGTCGATCCGGTTGAAGGCCGAGCATCTGCCCGGCGACCGCGACCCGAAACCGGTGTGGCTGTGGTCCTCGCGCACCGGCATGACCGGACAGGACGTCGATGTGCGCTAGCAGGCGTTCCTGCGCAGATTCGATCTTGAACACACCTTCCGGCTGTTCACGCAGACCCTGGGCTGGACCGTCCCCAAGGTCCGCCATCCGCACACCGCCGACCTGTGGACCTGGCTGATCATCGCCGCCCACACCCAACTCCGCCTCGCCCGCCCCCTCGCCGAGGACCTCCGCCGACCCTGGGAACGGCCCGCCGAACCACGTCGGCTGACCCCCGCCCGGGTCCCCCGGGGGTTCCGCCACCTCCGCGTGAAGACCGCCCGTCCCGCCGACGTGCCCAGACCCTCCAAGCCCGGACCCGGACGCCCACCCGGCTCGAAGAACCGCAGGCCAGCCCCACGTCACGAGCCAGGGAAGACCGTGAAACGAATCGAAACCCTCACCGAACACGTCCGCCAGAAACAGCAGCGAGGTTAAGAGCCAGTTCATGCATAGTAGGGTGGGGTTACGCGCGAGTACAGGAATGCGACGCAAGTCTCCACCCGCGGCTATGCTCTCTCATCATCGTTCAACAGACCCAGGCACGGGTAATATTTGCGGCCGTTTGACTTGACCATATCCGCAGGCGAGGTCAGCCCAAGTTCTGTGCGGACTCGGCTGGCGAAAGCACGCGGTGTTGCCGCACGGATCCCTTCGGTTCTACACCAGTGCTGGTACTGGTCGAAGAGCAGAGCTTGATCAACGCGGAGGCCGCTGGAGTTACCAAGGTCCACAATGCAGCATTCTTCAAGGAATCGGCCGATGTGATCCTCAGTAGTGGCATACGTGGTGGTAGCCAGCCGAACTTGATCAGGCCCATCTAGGGGGTCCCGTGTGGACAAATACTTCGTGGCCCCTTCAATGATCCACTGCAGGACGCCGGCGCCCTCGTCGCGAACCAACTCGAAGGCCAAATTGTCGATGCGACGCCCAGCGGGAACGGTCCTGGTAAAGGGCAACAATCGTATACGTCGCCAAAAAGCGAAGCCTCCTACCGTGACCTCCGGACGGTGGTTGCCCAGAAGCCACAGATGGTGTGTAGGGGCAAAGGAAAAGTAGTCCTGCCGCATACGGCGGGCCTTGATCCTGTCCCCACCCGTCAAAAGACGTACTCGGGCTTCGTCGAACTTGTCGTTCGGTTTGAGCTCGCTGCACACCACCAGCCGACGGCCGTGCAGCTCGGTGAGTTCTGTGGAGTGTTCCGAGAAGGCGCCACGGTCCATCAGAAAACCAGGGGGTGCAGCGTCGGCGTAGTCGCCCAATATCTGCAGGACGATGTCCATCAGCGTGCTCTTGCCATTCTTTCCCTCCCCGTGCAGGAAGGGAAGAACCTGAGCTCCGACATCACCGGTGATGGAATGGCCGAGCAATAGCTGTAGGAAGTCGATCATCTCCACGCCTGCGTCGTCCGCACCGAAGGTGTCGCTCAAGAAGCGGCGCCAACGCGGCGTGTCCATCGGTTGTGGGGCCACACTGGTGGCCCGAGAGTGCAAGTCACGACTCGGGTCGGGGCTGCGGAGCTGACCGGTATGAAGATCAACGACCCCGGCAGGTGTGCAAAGAGTGTACGGATCGCCGTCCAAGGCGTCCGGATCGATGGACAGACCAGGTGATGCCTTGGCTTGAGCAAGCAACGCCTGGATGCCGGTCGTGGAAAGCGTCCGCCGCTTGTGTCGGGCGAGTTCGTTGTCGCTGAAGATTCCTCGCGTGTCGGTGACGGGGAGGTCTTCAGCCATCTCGCCGGCCGCCCACAGCGCAGCTTTCTCTCCATTTGTCCGGTTCCATCGGTACCCATCCCAGAAGAACCAGCCAAGGCCCTCTACGTGACGGAACTCGTTCCGATAGCGCTCGACGAACAGCCGTGCATTCCCCCGGTCGGAGAGGGTCGATGGCATGGTTTCAGCGGCCATCCAGCCACCGGAATCCGCACGAGAGGCTTCTTGAGTCTGTGCCGGCTCTGGAAGGGAAACGGAAAACGCCTCAGCCGGTGCTCCGGCCGTCCCGTATTTGAGTACCTGTCGAGCGGAGGACTGTACGTCGATCTGTGACGCGTCCGCAGCACGGCTCATGCGAGTCCTTCGAGGCTCATTGGGTGGACAACCCGGGTTGCCTCGAGCGAGACATTCCCCAATGTGGCCGGCTCGCCCATGTCAATGTGCAACGAATCACAAAAAAGCGGAACCGGGATGGTTGAGGGTCGGTCAGCGACAGACGACGGTGCTGACTCAGTCCGGGCAGCCGACGCAATCTCAGCATGGCGCGACACGCAGGTAATCCTTGTCAGGGTCTCGGGCGGGTCTGCGATCCCCGGCGCCGGTCGCCATGCTACGTAGGGGATGGCGCCATTCCAGGGACCGAAGGAACCAGATTCTCGAAGAGTCTAAGCCTGCATTCGACCAAAACTAGCTGTATGTCAGCGCAATGAGATTCTTCTTTTTTCTCGATCACCTCAATATTCTCGATGGTTGCACGTGAATGTTGCCCCTCTTGGGTCCCTCAGGCGCCGCTTCTCAGTTTCGCTCCTCGGACGTGCGGTGGCGCCGGTAGTGGCGGGCGACGCGTACGCGGTTACCGCAGACGGGCGAGCACCATTCGCGCCGCGGGTGGTTCTTCACGAAGAAGAGCAGGCAGTTGGGCGCCAGGCAGGGGCGCAGACGGTCGTGGTCCGGACCGGTGAAGAGCTCGACAGCCTGGTGGGCAATGAACTGCACTGCCAGATCCTGGGCCGTTCCGGGCCCGTGGTACGCGCGTGTGGGCCCGGCATCGACCGGCCAGGAGAGCTGTGGCCAGACCTGGGACCGGTTGTTGAGTACGGCGACCGCTTCGGTACGTGTCAGCGGCGGGGTTGTCGCCGCGGGCCTCGGGTCGTCGGTTGCCTCTGCCGCGAGGTGCCGGAGCGCGCTTCGCAGTTCACGGAGGTGTTCCGCCGCCGGGCGTGCCTGGTCCGCGTCGAGGGGTTCGAGATGGATCGCGCCTTCGGCCTGGAACCGGTGCGCGACGGCGTTGAGCCAGGTTGCGGCTCCCGCGTCGGTCTCGAGGGCGTCCTGGGTCTGGCCGTGAGCAACGCTGACGGTGTTCATCAGCTCGATCGGTAGTGGTTCCCCCAAGAGGACGGCGTTGGTTGCGGTGTCAGTGGTCATCTCTCCACGCTACCACTGGACTAATGCTTTGAATGTAGCTCATCCGTTTGACATGAGGGTGTGGGTGTGTCATCGTCCAAATGGAAAGAGCGCCGGACAAACATTAGAACCGGTGCCGGGACCCCAGGAGACCGCCATGTCGACGCTGCCGCAGATCAACCCCGCCGAGGCCACCGGAGAGGCCGCCGCCCT
>NZ_JBSFRB010000051.1:0-54970 GCF_053589015.1 Streptomyces sp. NPDC003393 | reverse complement strand
GGGCGGTGCGCGCTTCTGCGCACCGCCCGCCGGGCGTCGCCGGCCGGTCCCGGAGGCGGGTCAGGCCAGCCAGGCCTCCACCTTGTCGCGGTTGGCCTCGACCCATTTCTTCGCGGCCGCCTCGGGCGACATCTTGTCCTGCGCGATGTACTTGGCCACGGTGTTCTGGTCGTCGTTCGTCCAGTGGAAGTTCTTCACCAGCTTGTAGGCGGGGCTGCCGGACCGGGCGAACTTCGAGCTGACGATCTTGTCCAGGTCGTACACGGGATAGTCACAGGCGATCTTCGCCGCGTCGGCGTCGCATCCGGTCGTGTACGTGGGCAGGTCGACCTTGACCAGCGGGACCTCGGACAGGAACCACTGCGGCTCGTAGAAATAGCCGATCACCCACCGCTTGTTCTTCTCGGCCGTCCGGTAGGCCTGGATGAGCGCGGTCTCGCTGCCCGCGTACACCACCTTGAAGTCCAGCTTCAGATTCTTCACCAGCGCCGCGTCGTTGGTGACGAAGGACGGGTCGCCGTCCAGCAGTTGGCCCTTGCCGCCCGACTCCGAGGTCTTGAAGCGGGAGGCGTACTTGTTGAGGTTCTTCCAGTCGGTGATGTCCGGATGGGCCTTGGCCAGCCACGGCGGCACGTACCAGCCGATGACGCCCTTGTTGCCGGTGGAGCCGGCCTCCACGGCGGTCTTCTGCTCGGTGATGTACTTCTTCTTCAGGTCGTCGTGGCCCCAGTTCTCCAGGATCGCGTCCACCTCGCCGGTCCCGAAGCCCTGCCAGGCGATCTCCTCCTTCAGGTCCTTCTTGTCCACCGTGCACCCGAGGTCGTGCTGCGCGACGTACGCGACGACCGCCGCGTCCGCCTCGTAGCCGACCCAGGGGTTGACGGCCAGCTTGAAGGTGCCGCAGGCGCCGCCCGAGTTCTTGGAGCCCGCGGAGGAACTGTCACCGACCTTCGCACCTCCGCACGCCGTGAGGGTGAGGCCGAGGACGGCCAGGCCGGCCGCGCCGGCTCGCCAGTGTCTTGCCATGGTGTCCTGCTCCTTACGCGCCGGCGCGTCGCGCCGCCGCCTGAGTGATCCGGTCGAACATGACTCCGAGCAGGACGATGGCCAGTCCCGCCGCCAGCCCCTTGCCGTACAGCTCTCCCTGCGAGAATCCGGCCACGACGTCGTAGCCGAGGGCGCCGGCCCCCACCAGGCCGCCCACCACCACCATCGACAGCACGTAGATCAGGCCCTGGTTGGTCGCGAGGGTCAGCGCCCGACGTGACATCGGCAGTTGCACCTTGGTGATGATCTGCCAGGTGGTGCACCCGGCGGAGGCGGCCGCCTCGACGGTGGTCTCGGGCACGGCCCGCACCCCGTCCGCGATGATCTTCACGGCCACCGGCGCCGCGTAGACGACGGCGGCCACGATGGCCGTGAAGCGCGTCGCCCCGAACAGCGCCAGGAACGGCACGAGGTAGACGAACGGCGGCATCACCTGCGCCGCGTCCAGGGTGGGCCGCAGCACCCGGTCCACCGGCACGCTGCGTCCCATCCACACGCCGAAGACGACGCCGAGCACCATCACCAGCACCGTCGCCACGGCGGTCGAGGCCAGCGTCGTCATGCTGTCCGACCACACGCCCGTGCCCACCAGCAGACCCACGCAGACCGCCGCGGTGAGGGCGGCGAACCGGCCGCCGAGCACCGCGCCGAGCGTCACCAGGGCCGCGCCGACCAACCACCACGGGGAGTCGGTGAGCAGCGACTGGAAGGGGTTGAGCAGGCCGTTGGTGATGATGTCGCGGACGGTGTTCGTGATGCCGGACAGATGGTCCTGTGCCCATGCGGTCGCGGTGTCCGCCGCGCTCGCGACGGATCTTCCGGTCCCTCCGTCACCGGGGAACTCGGCCGCCCACACGTAGGTGTGCGACACGTACACCAGGATCGCGGTGCTCACGGCGCCCACAGCCAGCAGGGGACGGCGCCGGGCGAGGAAGCGGCTGCCGGAGCGGCGGGCCGCCTCCTCGCGTTCGCCGGCCGCGGTCGTCACCCGGTCCAGGACGATCGCCATGACGACGATGGCGAGGCCCGCGTTGAAGGCCGTGCCCACGTCGAGCGACTGCAGGGCCTGGACGACGGTCTTGCCGAGCCCGGGGGCGTCGATCAGGGCCGCGATGGTCACCATCGCCAGGGCGGCCATGATGGTCTGGTTGACGCCCATCACGACCGTCCGCCGGGACATCGGCAGCAGCACCTTCAGCAGCGTCTGCCGCCGGGTCGCGCCGAGCGAGTCCGCCGCCTCGACCGTGCTCCGCGGTACGGAGCGGATGGCGTGCGCGGTGATGCGGATCGCCGGCGGCGCCGCGTAGATCAGGGTGGCGATCGTGGCGGAGGCCGGGCCGATGAGGAAGAACAGGGTCAGCGGGGCCAGGTAGACGAAGGTCGGCATCGTCTGCATGAAGTCCAGCAGCGGCGTCAGGATCCGTTCGCACCGGTCGGACAGCCCCATCCACACGCCCAGCGGCAGCGCGAACAGCAGCGCCACGAGGACCGCGGAGACGGTCAGGGACAGGGTGTCCATGCTCTCCTGCCACAGCCCCTGCAGCCCGAAGAAGGTGAACCCGGCGACGGCCAGCAGCGCGACCCGCCAGTTGGCCACGGCCCACGAGACATAGCCCGCGAGGCCGACCACGCCGAGCCAGCCGATCCGCGGCACGGGGCGGGCACCCGTGGGCTGGGAGATCAGGTGCTGCACGAAGGTCACCAGGTGGTCGATGACCAGGCGGATCTCGTTGAAGAAGTACAGGAAGAGCGGGTTGGAGTTCCGGTTCGCTCCGATCGTGTCGTTGACGTCGTTGAACCAGCGGTGCAGTCCGGTGAGGTCCGCGGCTGCCAGGGCAAGCGTCTGCCGGCCGCGGAACACCGCGAACAGCACCAGCCAGACGACCAGGATCGCGGCCACCACCGTGCGACGACCGGCTCTGCGCGCGCCGGCCGGGGGTGCGGACTTGTCCAGGGCGACAGCCATCAGGCGCCGCCCTCCCGCCCCGCCACCACCGCGAGGATCTCCTCGTCGCCGACGATGCCGAGCAGCTTGCCGTGCTCGACGACTCTGACCGGCCGGTCGGCGGCCAGCACCGCCCGGGTGGCCTCGCGCACCACCACGTCCGGGCCCAGTTCAGGGCCGTCCAGGGCGTCGTCCGGCCCGGCGGGCCGCATGATCCAGCGCAGGGTGAGCACATCGCCGCGCGGTACGTCCTTGACGAAGTCGCGGACGTAGTCGTCGGCGGGCGCGCCGACCAGTTCGTCGCCCCGGCCGCACTGGACCGTCCTGCCGTCGCGCATGATCAGGATGCGGTCGCCCAGCTTGAGCGCCTCGGAGAGGTCGTGGGTGATGAACACCATCGTCTTGCCGACCTCGTGGTGCAGCCGGATGACCTCGTTCTGCATGTCGCGGCGGATGAGCGGGTCCAGCGCGGAGAACGGCTCGTCGAAGAAGAGCACGTCCGGATCGCCGGCCAGGGCGCGGGCCAGGCCGACGCGCTGCTGCATGCCGCCGGACAGCTGGTCGGGGTAGGCGTTCTCGTAGCCGGCCAGGCCGACGAGTTCGACGACCTCCTGGGCCCGTGCGGTGCGTTCGGCCCTGCCCGTGCCGCGGATCTCCAGGCCGAAGGCCACGTTGTCCACCACGCGGCGGTGCGGCAGCAGCCCGAAGTGCTGGAAGACCATGGAGAACTTGCGCCGCCGCAGTTCACGCAGGCGCCGTTCGTCGGCGCCGCGGATGTCCTCACCCTCGAAGACGATTTCACCCGAGGTGGGTTCGATCAGCCGGGTCAGGCAGCGCACCAGGGTGGACTTGCCGGAGCCCGACAGGCCCATGACCACGAAGACCTCGCCCGGCGAGACGTCGAAGCCGACGTCGCGTACGGCGGCGGTGCAGCCGGTGCGCTCCATGAGCTCGCGGCGGGAGAGCCCGCACAGTTCGGCGGAGTCCGGCACCCGATCGGCCTTCGGCCCGAACACCTTCCACAGCCGGCGCACGGAGACGACCGGAGTGGCGTCCGGGTCGTGGGGTCTGCCGCGCCGCTGCGGCGCCTCGGTCTGTGTGGGGGTCACGTTCGACCTCTTTTCGGCGTTCAGCCGCTGAACCAGCGCTGCGGCCGTGGTTGGATGTTCTGCCAGATGTGCTTGGGCTCCCGGTACTCGTCCAGGCCGGTGGGCCCCAGCTCCCGGCCCACGCCCGAACGCCCGAAACCACCCCATTCGGCTTGCGGCACATAGGGGTGGTAGTCGTTGATCCAGACCGTTCCGTGGCGCAACCGCCGGGCCACTCGCTGGGCCTTTCCGGCGTCCTGCGTCCATACGGCTCCGGCGAGTCCGAACTCGGTGTCGTTGGCGATGCGTACGGCGTCGTCCTCGTTTCGGAAGCGTTCCACGGTGAGCACCGGGCCGAAGGACTCCTCGTGCACGACCCGCATGTCCTGCCGGCACTCGTCGAGCACGGTGGGCGGGTAGTAGTACCCGGCGGCGAGGGCGGCGTCGGCCGGACGTTCGCCGCCGCAGCGCAGTACGGCCCCCTCGGCCAGGCCCGCCGCGACGTACGCCTCGACCTTCTCCCGGTGCGCGGCGGAGATCAGCGGTCCGGTCTGCGCCGCGGGGTCGAAGGGGCCGCCGAGGCGGATCCGCCGGGCGCGGCGGACCACCTCGTCGACGAAGGGGTCGTGCAGGCGGTCCTCGACGATCAGCCGGGCACCGGCCGAGCACACCTGTCCGGAGTGCAGGAAGACGGCCGTGAGGGCGAAGTCGACGGCCGTGTCGAAGTCGGCGTCGGCGAAGACCACGTTGGGGTTCTTGCCGCCGAGCTCCAGCGCGACCTTCTTCACCGTCGCGGCCGCCGCCGCCATGACGCGCCTGCCGGTTTCCAGACCTCCGGTGAAGGAAATCATGTCCACGGCGGGGCTGTCGCACAGTGGTGCGCCCGCCTCGAGGCCGGTGCCCAGCACCAGGTTCGCCGCGCCGGCGGGGAGCCCGGCCTCCTGAAGCGCCTTCATGAGCAGGATGGATGTGGAGGGGGTGAGTTCGCTGGGCTTGAGGACGACCGTGTTGCCCGCGAGGAGTGCGGGCGCGACCTTCCAGGAGGCTTGTAACAGCGGGTAGTTCCAGGGGGTGATCAGCCCGCACACCCCGATCGGCTCGTACACGACGCGGCTGACGGCGTCCTCGCGTCCGGTGTCGACGACCCGGCCGGCGTCGATGCCGCCGATGCCGCCGTAGTGGCGGAGGCAGGAGACGACGTCGGCGATGTCGTACTCGCTCTCGACGAGGCGCTTGCCGGTGTCCACCGATTCGGCGCGGGCGAACTCCTTGGCGTCGCGCTCGATGATGTCGGCGGTGCGCAGAAGCAGTCGGCCGCGCTCCCGCTCGGGGGCGCGCGGCCAGGGTCCCTCGTCGAAGGCGCGGCGGGCGGCGGCGATCGCCGCTTCGGTGTCGGGGCGTGTCCCTTCCGACACCGTCGCGGCGAGGGTGCCGTCGGCGGGACAGCGGATCTCCCGGAAGCCTCCGGACACCGGCTCCCGCCATGTCCCGTCCACGTACAGGTCTGCCACAGACCAAGCCCTTCAGCCGCTTTGCGTTGCGCATCGTGCATCTGATTGCTTGTGGTGGAACACCCTTGCGAACTCGCCCTCCCACGTCAAGGGTTCGGGTCATGATGCCGCACACGGCCGGGCCCGGGACATGGGTGTGGCCCGATCCGAACGACAGGCCCTAGCCCGTCTGCGTCCCGGCATCGCGGTGCCGGTAGTACGCCACCTTCGCCGGCTCCGACGGCCGCCTGCCGAGGATCAGGTCGGCGGCCTTCTCCGCGACCATCATCACGGGTGCGTAGATGTTGCCGTTGGTGACGTACGGCATCACGGAGGCGTCCACCACGCGCAGTCCGTCCAGTCCGTGCACGCGCATGCTCGCCGGGTCGACGACGGACATGTCGTCGGTGCCCATCTTGCAGGTGCAGGAGGGGTGCAGGGCGGTCTCGCCCTCCTTGGCGACCCAGGCGAGGATCTCCTCGTCGCTCCGCACGGACGGGCCGGGCGAGATCTCCCCACCGTTGTAGGGGGCGAGCGCGGGCTGGTCGAGGAGCCGGCGGGCGACCCGGACGGCCTCGACCCATTCGCGGCGGTCCTGTTCGGTGGAGAGGTAGTTGAAGCGCAGTACGGGCTTGACCCGGGGGTCACTGCTCCTGATCTTCACCGATCCGACGGCGTCGGAGTACATGGGTCCCACGTGCACCTGGTAGCCGTGGCCGCCGGCCGGCGAGGATCCGTCGTAGCGGACCGCGACCGGCAGGAAGTGGAACATCAGATTGGGGTAGTCCACGTCCTCGTTGCTGCGGGCGAAGCCGCCCGCCTCGAAGTGGTTGGTGGCGGCGGGACCGGTGCGGAAGAGCCATTGCAGCCCGATGAACGGGGCACGCCACTTCGCCAGGTAGGGCTGCATGGAGACCGGCTGCTTGCAGGCGTACTGGACGTAGACCTCCAGATGGTCCTGGAGGTTCTCGCCGACGCCGGGGAGGTTGTGGACGACGTCGATGCCGAGGGCGCGCAGTGCGTCGGCGTCACCGACGCCGGAGAGCTGGAGCAGCTGCGGGGAGTTGATCGCGCCGCCGCAGAGGATGACCTCCGCGGCACGGACCTGCCGGGGCGCGCCCCTGCCGCGCCGGTACTCGACGCCGACGGCCCGCTTGCCCTCGAAGAGCACCCGGGTGACGAACGCTCGGGTGCGGACCGTGAGGTTCGGCCGCCTCATCGCGGGCTTGAGGTAGGCCTTGGCGGCCGACAGGCGCCGCCCGCGGTGGACGTTGCGGTCGAAGGGGGCGAAGCCCTCCTGGCGGTAGCCGTTGACGTCGTCGGTGCGGACGTGGCCGGCCTGCTGGACGGCCTCCAGGAAGGCGGTGAAGAGCGGGTTGGTCGCCGGACCGCGTTCGAGGACGAGCGGGCCGTCGTGGCCGCGGAACTCGTCGTCCGGGTCGGCCGCCAGACAGTTCTCCATCCGGCGGAAGTACGGCAGGCAGTGCGCGTAGTCCCAGGTCTCCATCCCCGGGTCGGCGGCCCAGCGCTCGTAGTCCATGGGGTTGCCGCGCTGGAAGATCATGCCGTTGATGCTGCTGGAGCCGCCCAGCACCTTGCCGCGCGCGTGGTAGATGCGGCGGCCGTCCATGTGGGGCTCCGGCTCGGACTCGTACCGCCAGTCGTAGAACCGGTTGCCGATCGGGTGGGTCAGCGCCGCGGGCATGTGGATGAAGACGTCCCACGGGTAGTCGGACCGGCCGGCCTCCAGGACCAGCACCCGGTTCGCCGGATCCGCCGAGAGCCTGTTCGCCAGTGCGCTGCCGGCCGATCCGCCGCCGACGATCACGAAGTCGTAGTGCAGGGTAGCCATGGTGCCCCGTCTCGCTCGCGCCGTAGATACGCGGGGCATGCTAGTGGGGTAGCGCTATGTGCACCAGGTTGCGTTCAACGCAACCTGTGAGGCCGCGCTTCCGCTGCGTCCCTTGCGACGGTGTTGTTTACTAAGCGTATAGTTTCGCTATGGGCAACCACAGCACAGAGTCTGAAACGTCGACCTCACAGACCGGCGGAGTGCAGTCGGTCGACCGCGCCATCAGCGTGCTGGAGATCCTGGCCCAGCGTGGCGAGGCGGGCGTCAGTGAGGTGGCCGGCGAGATCGACGTCCACAAGTCGACCGCGTTCCGCCTGCTCGGCGCCCTGGAGGCGCGGGGCCTGGTGGAGCAGACCGTCGAGCGGGGCAAGTACCGGCTCGGGTTCGGCATCGTGCGTCTGGCCGGCGCGGTCACGGGGCGCATCGACATCACCCAGCAGGGCCGTCCGGTCTGCGAGCGCCTCGCCGAGGAGATCGGTGAGACGGTCAACATCGCGGTGCTCCAGGAGCACTTTGCGATCAACCTGTACCAGGTGCGCGGACCGGCGGCCGTCACCGCGCACAACTGGGTCGGCCAGCTCACCCCGCTGCACGCCACCTCCAGCGGCAAGATCCTGCTGGCCCACCTGCCGGCGAAGGAGCGCGCCGCGCTGCTGGCCGAGGCGGGCCTGAAGAAGGTCACCCCGCACACCATCACCGCCAAGACCAGGCTGGAGAAGAACCTCGCCGAGGCCCGGGAGCGCGGCTACGCCTGGACCACGGAGGAGTTCGAGCTCGGTCTGCACGCCATCGCCGCGCCGATCCGCGACCGGGACGGCGAGGTCGTCGCGGCGCTCAGTGCCTCCGGGCCGTCCTACCGCTTCACCGAGGAGCGCCTGCACAAGCTCGCTCCGGTGCTGGTCAAGGGCGCTGACGAGATCAGCCACCGGATGGGCTACCTGGGCTGACCGCCGAGCCACGACCGGCGGACCACGACCGGCGGGCGCCCGGGCGCCGCGCCCAGCACCCGGCCGCAGGGCGGTGCCACCAGGTCCTGGACATCACGTGCCACCGTGTCGCGCACGGAGACGGTGTCAGGATGCCGTGTTCCACAGGTGTTTGCGCCAGCGGGTGAACAGCCTCGGCCGGTTCATGCCGAGTACGGCGACCGGATGACCGTCGCGCCGGTAGACGGCGAGGAAACTGCGCTCGTCCGTGGTGCCTTCCACGACCGTCACGGTGTCGGCGCCGGCCGCGTGTCCGGCGAACTGGATCTTCACGCCGTACTGGTCCGACCAGAAGTACGGCGGCCGGGGCACACCGGGACGCGCCGCCCCCGGCGACAGCAGCGCGGCCACGGCCGTGGCGGGCCGCTCCAGCGCACCCGTCCAGTGTTCGACGCGGTGGTGGCCGCCCGCACGGGGGTCGTACCAGGCGGCGCAGTCACCGACCGCCACCACCCCGTCCACACCGGTGCGGCCGTCGGCGCCGCAGGTGACCCCGTTGTCGAGGGCGATGCCGGATCCCCGGAGCCACTCGACGTCCGGGCGGGCACCCACTCCGACGACGACGATGTCCGCGGGGATGCCGCGACCGTCCTCCAACAGCACGGTCTCGACCCGGCGTTCGCCGCCGAGCCCCTTGACGCCCGCCCCGCACAGCAGTCGTACGCCGTGATCGGCGTGGAGGGCGGAGACGATGCCGCCCATGGCCGGCCCGAGCGGTCCGGCGAGCGGTGCCGGGGCCGCCTCGACGACCGTCACGTCGAGCCCGAGGCCGTGTGCGGTGGAGGCGACCTCGGCGCCGATGAACCCGCCGCCGATGACGACCAGCCGTCCGCCCAGGGCCAGGGCGTCCCGCAGACCCCGGGCGTCGTCCAGCGTGCGCAACACGTGCACCCCGGCCAGGCCGTCGGTGCCGGGCAGGGTGCGCGCGGCGGCGCCGGTGGCGATGACGACGCCGTCCGCCCGGACGCGGCGGCCGTCGGCGAGCCGGATCGCCCGGTCGGCTCGGTCCAGTCCGGCGGCACGGGCGCCCAGCAGCCACTCCGCCCCCAGATCCTCGCCGTCCGTCTCCAGCGCGAGATCCGCCTCGCCGAGGGCGCCGGCCAGAAACTCCTTGGACAGCGGCGGCCGGTCATAGGGGCGATGGAGTTCGTCGCCGATGACGACCAGCCTTCCGTCGTAGCCCTGTGACCGCAGTGAGCGGGCCGCCGACAGTCCCGCCAGCGAGGCCCCCACCACGGCCACCGTCCTCACGCGCGGCCTCCGGCGAGCCGGTCGGCGACGCAGGGCGGCAGGTTGGGGGCGTCCGTCGACAGCCGCACGTAGATCATGCCGTCCTCCACGACGACCTCGTGGGTGCGGACCGGGAGCCTGGCCGGCGGGGCGTCGACGGCTCCGGTCCTCAGGTCGAACGTCGAGGCGTGGAGCGGACATTCGACCTGGCAGCCCTCCAGCCAGCCGTCCGCGAGCGAGGCGTCCGAGTGGGTGCAGGTGTCGTCGACGGCGAGGACCTCGCCGTCGTCGGTGTGGAACACCGAGACCGGCGGAACGATGTCGAGCCGGAAGGCCTCTCCTCGCGGGAGATCCGTGAGACGGCACGCGGGAATCATCATGACACCTCGGTTGTGATGGCTCGTGCGCCTGTGGGCGGCGCCTTCAGCCGCCCTTCGGCTCCGTTGACGGTGCGTATAGCGGAACTTATTGCGTTTGACGCAACGTCAGTCTGAGCTCGGCCAGAACCCTTGTCAAGGCGTTCACAAGACCCCTCGACCCGCCGATTCCCGTTGCGCCCCACAGGACTTGCGCCGCGCTGGGAAACGTGTGCGAAGAGCGCGGATGCACACCCGTCTCGCGGCCCGTGGGACCGGAAGGGGGCGTGCGTCCAGGGTGGGGGCGTCGGCCAGAAGCCCCGGTCGAGCCACTCTCGAACGCGTGGGGCCGGTCCGCATGCCAGCGCCGCCGTCGGCACGAACGGTCCCGAGGTGACCGGACGATGCGGACGGCACTCACAGCACCGCCACCGAACGCAAGCCGTCGCCGCCGGGCATCCGCTGGAACGCCTTCTCCTCCAGGCCGACGGGTCCGCCCCGAGCGACGACGGCGCGAACCTGGTGCGTCATGACCCCTCCTCGACGGTACGGATCCGCGTCGGCGGTCGCCCGTCACGACGACATGATGTTGCTCATAGCGGTACGTATCTCATGTTCCGCAACACAGCATCATCGAGTGCCGACGGGCGCTCAAGGTGCCGGAGCGATCGGCCCGGCCTGCGCGATGAGGAGGGCGACGTCGTCGTGGTCCTCGGGCTCACGGAGGCTGTCCAGGAGCCACTGGCAGGTGTCCTTCAGCGGACGCGGCTCGCCCTCGAGGACCCGCAGCAGGGTGTTCAGGCGTTCGTCGATCGGGTGGTGCCGGGACTCCACCAGGCCGTCCGTGTACAGGACGAGCCGGTCGCCGGGGTGGAAGTCGAAGGCGGACGTGCGGAAGGGGACGCCGCCGACGCCGAGGGGTGCGCCGGTGGGCAGATCGAGGAGTTCGGGGCGCTGCCCCGGGCGTATCAGGACGGGCGGCAGATGTCCGGCGTTGGCGATCCGGCAACGGCCCTGGTGAGGGTCGTGGGCGGCGTAGAGGCAGGTGGCGATGTAGTGCTCCAGCCCTCTGGTGATCTTGTCCAGGTGCTGGAGGACCGCGTCGGGGGCCAGGTCGAGGTCGGCGTAGGCGCAGGTCGCGGTGCGCAGCCGGCCCATGGCCGCGGCGGCGTCGATACCGTTGCCCATCACGTCGCCCACGACCAGGGCGGTCTTGTCCCCGTCGAGCGGCACGACGTCGTACCAGTCGCCCCCGATCTCGCAGGATGCCTGGGCGGGCTGGTAGTGGGAGGCGACGTCCAGACCGACGAGCGGGGGATGGCGGCCCGGAAGCAGACTGCGCTGAAGGGTCTCCGCGGAGTTGCGCACGCTCTGGTGCCAGCGGGCGTTGTCGATGGCCACCGCGGCACGGGCGGCGAGCTCCCCCGCGAGGATCGCGTCGTCCTCGTCGAAGGGCAGCGGGTTGTCGATGCGCAGCAGGTCGAACGCGCCGAGCACCTCGTTGTGGGCGATCAGCGGCACGGCGAGATAGGAGTGCACGCCCGCCCGGGCGAAGGCCCTCGCCGCGTCCGGGTCGCGGGCGATGCGCTGCAGTTCCTCCTCGCCGGTGTGGGCCACGATGACCGGCTGACCGGTGTGCACGCACCGGGTGATGAGACGGTCCGGGCCGTAGGCGGCCAGGTCGCCGACCTTGTCCGCGGCCGCGGTGGCCTCGGTGGGGCGGTCGGAGACCACGGCGAGCGCGCGGAACAGCTCCGGTCCCTCGTGCGCGCCTGCGGTGCGGCGGAAGGCCAGGACAGCGTCGAGGACGTCGACCGCCGCCACGTCGGCCAGTACGGGCACGGCCACCTTCGCCAGTTCATGGGCGGTCTGCTCCACCTCCAGGGTGGTGCCGACCCGGGCGGCGGCGTCGGCGATCAGCGCCAGCCTGCGCCGTGCCCGGTCCGCCTCGGTCGCGGCCCGGTGACGTTCGGTGACGTCGATCACCGAGTTCGCCACGCCGATCACCTGTCCGCCCGACCCCTCGAGCCGGTAGTAGGAGACCGACCAGGCGTGGTCGTGGTCCGGGTCGGCCGGCGTACGGCCGACGATGTACTGGTCGATCAGCGGGGTGCCGGTGACCAGCACCTGACGCAGTGCCGACTCGATGGTGTCGATGCCTGTCAGGGGGTGGACGTCGCGCGGGCGGCGGCCGATGTGGTCGGCGGCGGGGATGCCGTTGATGCGTTCCAGCGCGGGGTTGACCAGGATGTAGCGCAACTCGGTGTCCAGGAGCGAGACACCGATGGGCGACTGGGACACCAGCCGCTCCGACAGCGCCAGTTCGGTCTCGACCCGCTCCAGCATGGCCCGGTCCGCGGCGATGCCCAGGGCGTAGACGTCTCCGTGGTCGTCCAGCAACCGCATGTTGCGGAACTCCACCAGGCGGCTGCTGCCGTCCTTGTGCCGGACGGGGAACGCGCCGGCCCAGCTGGCCCCGGTGCCCATCACCTCGGCGAACAGCTTGATCACCAGGTCACGGTGTTCGTCATGGACCAGGAGGCGGGCCGCGTACTGGCCCAGCGCCTCCTCGGCGGTGTAGCCGAACACGTCGTCGGCCTGCGGGCTCCAGAAGACGATCCGGCCCTGGTCGTCCAGCACCACCGCGGACACGCTGAGCAGATCGAGCAGCCCTCCCGGCGGCGAGGCTCCCGCCCGATGGGCCTCCTCGTCGCCCCGGAACGATTCCTGTGAGGTCATCCTCAAGCTCCCTCCGCGACAGCAGCCGATGGCTGCGACTGCTGAGAGGCCGCCCCTCCATGCTCTCCCGAATCGGCCGTCGCACGAACCGGAGGGGGCCGCACGCAACGCGGGCGAGAGGTGTGCAGCGGGACTCGGTCTCACATCCGGCCCAGCACCACGAGCACCGCCAGGAGCACGGTGGCTCCGGCGCCCATGCCGTGGGCGACGACGGCCGTGAGCGGAAAGTGCCGTTCGGCGGCGACCGCGCCGTGGGAGTGCCGTCCGGGGCTGGGCATCCAGCGCAGCAGCATCATGAAGCCGAACGCGGCCACGAGCAGGACGACCGCGCAGGCCGCCCACCCCGAGCCCTGGAGCCCTCCCACGAGATAGACCGTCCAGGCGGCCAGTCCGGCCACGGCGAGCGCGACATGCCCCACGACGAGCCACAACGGCAGCCGCGTCACCCCGGGCGTGCGCTGCCGCAGGCCGCCGTGCCGGATCCACACCGTGGCGAGATAGCCGCCCACGCTCGCGGTCAGCAGCCACACCCACAGAACGAAGACACGCATGCCCCCCGCTCCCCCTCGGTCGGTGTCCCGTCGCGCCCCGTTCCCCCGGGGGGCGTGCGCACGCCTCCTGGCGTCCGTTCCCCAGGACACCGCACCGACCGGGATCGGACCGGACATCCATTCACCGATTCACCCGTAGGCGTGAACAACGGCCCGAAACCGCGCGGTGCCAGAGCGCGGGCGTTCCGCTGACACGGCGCGAGTGGCAGCGGTGGTGCTCCCGGCCCATGGTGGTCAGGCGGCGTCCGGACGCCGGACCGGACGTATACGCCGGACGGGAGGCCACCCCATGACGTCGGTACGCAGGCTCGCCACGACAACCGGTGTTGCCCTGGTCCTCACCCTGACCGCCGCGGCCACCTCGGCCACAGCCGCCGCCGCGCCCGCCACCCGTGCGACCACTGCCGAGGACTGCGACAGGGCCATGGCGGCGGCCGGGCAGGCCGCGCGCGACTACGACCAGCTCAAGAAGGAACTCCAGGATCTCGTCACCGCGGGGGGCCACCCGGACGCCTCCCAGCGCCAGGCGCTGGCGGACGCCGACGTCGCGCGCAGTACCGCCGTCGCACGGGCGGAACGCGTCTGCGACAGCGTGTGACCGGCGAGCGGCATCATGCGCCACAAGGGTGGGCGGCGGGACGGACCGCAGGACGTGGAGGCGGTCCTCGACGAGCTCCACACCACGCCGCCGGCCGACTTCGTCGCCCGCCGCGAGGAGTGGGCCGCCGCCCTCAAGGCGGACGGCCGGGCCGAGGACGCCCGCCGGGTCCACGACGCACGCCGTCCCACCCTGGCGGCCTGGGCCGCGAACCTGCTGCTGCGGTCCCGGCCGGCGGAGAGCCGGCAGTTCCTCGAGCTCGGGCAGGCGCTGCGCGAGGCCTACCGCACCCTGGACGCCGCAGGACTCAAGGAGCTGTCCGCACAGCGCCGCCAGGTCGTCTCCGGCCTGTCCCGGCAGGCCGCACAGCTCGCCCAGGACAGCGGTCACCAACTGTCCGACGCCGTGCGGCAGGACGTCGAATCCACCCTGCTCGCGGTGGTCAGCGATGCCGCGGCGGCCGAGCAGTGGGCCGGCGGCCGTCTGCACAGCGCGCTGACCCCGCCGTCGGTGTTCCCCGCCGACGGGGCGGAGGCGGCAGCGGCCGCCCCGAAGCGGCCCCGGTCGGCGCCCGGACCGGCGCGGACGGCGGCTTCCCCCGGGCGGACGACGCCGAAGGACGAACTCGCCGCACGGCGCCGTGAGCGGCAGGCCCGGCTCGCGGCTGCCCGGAAGGCGGCCGAGGAGGCGGAACGGCGCCTTGCCGCCCTGCGGGCCGAGCAGGCTGACGCCGACGCGGCGGTACGGCGGGCGCGGGAGCGCCGCGATCGGTCCGGGCAGCGGGTGTCCGCCGCCGAGGAGCGGCTGCACCGGGCCCGCGAGGACCTCAGCCGGGCCGAGCAGGACCAGCGGGACGCCGAGGAGCGGCACGAGCAGATCTCCGAGGCCCTCGCCCACGCCGGGGACGAGGCCCGGAAGGCCGCGAAGGAAGTGGACCGTCTGGCGGCACGCGTCAGGTAGCCGGTGGGCGGCGCACCACCGGCCGACGCTCGACGCGCGCTCCCGGCGGGGAGGTGTCAGCGTGGTGGACAGGAGCGGCGCGCCGGTCACGGCGGCGCACGGACAGGACGGGAGCGGGTGGTCATGGCACGCGCGATGTGGACCGGCGTGATCACGTTCGGGCTGGTCAGCGTCCCGGTGGGCCTGTTCACCGCGACCGAGGACCACACCGTCCACTTCCACCAGTTGCAGCGCGGCACCACGGACCGGATCCGCAACCGGCGGGTCAACGAACGCACCGGCGAGGAGGTGTCCCCGCAGGACATCGTCAAGGGCTACGACCTGGCCGAGGGTGAGTACGTCGTCGTCGAGCCCGCCGAACTGGACGAGATCGCCCCGGGCCGCTCCCGGACCATCGAGATCACCGACTTCGTCGACCTCTCGGACATCGAACCGGTCTACTTCCACCGCACCTACTACGTCGGGCCCCGCGGCAAGGAGTACCTCAAGGTCTACCGACTGCTGCTCGCGGCCCTGGCCGAGGCGGGCAAGGCCGGCATCGCCACGTTCGTGATGCGCAACAAGCAGTACCTGACCGCGCTGCGCGCCGAGGACGACGTCCTGGTACTCCAGACCCTGCACTGGGCCGACGAGGTCCGCGACCCGGGAAAGGAACTGCCCGAGGTGCCCTCCGGCCACGTCGACAAGGGCAAGGAGTTCGACATGGCGGTCCAGCTGGTCGAGGCCCTCAGCGGACCGTGGGATCCGGCGCGGTACCACGACACGTACCAGGAGAAGGTACGGGAGATGATGCGGGCGAAGGCGGAGGGCCAGGAGATCGTGGCGGCCGAGGCGGCGCCTTCGGCCACGGACGTGATCGACCTGATGAAGGTCCTCCAGGGCAGCGTGGAGCAGGCTCGCGGCGCCCGCGGGGAGGGTGCCGAGCGGCCTCGGAAGCGGGAGTCGGAGAGGACGGCTGCGGCTGCGAAGGCGCGGAAGGGCGCCAAGGCCGCCGAGAGGTCCGGGCGTGAGGCTTCGGCCAGGACCGGCCGGAGTGCCGGTGGTGCGAGGAGCGAGAGGAGCGAGCTGCGGCGGCTGAGCAAGGCGGAGCTGTACGAGCGGGCCACCGATCAGAAGGTCGCCGGCCGCTCGAAGATGAGCCGCGAGGAGCTCATCGACGCGCTCGCCCGTGCCGGAGGCCGGCGGAAGAGGACCGCGAAGTCCGCCGCCTGACCTCCGGACGGGCGGTGCCGATCAGCGGATGGACATGACGACCTGGGCGTCGGCGCCGTTGTGCCACCCCGAGCGGGCCCCGCTCACGTTGTGGCCCTTGGGGCAGGCCTTGTAGGTGTGACGCCAGCTGCCGATCTTGACGGTGCCGTGGACGCACTTGCCGTCGGCCTTCTTGTCGTACACCCAGATCTGGGTGCTGGCCTGCTTGCGGCCGTGGTACGTCCGGTGACACTCCCAGTACGCGACGGCGCCCCGGTCCGACGGGACGGTGATCGTGTGCCGCTTGCACTGCTGGGCCGCGGTGGCGGCGGTGCCGTCAGGCGCTGCCGGCGTGGCCTGCGCCGCCGGTGCCGCCAGGGCGAGACCGCCGCCGAGGGCCACGGTCGCCGACCCGATGACCAGGCTCTTGCGTATGTTCATGACGTCCTTCCTTTCCGGTCCGGTCCCCCGTCGGAGCCGGGCCGAACGGTGGGTTGCACGGCTGCGGGAGCCGGTTGCGGTGGAGAAACTACGGATCCCGCAGCGGCGCCCGCGTCGGGCAGCGGGTTGGTCTTCGCCGTCGGGTCGGCCGGGGCGGTGCGACCGGATTCAACCCACGGGATGAGAGGCATCGACCCCTGGGTTGACGGGAGTTGACCTCGGACCCACCGCGCCTCCCCCGGCCACCGGGGCCGGCGGACGCCGACAGGAATCGGACAAAACTCATGGGGAACCGGGCACGGGTTGATCGGCATGTATGAACGCGTGAGGCTTTACGGGGGCGATTTCCGCGCCGGGCCCAGGCCCGCGGCGGGGTTCGAGGCGGCGTTCACGTCGCCCGCCCGTACCGCGCGGACCGGACGACCACCCGGACGCGGTGCCCCTGCGGGCCGGTGAAGGGGACCAAGTTCGGGGGACTGCACAAGATGACACGCGTGCTCGTCGTCGACGACCAAGTACTCGTGAGGAGCGGCCTGTCAGCCCTCCTGCGCGCCACAGCCGACCTGGAGGTGTGCGGGGAGGCGGCGACCGGTGAGGAAGCGGTCGAACTGGCCGCCGGGCGGCGGCCGGACGTGATCCTGATGGACATCCGGCTGCCCGGCCTGGACGGGGTCGCGGCGACCGAGCGGATCCTCGCCGCCTCGGACGAGCCGAAGCCGCGCATCATCATGCTGACCACGTTCGACCTCGACGAGCTGGTGTACGCCGCGCTGCGGGTGGGCGCCAGCGGCTTCCTGCTCAAGGAGACGCCACCGGAGCGGCTGTTCACCGCGATCCGCGCCATCGCCGACGGCGAGCTGCTCTTCGCGCCGACGGTCGTCCGGCGGCTCATCGACACCTATCTGCGCTCCCCGTCGCCCGACGTGGCCGGCGACGGACCCCTGACGTCCCTGACCAACCGCGAACGGGACGTGCTCAGCCTGGTCGGGCAGGGGTTGTCCAATCCGGAGATCGCCGACCGGCTCACGGTGACCATCGCCACGGTGAAGACGCATCTGAACCGGATGATGGCGAAGCTGGACCTCAGCAGCCGGGCGCAGGCGGTGGCGGTCGCCTACGAGACAGGTCTGGTCCACACCCGCCGTTGAGCGGCGCCCCGTGCCCGGCCATTCCGGTGGTTTCGTCCCCTGTCCGGTGTCAGGAACCCGTGCCCTGGTTACCGAGAGGTGCATGACCACTGCGCGACGTCTTCCGCCTCTCCGTACCATGGCCCTGACCTGTGCCATGGGCAGTTCCGTCCTGCTGATGGCCGCCTGCGGCAGTGACGCGACGCGTTCGAGCGTCGCCGAGGCCGCCCCGACGAGCCCCACCGCCATGTCCCCCACCGCCACGGCGCCGGCCTCCCCCAGCCCGTCGTTGAACAAGGACCAGGAACACCGCAGGGACCTCATCGCCAAGACGCGCGTCGACTGGGAGAAAGCCGCCACCACCGCGGAGAAGGAGGTGTCCGGGGGCAAGCTCGTCGATCTGGACCTGAAGACCGCGCCCGGCGGCGCGACCGCCTCGCCGGAGACGGCCAGCCCCGGCACACCCAGCCCCGGTACCGGCAGCCCGAGCCCGGCCCCCTCCCCGGGCGCCCCCCAGTGGGAGGCCGAGGTCGCCGCCGCCGACGGGACGGTGCACCGGATCGACATCGACGCGGTCACCGGAGACGTCTTCCGCAGCCGGACGGAACCGGACCAGGACGCCGACGACAAGCGCGAGGTCGCCGACCGGTTGCGCAAGGTCACCCAGTCACCGGCCCAGGCCGTCAAGACGGCAACGGAGAAGACCAAGGGCGCCGTCACCGGCATCAGCCTCGACGAGGACGACGACCGCCTCGTCTGGTCCGTCGACGTGGTCACGACCGACAAGTGGGACAAGACGACCTACGACGTCGACGCGACCAACGGCAAGATCGTGCGCGAACACGTCGACCGCGACTGAGTCCGCCGTCTCGCGCGCCCTCGGTCCTCCCGCACGCCTTCGGTGTACGGCACCGATCGGGGTACTCGTCGGCAGGATCGGCAGAGGTCTCGACCGAGGGTGCCGCGCCGGCTGCGGCGCGGGGAAGCGAGGTGGCGATGAAGTGCGACGAGTTCCTCGCCCGGGTGCGCGAGCGCGGCGAGTTCTACAGCCAGGACGAGGCCCAGAAGATCACCGAGGACGTGCTCGGTGTGCTGGCGAAGAGGATCGGCCCCGATGAGGTGGACGACCTCGCCTCCGAGCTGCCGATGCCGCTCGGACGGACGCTGACCGACGCCAAGCGCGAGCGCGCGGAGACCTTCGGGATCGAGGAGTTCTACCACCGGGTGGCCGAGCGTACGGGCGCGCGCCCGCGGACCGCCCAGTGGGACGCGAGCGCCGTCCTGACGACCGTCGCCGACGTCGTCTCCGGAGGCGAGCTCAACCAGGTCATCAGCCGCCTCCCGTCCGGCTACGCCCCCCTGTTCGGCAAGGCGGACCACACGGACTGAGCGGGCACGATGGAACTGGTCGAGGAGCGTCCCCACCGCTTCCGCATCGAGCGGCACGGGGACATGCGGGTGCCTGGGGTGATCTTCGCCTCCCGCGAGCTGCTGGCCGACGCCGAGCAGTCGCTGCGGCAGGTGGTGAACGTGGCCACCCTGCCGGGGATCGTCGGCGCCTCGTACGCGATGCCCGACATCCACTGGGGCTACGGCTTCCCCATCGGCGGGGTGGCGGCGACCGCGGTGGACGAGGGCGGTGTGGTCTCCCCGGGCGGGGTCGGTTTCGACATCTCCTGCGGAGTGCGGCTGCTGACCGCCGGCTGCGGACGCAGGGAGTTCGAGCGGTCGCTGCCCGCGGTGATGGACGCCCTGGACCGGGCGATCCCCCGGGGCGCCGGGCCCGGTGGTGTGTGGCGGCTGACCGGCCCCGGGCAGATGGAGCGGATCCTGCGCGGCGGCTCTCGGTACGCGGTGGAACAGGGCCACGGCGAGGAGCGCGACCTCATCCGGTGCGAGGACCGTGGTGCGGTCGCCGACGCCGATGTGGCGCAGGTCGGCGAGCGGGCGCGGGAGCGCGGCCTCGGACAGGTGGGCAGCCTGGGCTCGGCGAACCACTTCCTGGAGGTGCAGCGGGTCGCCGAGGTGTACGACGAGGAGGCGGCAGCGGCCTTCGGGATCGCCCGCGACCAGGTGTGCGTGATGATCCACTGCGGCTCTCGCGGCCTCGGCCACCAGGTCTGCACCGATCACGTCAAGGCGATGGACCGGGCCATGGCCCGGTACGGCATCGCCGTGCCCGACCGGCAACTGGCCTGCACCCCCGTGGAGTCGCCCGAGGGGCAGGCGTATCTCGGGGCGATGGCCGCGGCCGCGAACTACGGCCGGGCGAACCGGCAGTTGCTGTCCGACGCGGCCCGCGCCATCTTCCGGCGGAACGCGGGCACCTCGCTGTCGCTCGTGTACGACGTGTCGCACAACCTCGCCAAGATCGAGAGCCACACGGTCGACGGGGCGGCGCGTCGGCTGTGCGTCCACCGCAAGGGCGCCACCCGCGCCTTCCCGCCCGGCCACCCCGACCTGCCCGAGGACCTGCGCGAGGCGGGACAGCCGGTGCTGATCCCCGGCACCATGGGCACCGCCTCGTACGTGCTGGCGGGCGTGCCCGGCGGGGACGCGTTCGCCTCCACCTGCCATGGCGCGGGCCGGACGCTGAGTCGCCATCAGGCAGCCCGCACCATCAGCGGCAGGCAGCTGCGGGACCGTCTGGAGCACGAGGGCATCGCCGTGCGGCCGCGCTCGCTGCGCGGTCTGGCGGAGGAGACGCCCGAGGCGTACAAGGACGTCGACGTGGTGGTCGCGGTGAGCCAGGCGGCCGGGCTGTGCCGCACGGTGGCACGGCTGGTGCCGCTGGGCGTGGTGAAGGGCTGACGTCCCCTCGGTTCCCGGCCCGGGTGCCGCGGCTTCAGGCGTCGACCGTCACCGCGCAGGACCAGCCGTAGGGGTCGGGGCCGATGTGCATGCCGTGCCACGAGACGCCCTTCGGCACGGCACCGATGATCTCCACGTCCTCGAGCGGGGCCATCGCCAGATGGACGTCGAGGCCGTCACCGGCCTCGGCGGCCGCCACGTCGACCGGTATCCGGCCCCGCACCTCCATGCGATAGATCACTTCGTCCAGCAGCGCCGCGAGCAGATCTTCGTCGCTGCCCTCGGCCAGCCGTACGTGCTCCACCTCCGCGGGCCGCACCCCGGACACATCGGCGAAGCAGTCCACCATCGCCAGCGCCGCCTCCGTCAGGCAGCGCTCCCGGCTCGTGGCCCATGCTTCGAGGCGCACATCGGCCGTGTGCGGCACGGCCCGGTGACCGCTCTCGCCCTGCCGCCGCGCTTCCCTGTCGTCACCCGTGTCGCCGACCATGCTCGACGGGTGCCCGTTCGGCGGCGGCTCATCGCGCTCACCGCTCCTGTTCCACGCACTCCTTGAAGTGCTGCAGATCGCTGCGGACGGTGCGTTCGATCGCGGTGGCCTGGGCGAAGCCCTTCGGTCCGCCCAGGGTCTCCCTGACGGTGTCGGGGTCGTACTCCACCCGGGCCTGGATGCGGGTGTGGCCGTCGTCGAGGGGCTGGAGGGTGAAGGAGCCCATGAGGTCGGGAGCGCCGGTGGTACGCCACTCCATCACGCGTTCCGTCGCCAGGTCGGACAGTTCGGCCTCGATCCCCCGGGACCGGCCACCGGTCTCGATGTCGAGGTGCGCCCGGCCTCCCCCCTCCGTGCGGGCTTCGCGGACCCCGGCCACGAAGCGCGGATAGTTCTCGACCCGGTGCAGGCCCTCCCAGGCGTCGTCGATCGGAACTCCGACGTCGACGTGTTCTTCGAGTGTGCTCATGGCCGACCTCCACGTCCGACTCGTGTGCGTACGGCTTTCCCCTTCCAGTGTGCGCTCGGTGCCGCCGGCGGCGACGGCGGCAGTCCGGAGCGACCCTGGAGACGGGGACGGAGGCGAGGTGTGGAGCATGGCACGGATGTGCGTCGAGGGTGACGATCTGGTCGTCCGGCCGGCGCTGTGGGAGAAGGCGGTGGCCCGCCAGGGCGATGTGCGCGTGCCGCTGGCGGCGGTGCGCCGTGTGACGGTCGAGACCGACTGGTGGCGCACGCTGCGCGGAAGCCGCCGGCGCGGGATCTGCGTGCCCGGCCTGGTCTGCGTCGGCACGCGCGCTCATCAGGCCGGGACGGACTTCGTCGCCGTACGGCCCGGCAGGCCCCTGGTGTGCGTGGAACTCCGGCCCGTTGCCCCGCTGTGTCTCCTCGTGGTCGCCGCACGCACCGCCTCGCAGGCCGAGGCGGTGGCACGTGCGGTGCGCGAGGCCGCCCCGAGGCTCGATGAGTCCACGTCGTGGCGGCAACCGCTGCCCGTGCCGCCGGAACCCGCGGCGCCCGGCAGGTGACCGGGGCGGCCCGAGGCGCCGTCCTCACCGTCCCGCCGGACCGCCGGTGCCCGGCGTGTTCGGTACCGCGTGGAGCGCGCCGTCGGGATCGGTGGCGACCGCCGTGCCGAGGCTTGTCCGGGTGAGGGTGGCCGCCATCCAGGTCCGGTCCTCCTCGGCGGCGGGCTCCAGCCGCATCCGGCGGGCACGCAGCGTCGTCATGCGCAGGTCCCGAAGCCGGCCCGTCTCCGCCTCCAGCGAGACGAGGTAGGCCAGCCGGAGGTCGTCGCGGTACTCCTCGTAGCCGGTGATGCCCTCGTAGTCGTCGATGAAGTCGCCGCACCCGTACAGGATCAGCCGGTCGCGGTGGACCTCGACGGCGCGCGGGTGGTGCGAGGAGTGCCCGTGGACGACGTCCACCCCGCGGTCGACCAGGGTGTGCGCGAAGCGGATCTGCTCGCGTGGGATGTGGTGGCCCCAGTTCGACCCCCAGTGCACGGAGACCACCGCGATGTCGCCGGGCCGCCTGAGCTCCCGGACTCTTCCGGCCACCGCGGTGGCGGCCTGCTCCGTCGGCTCCGCCAGGTAGGCGACGCCCGCCCGGTCGGCCGTGGCCGCCCAGCTCGGCGGTATGCCGCTGGACATCGTGCCCAGGGCGAACACCAGCAGGCGGGCGCCGTCCGCGACCGGGCACGCGGCGGGCGCGTACGCCTCCTCGGCGTTGCGGCCCGCGCCCGCCGACCGCAGTCCGGCGGAGCGCAGGGCGTCGAGTGTCTCCAGGAGCCCGGCGCGGCCGAAGTCCAGCACGTGGTTGTTGGCCAGTACGCAGACGTCGGGCCGGGCCACCGTCAGGGCGGACAGGTTGGCCGGGTTCATCCGGTAGTGGACCGCCTTGCCCGGGGCGAAGGCGTCACTGCATGTCACGGCCGTCTCCAGGTTCACGATCCGCACGTCCGGCGCGGCCTCGTGGAGCATCGGCAGTGCCTCGCCCCACGGCCAGTCGGGCGGGACCGGCGCCGGGATCGGACCGCAGGCCGCCTCCGCCAGTTCGACATAGGCCCGCGCGTCCCGTATCCAGTCCTCGCGCAGGACCGGATCGCCGGGGTGCTCGAGGATCTGGTCGACCCCGCGGCCCAGCATCACGTCACCGCAGAGGAACAGCGTGACCACGCCCCGCCGCGCGGCCACCGCATGCGCCGTTTCCACCATGATCGCCTCCTTGGGGGCCGAGGACGCGAACGGCTCCGGACGGATATCGGTAAGGAATTCAGACGGGATTCAGACGATTTCGAACGGGGTTCGGACGGGTTCGCACGGCGAGTGCCCGTTTCGGGGGGCGGGTACCCGGTATGACCGGGCCCGTCAGGGGGGCAGGATCACGGGGGCCGCGGAGGCCGGCCGACGGTGCGGGAGAGGGGTGGAATCGGGCCATGCGGAATGCGGCCACGGCGTTGGTGGTGCAGAACAGTGCGTCCGGTGGGCCCGGTCGGTGGGCGAACTGGCTGGCCGAGGGCGGTGTCGGTATGGAGGTGGTGCGGGCGGACGCCGGGCAGCCCCTCCCCGGGAGGCTGGAACACGGCGCGCTGATCGTGCTGGGCGGCGGCTTTCTGCCGGACGACGACGACCGGGCGCCGTGGCTGGCAGGGGCTCGGGCACTGATGGCGCAGGCGATCGAGCGGGGCGTGCCGCTCTTCGGGATCTGTCTCGGCGGGCAGATGCTCGCGCAGGTGGCGGGCGGGAAGGTGGCGGGTGAGCACGGCGAACCCGAGTTCGGGAGCACGGAGCTGACGCTGCGGCCGGAGGCGGCGGACGACCCGCTGTTCGGCGGACTGCCGGGACGGCCGACGGCGATCGAGCGCCACGTGGACGCGATCGTACGGCTTCCCGAGGGGGCACGATGGCTGGCCCGCAGCGAGCGGTGCCCGTACCAGGCGTTCCGGGTCGGCGGGGCGGCATGGGGTGTCCAGTTCCACCCCGAGGCGGATCCGGAGCGCATCGCGCGTTGGCCCGCGGCCCGGCTGGAGCGTCACGGGCTGGACCGGGCGGAGCTGCACCGCGTCGCGGTGCGTGCGGACCCGGCCGCCGTACCGGTGTGGCGGGAGGTGGCGCTGCGGTTCGCGGCGCTGGCGCGCGGCCGCGGTCGTGGTGCGCCGCGGGACGTGGCGCCGGTGTGAGGAGCCGCACGGCGCCCGGCCGGTCGTGCGGCCGGCGACGGCCGGGGGTCCGGTCGGTCGCCGCCCGCCGGGTCCGGTGTAGGGGCGGCGCACCGGGTACTCGCCCGGTGCCGGGACACGGGCATCCCAGCCGGATCCCAGCCACCACACGCTGGGGAAGGAGACGCGCCTCATGCGGCACGACCAGATGATCGGAAAGGTGCAGGCGCTCGCTCAGCTGCCGGACCGGGGATCGGCCGAGCGGGCGACGTTGGCAGTGCTGAGCACGCTCGCCGAACGGCTGCCGTCCGGGCTCGCGGACCACGTGGCCGCCCAGCTTCCGCACGAACTGGCCGCCCCCATGCGGGAGGTGACGCAGTCGGCCGCCGGCAGGGGCACGCACGCCTCCGGTGAGCGGTTCGACCTCACCGTGTTCGCGGGAAGGATCGCCGGGCGGGCGGGTACGGACGAGGACGCGGCCGTGCGCGAGGCCGCCGCCGTACTGGAGGTGCTGGACGCCGCGCTCGCTCCGGAGCTGACCGAGAAGGTGAGCGGGGCGCTGCCGGCGGACATCCGGGAGCTCCTGCCCGTCGGCCGCGCCACGGAGGAATAGGGTCTCGCGCCGTCAGGTCGTTTTGATCGAGTCGAGGTGGGCGAAGACGACCAGATTGTCCTCGTAGTCCTGTTTGCCGCGGTCGTAAGGGCCGGTACAGGTGATCAGGCGCAGTTCCGGCGTCGGCGTGTCGGTGTAGACCAGGTCGTCGGGGAATTTGGCCTTGCTGAAGGTCTCCGCACGGTCGACCTCGAAGCGTGCGACGACGCCGTCGGCGCGCGTGATGCTCACGGAATCGCCCGCCTTCAGCGACCCCAGGCCGACGAAGACGGCGGGACCGGTCTTGGTGTCCACGTGGCCCACGACGACGGCGGCCCCACGCTCACCCGGTGACGCGCCGCCCTGGAACCATCCGACCAGGTTGGTGTCGTTGGGGGGTGGCGGTTTCAGATGCTTGGAGGCGTCGAGGGACAGCTTGATGAAGGGCGCGTCGACGCCGATCTTCGGGATGGCGATGCGGACCGGTGCCGATCGGGGCAGTCCTTCGTCGAGGGCGCCGGCGGCGGGCGTGGTCGGCGTGGAGGGGTGGAGGGACGTGGACGGTGCCGACTGCGTGGGAACCGTGGTCGTCGCGGGAAGCGGGGAGGGGGGCGCCGACGGGGCCGCGTGCGAGGTCACGGCCGCGGGCCGGGGCAGGTGCCTGGCCTGGCTGACCGGGCTGACCAAGGAGTGGTGGATGAGCATCATGCCCAGCCCGACCGCTGCCGCGGGCAACAGCAGGCGGAGCCGGCGGCGCCGTGGGGCAGGCCCGGTCCCGTACTGCTCCGTCCGGGACGGATGCTGAGAGGCCATGGACGGTGCCTTTCCTCAAGATGTGAAGCCGATCGTGCGCGGCGGGAGGAGCGCCGCTTCCGCGGCCTGCGCGTTCCTCGCGGGACGTGGCGCAGGCCGCGGCAGCAGGGTGACGCTCAGGAATCGCTCAGGCCACGGAGGCGCCAGATGTCCGGCGACGGCGCAGCATGAGCACGCCCGTTCCGAGGCCGCCGAGCACCAGCGCGGCCCCCGCACCCAGTTCCAGTGCGGTGTTCGAGCCGTCCGAGGACTGCACGAGGCCGCCCCCACCGGCGTGGACGCCACCGCGCGGCCGGTCACCGCGACCGCCGCAGTCATCATCACAGCCGCCGTCGTCACCGTAGCCGCCGTCGTCACCACGGCCGTAGCCACCACGACCGCCGTCGTCACCGCCGCGGCCACCCTCGTCGCCGCCGCGGCCACCCTCGTCATCACGGCCGCCGTCGTCACCGCGGCCACCACCGTGGTCGGTGCCCTTCAGCGCCAGGGCCCCACCACCGGCGTGCACGCCACCGTGCGGCTTGTCACCACGACCACCGCGGCCGCCGTCGTCACCACCGCGGCCGCCGTCGTCACCGTAGCCGCCGTCGTCACCGTAGCCGCCGTCGTCACCGCCGCGGCCACCCTCGTCGCCGCCGCGGCCACCCTCGTCATCACGGCCGCCGTTGTCACCGCGGCCACCACCGTGGTCGGTGCCCTTCAGCGCCAGGGCCCCACCACCGGCGTGCACGCCACCGTGCGGCTTGTCACCACGACCACCGCGGCCGCCGTCGTCACCACCGCGGCCGCCGTCGTCACCACCGTAGCCGCCGTCGTCACCGCCGCGGCCACCCTCGTCGCCACGACCACCGTCGTCACCGCGACCGGCGTCGTCGTGGTCGTCACCGTAGGAAGTGGTGCTGACGGCGGTGTGGCCGGCGGAATGGCCGAGCGCGGTCAGTCCCACGGCGCCTGCGCCTGGAGCGGAGACCGCTACGGCCGTGGCGATCGCCGCGGAGACGAACAAAGTACGGGTAATGCGCATGGGTATTCCTTCCGTCGCGTCTGCGAGAGTCGGCACGACGCCCACTCGGTCGGGATCGCAGGTGCCACGTGATCACCTTCAGCGCAATGTCCGGGACGCACCATCGGAGCGTCGCATTCGGACTACTGACGATCCCTCCCTTCATGCCGGCGAGGGGCCTCGGGTGCCGACGCGGAACCGGTGACACGGCTCGCGCCGACCGGCCGTGCCACCCGCACCCGTCCCGTCCGGCCGCGGACGATCTGGGCTGGTCCGGGCGGCTGTCGGCCGGACCGAGGATCAGTGATGCCCCGCCATGTGGGCGACGGGGAGGCAGAGTTCGCACCCGGCACGTCGGCGACGACCCTCCGCCGGTTCGGGCCTGACGCAGGTTCACGCCTTCGGGTTGCCGTCGTGGTGCTCGCCGGTGTGTGGTCGGCCAGCCGGCCCCAAGAGGCCTCGGAGTGCGGCGGAAGCCTGCCCTCGTACGGCGCGGGTCGCCCTCCCGGGGATCGCGGTGCACGACACAGACCCGGTCCACCTGGCCGTACTCGGTGAACGTGTCCACCACGAACCAGTCGGCCAGTCGGCGCGTGACCCGCTGGTCGACGCGCGCCGGCGCCTCGGCCGGCTCCAGGGTGCTGCTCAGCTCGGCACCGGTGTCAACGAGGAGCCTGAGCCGTTCCATCGCCGACATGTCCCCGTCGGCAGCAGGGAGCTGAAGGCGGTGAGTGACGCCGCCTCAGGTGTCCGGGGATGAGGGTGGTCAGCGGACGCCCGACGAGGTCGTCAGTCTGCCCGCCCCGGCCTGTTGGCCGCGACGACGCGGTTGCCCTCGTCGGCGGCGACGCGTCGTCGCCGGCGGACGCCGCGCGGGTGAGTTCGCGCAGCAGCGTGTGCCGGTGCTGTCGGGAGGCCGCGTACAGGGAGCTCGGCACATCGACGAGCGTCACGGTTGCTTCGCTCGCGCAGGGCGGCATCTGGGTGGCCCATTCGGGTGACGGTGATGACGGTCCGTCGGCCCGGGGTTCGGACCACACCGTCTTCTGCCGGTCGTCGGTGCGCACACCATGACGCGACGCGTGGACCAGGTCGGAGAGGACGTCGGCGAGTGCGTCCGCCGCGAACCGCCGGGCCGCCGCCGCGCTCGCGGGTGCCTGGGGAACCGCCGTGCCACCGCATCCGACTGACCTGGGTCGCCCATGTCGTCAGTGCGCCTCCACGGACCCGCCGCGCGGGGTCCGGCCACGCCCGCCGACGGGTCGGCGGCCGCGGCTGTGCGCCGCGCGGCTGAGGGCGTCGCGGGGTGCCACGACAGCCGCACGGGGAGGCCCGGTGCCGAGGACCGTCGGCAAGGGAGTTGACCCGAGGCGGCACTTCCGACACCGTCATGTGTCCATCTTCCGTACTATCGCTGGAAAACGGTTCGGCTTGCAGCAGTAACCGCCGTCGCTGGTGCGGCACCTGGCGAACACGCACACGCGTTTGTCACCGCACACGTCGCGGGCTTCTGCACGCAAGCCGCCGGACCCGGAAGGGGTTATGAGGAACATGTCGCAGATCGACACGGCGGCCTCCGGCCTGACATCACAGTACGCCGCCCAGGTCGCCGGTGACCTCGAGCGCAACCTGAAGGAACAGGAACGCGTCAGCGAGGAGATCGCCGCCCTGCAGGAACAGTTGACCGCCCTTCAGCAGGACCACGCCGTCCTGGTGAACGTCCAGCAGGCGCTGGGGCCGGCCGCGGCGCCCCGGACACCGGTCGCCGAACCGGCCGCTGTGGCCGTGCCCGCCCCGCGCAAGAAGACGGCCACGGCCACCGGCCCGGCGCGCGGCAAGCGGACGTCGGAGAAGAAGTCCGCCGCGCCGGCGCGCAAGGCGTCCGCCAAGAAGGCCGCTACCGGCAAGACCGACAAGGCCAAGGGCAAGGCCGACGACACGTCGGCGGGCTCCGCTGCGGCGCGGCCCACTCTTGTCGAGATCGTCCGCGCCCACCTGGCCGCGCAGAACGAACCGCGTTCCGCGGCCGAGGTCACCGCCGAGTTGGGCCGGCAGCACCCGGAGCGCACGATCAGGACGACCGTCGTGCGCACCACGCTCGAGGGGCTCGTGGCCAGGAACCAGGCTCAGCGCACCAAGCAGGGCACCTCCGTCTTCTACACGAAGGTCGAGCCGAGCGAGCCCGCGGCGGCACCCGAGCGGAGCGAGGAACAGCAACCGGCCTGAACCCGGCGTCGTCGTCCAGGGACATGTGTCACCACCGTGCTGATGGACGGCCCGTGCCGATGCCGGTGCCGTCCGTCAGCGGCGCGCCGGCCGGCACGCTCGCGTGCGGGTGTCGCAGGGCATCGTGAGCCGGTGTCGCGGCAGGTCGAGAGCCGGGGCGGCCCCGACCGGCGACACACCGGGTGCCCGGCCCTGAAGGACCGGTTCGCCGGTGCGTGGGTCAGGGAGCCACCGGCGGCCGGCGCTTGTGCTCGGTGAGCCGGTAGCGGCGGGCGATGGCCTCGAAGGCCGCCTCACCGACGGGCTTGCCCTCCAGGAAGTCGTCGATGTCGTCGTAGGTGACGCCGAGCGCGTCCTCGTCGGGCCGGCCCGGGTTCAAGGTCTCCAGGTCCGCGGTGGGGGTCTTCAGGACCAGTGCGGACGGGGCGCCCAGGGCCTGCGCCACGGCCCGTACCCGCCGCTTGGTCAGACCGGTGAGCGGAACCACGTCGGCGGCGCCGTCGCCGAACTTGGTGAAGAAGCCGGAGACCGCCTCGGCGGCATGGTCGGTGCCCACGACCAGTCCCTCGTGCGCGCCCGCGACCGCGTACTGGGCGATCATGCGCTGCCGGGCCTTGATGTTGCCGTGCACGAAGTCCTGGTGGTGCGCGTCGCGGAACTCGGTTCCGCCGGCCAGCGCCGCCTGCAGCGCGGCATCGCTCGCGGCCTTCACATCGACGGTCAGAATCCGGTCGGGCCGGATGAACTCCAGCGCCAGCTGAGCGTCCTTCTCGTCGGCCTGGGCGCCGTAGGGCAGTCGCATCGCGAAGAACTCCGCTTCCCGCCCGGTGGCGCGGACCCGTTCGACCGCGAGCTGGCACAGCCGGCCCGCGGTCAGGGAGTCCACTCCCCCGCTGATGCCCAGCACCAACGAGCGCAGTCCGGTGGAGGTCAGCTGCCCGGCGAGGAACGCCACCCGGCGCTCGATCTCCTCCGGCGCGTCGAAGGATGCGCTCACCTGGAGTTCCCGGGCGATCTCCTGCTGAAGGGACGTGGTCGCCAGGTCGGTCACGCTTGCTCCTCGGTCGGGCCCCTGGGCTCGGTCTGCACGCGCCGCCGGGCCGGGGCCGCGGACCCGTGCGGGGGACGACAGCACTCTAGAGGACGGCCGTGGAGCGCCGATCGCGACGTCCCCCTTGCCGCGGGGCGCCGGCCCGCTCCCGGGTCGCCGCCCGGCATGGCGGAGCTCACACAGCGAGTAGTCCAACGTTCAACCAATGCGGAGTAGTGTCTCCAGTGTCCGAAACGGGACAACCACCACGATTCATCCCCTGCATCGTCGGACGGCCGAGATCGTGGCACCGCCAAGGAGGAACGACCATGACACACCAGATCGCACGCCGGGCCGCAGTCGCCGTCCTCTCCGCGGCAGTCGCCGTGACGGGACTGGTCGCCACCGGGGGCAGCGCCTCCGCCGCGACGCCCACCGGCAGTGGACACACCGGCGTCGTCAGGGTCGCGGACCGTCAGGACGAGGACGCCCGTCGCCAGTGGGTCCTCGGCCAGATCCAGTGGGCCGTGGAAGGTCATGACCAGGACGCCCGCCGCCAGTGGGTCCTCGACCAGATCCAGTGGGCCGCGGAGGGCCATGACCAGGACGCCCGCCGCCAGTGGGTCCTCGACCAGATCCAGTGGGCCGCGGAGGGCCATGACCAGGACGCCCGCCGCCAGTGGGTCCTCGGCCAGATCCAGTGGGCCGCGGAGCATGGTCTGTCCGCATGAGCCGGGTGAGGGCGAGCAGAGCCATGTCGTCGGCGACCCGGCCCCGGGTGTGCCGGCGGACATCGGCGACGACGACGGCGAGGAGTGCGTCCGGGCTCCGGGCGTCCTGCCCGGAGAGCCGGTCGACGGGGTCGTAGAAGGTACCGCCCGGATCCCGGGCCTCGGTCAGCCCGTCGGTGTACAGCAGCAGGCCGGCTCCCGGCGGAAAGGCCACGGTGTCGGCACAGGCGGGATCCTCTGCCAACACGCCCAGACCAAGCGGCAGCGAGGGCCGGGCGGGCTCCAGGGGGCGCACCTCGCCCCCGCCGAGGAGCAGCGGTGCCGGGTGCCCACGGTTGACGAGGCGTATACGGTCACCCGCCCGGGGGATCTCGGCCAGTACGGCGGTGGTGAAGTCCTCGGCCTGGTCGATGCCGTCCCGCAGCGCGGATTCCCTCAGCAGCGCCCGGTCGATTCTCTCAGCGAGCCCGGTCAGCGTGGGCTCGTGCTGGGCCGCCTCACGGAAGGCGCCCAGGACGACGGTGACCGCCTCGACCGCGTCCAGCCCCTTGCCGCGTACGTCGCCGATCAGGCAGCGCACCCCGTACGGGGTGTCCTGCACGGCGTACAGGTCGCCGCCGAGCTGCGCGTCGGCCTGGGCGGCCTCGTAGCGGGCGGCGACGCGCAGCGTTCCGATCAGCGGCGGGGGCTGCGGCAGCACGGCGCGCTGTACCGCGACGGCGACGCTCCGCATCGACTGGAGCCGTGTCTCCCGGTGGTGGAGCAGACGGTTGAGGAACACGCCGATGACGGCCATCACGAAGACCGTGACCAGTTCGCTGACCGCGCCCCGATCCCGCATGTCACCGAAGTGTGTGATCACGATCAGGTCGGCGAGGCAGGCGGCCAGCCCGACGAACGCTGTCCCGGACAGCGACAGCAGCGGGGCGGCGACCACGGGAGCGGCCGAGAAGCACGCCGCGGCGCTGACCCCGCGCGGTGTCGCCAGGTCGAGAACGACGCCGCCGAGGAGCAGCAGAAGGGGCAGCAGCACGACGCCGCGCTTCCCCATGGCTCGCCGGACACGGCGATCGTCAGGCCCCGTCACATGCCGCTCCCGCCGTCGTAGGGCCTCCCCCTCCTACCACAGTTGCGGACTTCGGCCGTGGTCTGCCAGCCGGACGCGTGACACGGGTGGCCGGGCACGCCCGCAGGCCGCCGCTCTGCGGCGTCCACGAGATCCTGCGCGGTCAGGACCGGGGTTTCCCGGCCTCGAGGCCGGTGCGGCGGTACTGACGGGCCAGCAGGTCACCGATCGCCGCCGTGATCTCGTCGGGTGCCTCCTCGGCCATGAAATGCCCCGCGCGGGTCAGGCGGTGGTCCAGGTCCGGCGCCCACGCCTTCCACACCCCGGCCGCGTCGTAGCCCAGCTGTGCCCCCCAGTCCTGCTGGACCACCGTCACGGGCATGGCCAGCTGCGACCCGGCGTCCAGGTCCGACTGGTCGTGCAGGACGTCGATGGTCGCCGAGGCGCGGTAGTCCGCGACGATCGACGTCACCGCCGCGGCGCTCGCGCGCAGGTATGCGGCGCGCACCTCCTCGGGCATGGCGGCCGGGTCGTCGGCCCAGGTGGCGAGGAACGAGCCGAAGAACGCGTCCGCGCTGCCTGCGATCATCGCCTCCGGCAGGCCCGGCGGCTGCGCCATCAGGAAGAGGTGGTAGCCGACCGCCGCCGAGGTGCCCCGCAGGACGTTCCACATGTCCAGCGTCGGCACGATGTCGAGGATCCCCAGGTGCGTGATGGTCCCCGGGTGGTCCAGCCCCGCCCGGAAGGCGACCAGGGCGCCCCGGTCGTGGCCGACGAGCGCGAACCGCTCGTGACCGAGCGCCGCCGCCAGGGCCACGATGTCGGCGGCCATGGTGCGCTTGGCGTACACCTCGGGGCCGGTGGCGGCCGGCTTGTCGCTGGCGCCGTAGCCCCGCAGGTCGGGGCAGATGACGGTGTGCTCGGCGGCGAGGCGCTCGGCGACGTGCCGCCACATCAGGTGGGTCTGCGGAAAGCCGTGCAGCAGCACGACGGGGGTCCCGCTGCCGCCCGCGGCGACGGCCAGTTCCACCCCGTCCGCGACGGGTACGCGGAAGTGGTCGAAGCCGGGGATGGTGAACGTCATGGGAAGCCGTCCTTCGGTCGTGGAACGCTGACCGGCCCACAGTGGGCCACGGCGATCAGCAGCCGATCAGTACGGTGGGGCGCGGCCCTCCCCGGCACGGAGAATGAGGACATGCGCATCGACGTGCTCGGCGCGGTACGGGCCCTTGACGACGACGGCAGCCGGGTGGACCTGGGCGGCCCCCGCCATCGCGAGGTACTCGCCCGGCTCGTCGCCGCCGAGGGACGGATGGTCACCACCGACACCCTCGTCGAGGATCTCTGGCCCGATCCGCCCGCCCGCGCGGTCGGCGCTCTGCGTACGTTCGTCGCCGCGCTGCGCCGTGCCCTCGAACCCGACCGACCGCCCCGCACACCGCCGCGCGTCATCGTCACCGAAGGCCCCGGCTACGCGCTGTGCCTGCCGCGCGCGGACGTGGACGTCCACCACTTCCAGGACACCCTGGGCCGGGCCCGCCGCGCCCCCGACGCGGTGGCCGACCTCGGCGCGGCACTCGCCGCCTGGCGCGGACCCGCCTACGCCGACGTGACCGACGCCGCATGGGCGCGGCGCGAACGGACCCGGCTGGAGGAGCTGAGACTGGAGGGAGTGGAACTGCGCGCCCGCATCCTCCTCGACCTGGGCGAAGGGGCCGCCCTCGCCGCCGAACTGGGGGCCCATGCCGCCGAACACCCCTGGCGGGAGCCGGCCTGGGAACTGCTCGCCCGCGCGCTGCACCGCGCGGGCCGCCGAGCCGATGCGCTGGCCACCCTGCGCCGCGCCCGCGCGATGCTCGCCGACCAGCTCGGACTGGACCCCGGCACCGGCCTTCAACGCCTGGAGGCGCACATCCTCAACACCTCCGCGTCCCCCGACGAGGCACCGGCCGCGTGGCCCGTCTCCGGCATGCGGTTCGGCCCGCGCACCACCGTGGACCTGGCCCGCACCCTCGCGCCGGCGGGCGGGGAAGCCCTCGTCCACTCACGGCGCGACCGGCTGGCCGCCATCCAGGCCGCGGAACGCACAGGCGATCTCTGCCTCACCGCGCGGATCATCGGCGCCTACGACGTGCCGGCCGTCTGGAGCCGGGCCGACGACCCCGAACAGTCCCGCGCCGTCGTCGCGGCCGCCGAGCGCACCCTCACCGGGCTCGGCCCGGACGGCCCCGCCGACCTCCGCGCCCGCCTTCTGGCCACGATCGCGGTCGAAAGCCGCAGCGCCGACCTGACCGGCACCGAACTGGAACACGCGCGGCAGGCGGCACGTCAGGCCGAGGAGCTGGCCCGGCACCTGGCCGATCCGGCCCTGCTGGCCTTCGCCCTCAACGGGGTGTTCCTGCAGTCGTTCAGCCGCCCCGGGCTCGCGGCCGCCCGGGACAGGACCGGCGCCGAGATCCTCGATCTGGCCGGCCGGCACGACCTGCCGCTGTACGCCGTACTCGGCCGGCTCATCCGCCTGCAATCCGCCTCGGCCCTCGGCGACCTCGACGCCGCGACCACGCACGCCGACGCGGCCGACCAGCTCGCCGCCACCACCGAGGCACCACTCGTCCCCGTCCTCACCGGTTGGTTCAGGGCCCGCGCCATGGCCGCCCGCAGCACCGAACCCGGCGGACCCACCGCCGCTACGGCGGCCGCACGCTACCGGGCATGCGAGGACGCCCTCAAGGCGGCCGGAATGCCGGGAGTGCGCCGCGGTCTGTTCCCGCTCGCCCTCCTGGGACTGCGCCTGCTGCACGACCGGCCCGCGCCCACCGACCCACACCTCGACTGGGGCCCCTACCGGCCCTGGACGCGCCCCCTGGTCCTCCTCGCGCACCGCCGAAGGGCGGCGGCCCGCACCGCCCTCGCCTCCGTACCCGAACCCCCGCGAGACCACATGCAGGAGGCCATGTGGTGTCTGACCGCCCACGCCGCCGTACGCCTCGGCGAACGCGACATCGCCGCACGCGCCGCCACGGCCCTGCACGACGCCCGCGCCGAAGACGCCGGCGCCACCAGCGGAATGCTGACCCTCGGCCCCGTGGCACGCTACCTGGCAGAGGCCCGGGCATACACCGAAGCGGGGTGAGCGCCCCGATGCGCACACCGTGAGCCGCGCCGCGCCCACCCCGGGCGGAGCCCGGCCGCCGACACGGCCGGACGGGTTCGTCCGCGAGCAACGGATACGGGCCTGTATCCCATGCAGTGCTGTATCGTGAGGCGGTCACCAGGGAGGCCGGTCACTCGGGGGAAGTCCAGGGGACGGGAAGGAGCGCCGTGCCGAAGGGACCCACCAAGCGCCGTCCGCAGACCACCGCCCGGTTGCTGGCGGCGGCGCAGCAGACGTTCGCCGAGCGTGGTTTCTACGGCTCCTCGATCGAGGTGATCTGCGAGCGGGCGGGTCTCACGCGCGGCGCGTTCTACTCCAACTTCCGCACCAAGGAGGAGCTGTTCTTCGCCCTGTTCGACCTGCACGCGCAGCGCGTCGTCGACCGGCTGACCGCCGCGGTCGACGAACTGGACGCCGCCGAGGACCCGGTACGGGCGGTGCTCCGCCGCATGAGCGCGCTCGACGAGGCCGAGCGCCGGTGGTACCTGCTGTCGACCGAGTTCACCCTGCATGCCATCAGGCACCCGGCCACGGCCCGCAGCCTGGCCGACCACGACCGGCGCCTGCGGGAGGAGATCGTCCGCCTCCTCGGCCTGCTCTTCGACCGCCTCGGTCGCAGGCCCACCGTCGACCTGGACTCCCTGGCCCGCCTCACGACGGCCGTCCACGAGGGCTCGCTGGCCCAGAGCCTGGTCGAACCGGACCGGCTCGCCCCGGAGGAACTGGCGGTCGCCTATCTGCCGCTGCTGGTCGAGGCCGTCTCCGAGCCCGCCGCCGACGGTCGGCGCGACTGACCTCACCAGGCCCGGCGGGCGAGACGCGTCGCCCGCCGGACAGGTCGTCGGCTCCGGTGCTCTCAGGCGGACTTGCGGGCGAGACCGCCGTGTTCGCCGATGGGCGCCGGGGTGGGGCCGGTGGGGTCCGGGCGCCAGAACGGGACCGAGACGACACCGGGGTCCACGAGTTCCAGGCCGTCGAAGTAGGCGGTGATCTGGTCGACGGTACGCAGGTTGTACGGGACGGCGCCGCTCTCGTTGTAGGCGTCCTGGGCCCGTTCGAAGACCGGGTCGACGCCTCGTGAACCGTCGTTGACGGAAAGGTAGCTGCCGGGCGGCAGGGCGTCCATCAGGCGGGTGACGATGGAGCGCGCCCGGTCGTAGTCGGCGACATGACCCAGGATGTTGCTCAGGATGAGAGCGGTGGGACGGGTGAAGTCCAGCGTCTGGGCGGCGGCCGCGAGGATGCGGTCCGGGTCCAGCACGTCGGCGTCGACGTAGGAGGTCGCGCCCTCCGGCGTGGAGTAGAGCAGGGCCCGGGCGTGCGCCAGGACCATCGGGTCGTTGTCGACGTAGACGATCCGGGTCTCGGGGGCGATGCGCTGGGCGACCTCATGGGTGTTGTCGGCCGTCGGCAGGCCGGTGCCTATGTCGAGGAACTGGCGGATGCCGGCCTCGGCGACCAGATAGGTGATGTTGCGGCGCAGGAAGGCGCGACTGCTGCGGGCGATGGTGACGATGCCGGGGAAGACGGCGGTGTACTCGTCGCCGGCCGCCTCGTCGACGGGGTAGTTGTCCTTCCCGCCCAGCCAGTAGTTCCAGATCCGGGCCGAGTGCGGCACCGAAGTGTCGATCTTCTGATGCGCCGCGGGTCCGGGCGTGGTCGCGGGGTCGGTCATGGCCACCGTCCGTCGTGAGTCGTTGCGTGGATCATTCATCGCACAACCTATCGTTCCAACGACCCGGCGGCGTACACCACTTCATCATTCCCGTCCCTGTTGTCACACTCACGCACGGGTATTGTCAACGCAGTTCTGATCGGGAGGTTCGTGTGCATCGCACAATCCGACGGTTCACTGGTCGCACCCTGATCGCCGCCGCCCTGACCGCCGCCGCCCTCGGCGGGGTCCCGTCCTCCGCCGCCTCGGCGGCCGAGCCGGGCGGCGCGGCGTCCGCCGCCCCGCCCGTGCCGTTGCGGGTGGCCAACTACAACATCCATGCCGGAGCCGGCGAGGACGGTGTCTTCGACCTCGACCGCACCGCCGGCGCGATCCGGAGTCTCCACGCGGACGTGATCGGCCTCGAGGAGGTCGACGTGCACTGGGGCGCTCGCAGCGACTTCACCGACGAGGCGGAGGAGTTGGCCGAACGACTCCACATGCGAGCCTACTTCGCCCCGATCTACGACCTCCCACCCACCTCGGAGGGCGAGCAGCGGCGCCGGTACGGAGTGGCGGTCCTGAGCCGGTATCCGGTGATCGCCGCCGAGAACCACGAGATCACCCGGCTGTCCACTCAGGTTCCCGACCCGGTACCGGCCCCCGCGCCCGGCTTCGCCGAGGTGACGGTCCAGGTCCGGGGCACGTTCGTGCACGTCTACGCGACCCATCTGGACTACCGCTCCGACCCGTCGGTCCGGCGGGCCCAGGTGGACGACATGCTGGGCATCCTCGCCGAGGACCGCGGGCCCAAGGTCCTCGTGGGTGACTTCAACGCCGAGCCCGCCGCGCCCGAACTCTCCAGGCTCTGGGGCCCGTTGGTCGACGCCGCCTCGCAGGGCGGCAGGACCTATCCGGCGATCGACCCGGTCAAGCGCATCGACCTCGTGACGGTCTCCCCCGATGTCACCGTCACCGGTGCGCACGTCGCCGAGACCGCGGCGTCCGACCACCGTCCGGTGGTCGCCGACCTCCTGCTCCACCGCCGCGGCCGCTGACCCGGGCTCGCGTCATCGCCGTGGCGGGCCGTGGCCGCCTGCCACGGCCGGCCGGTCGCGACGGCGGCGTCCGCCGGATGCGCGACGCCGAGCGCACCGCGTCCTGAACGGCCGCCCCGGCCCGGCGTGTTCACGCCGGGCCGGGGCGGTTCTGGTACGGGTCAGACGAGCGCGTTCTTGTAGAAGATGCTCGAGCGGCGGTCGCCCTCCTCACCGGAGGCGAAGCCGAGGAAGAGCCGGGACTCTCCGGCGTCGGTGCGGTAGACGGCGAGGCCCTCGGGCTCCCGGAAGACCAGCGTGGAGCCCGCCTTGGTGAGCGTGGGCCCCTGTGCCACGGCTCCGGTGTTGACGTTGATGCTCGTCAAGTAGGTGTTGCCGGGCGAGGGGTTGGAGGACGAGTAGGCGTTTCCCGTCAGGTAGTACATGAAGGAGCCGTAGAGCGTGTAGCCCTGCGCCGTCCCGGAGATCGCCGGCGGAGTGAACCGGGCCACCGGGTTGCTGAAGTCTCCCCGGAAGGCGTCGGAGGTGTCGTAGACGGCGATGTGCTTGGCGCCGTCCTTGTGGTAGCGGACGATCATGCGGTTGTAGACCGGGTCGACGGAGCAGGTGTACTCCGTGGCGCCGGATATCGGCTGGAACTTGCCGATGGCGGTGGAGGAGGCGTCGAGCGTGGTGCCGGCGCTGTACTTCACGCAGGTGAGCTTGGTGCCGTAGCCGTTCCCGTTCGCCTCGCACTCGATCCAGAGGTAGCTGGTGCCGCCGCTCGCCTGGACCCCGAACGCGACGCCGTGCCCGAAGCCGTTCAGGTGCATGTACGAGATGTAGTTGCCGTGGAAGTCCAGGTGGCTGATGCACAGGTCCCCGGCGGACTCGGCACTGCCGGCCCGCTTGGCCGCGACGAACAGCCGCTTGTTGACCGAGTCGAAGGCGAAACTCTGCTGGACGCGCTTGCTGTGCAGCACTTTGTCGCGGAACAGGTCGTAGGACGGCTGCGACAGGTCGAACCGCGGGGTCGTGCCCACGGAGGCGGACGCGCTCCGGGCGCCGTATCCGAGGCCGAGCGCGGCGATCCCGGCACCGACGCCGGTGCGCAGCAGTGCCCGACGGCTGGGGGACGTACGGGAGTTGAGCTCCATGGCGCTCCTCTGGGGGCAGGAAACGGATCTCCATGACCCTACCGGCGAGGCCCGGTGGGTCCGGCGCACACCGCTTGACTATGACGACTGTCATAGCGCAGCCTGGCGCTATGACGTCGGTCATAAGGAGAGGTGCCCCCATGCCTCCTGCCGTGTGTGTGCGTGCCGCCGGGCCCGGCGACCTCGACGGGCTGAGCCGGATGGTCCGGCGGTGCTCGGCCGAGAGCATGCGCGACCGTCTGCACGGAGGCGTCCGGCGCGACGACCTCCTGCGGGAGCTGCGGGACACCGTGCTCCACGGGGGCGGCGCGGTCCTGGTGGCCGCCGAGCGGCATCGAACCGTCGGATGCCTGGAACTCGTCCGGCGCGTCCCCGGCGTACCGCAGGCCGAACTGGCGCTGCTCGTCGAGGACGCGCGGCAGGGCCGGGGCATCGGCACCCGGCTGCTCGACGCTGCGCCGGCCTGCGCCCGAAGCCTCGGGATCGCCGTGATCGGCTTCTCGGTGGAGGCCGGGAACGGCCGGGCCAGGCGGCTCCTGCGGCACCTCCCGGCCGGCCGGCTCCGGTGGCAGTGGCAGCAGGGCACCCTGGAGGCGACGTGGCTCCTCGACGCACTCGACTGACGGCTCGGAGCGGGCGCTGCTCGGAGCGGACGCCGCTCGGAGCCGGGGGGACGGCCCGGGCAGCCGACGGCTCAGCGGGGGCGACGGCTCACGGCAGGGATGTTCCCGCGCCCCCGAAGAGGGGCACGTGGACGCCCAGCCGGTGCCGGGGCTCCCGCACGCCCTCCGGGACCCGGGACAGCGCGATGAGCGCGGCGTCGTCGTCGAGGTGCCCGCCGACATGGGCGAGAAGGTCGCGGCGGATGCGGTGCAGCAACTCCTCGGGACTGCCGCCGCCCCACGGGGCGGCCCGCTCCGCGAGCGGGAAGAACTCGCCGACCGCGTTGCGGGCTTCGACGACGCCGTCGGTGTAGAGCAGCAGCGTGTCCCCGGGCTCGAAGGAGAACACGTCCAAGGTGTACTCCGTGGGGTGCAGCGACTGCATCCCGAGCGGTGCCGCGGGGTGCACCGGAACGGTGTCGGCGCCGGTGGAGCTCAGCAGGAGCGGCGGAGGATGGCCGCAGCTGAGGACACGCGTGGTGGTGTCGTCGTCCGAGATCTCCGCCAGCAGTACGGTGGCGAACCGCTCCCCCGGGTGCTCCGCGGGCGCCAGATGGGGCAGGTTGCGGGCCACGCTCTGCTCCAGGGCGACCGCCAGGCCGGGCAGGGTCGGGTGCTGGTGCGCGGCCTCCCTGAAGGCGCCGACGATGAGCGCGGCCTCCCCGATGGCGGACAGGCCCTTGCCGCGTACGTCGCCGATCATGACCCGTACCCCGGAACCGGTGGCGGTCGCGGCGTACAGATCACCGCCGATCTGCGCCTCGTCCTCGGCGGCCAGGTACAGACAGGCGATCGTCAACGGGCCGATCCGCTCCGGCAGCGGCCACAGCAGGACATGCTGCGCCGCCTCGGCGACGGCACGCACCCGCTCCAGCTGGCGCCGCCGGCGCTCGCGCATCACGCAGTAGAAGACGGTCAGAGCCGACAGCACCGCCAGCGCGAGGATCTGCACCAGGACGTTGCGCTGGAACAGCACACCGAAGTGCCAGCCGATGTACGCCTGGGCGCCCGTGGCCAGAAACCCGACCACGCCGGTCATCCAGGGACCGGCGAACGAGACGGTGATCGCGGGCGCGATGACCAGCAGAGGGCCCAGATGGACGTCGGCCGGCACCAGCTGGTCGACCACCGTGATCACCACGATCAGGGCGATCGGGATCAGCAGCAGCGCGTTGCTCGACTGCCAGTGCCAGAGCTTGCGCATCGCGGCCAGGCCTGCCTCGAACTTCACATCCATCCCACTGCCCCACTCCCCCCTGCCCTAACAGAAGCGGCTCCCGGCCGGAAGCCGCACCCCGGCCGGCTCCCCGGCCGCGGAGCCCCGCGGCCGGGCCGCCGCGCCCACGCCGCCGCGCCCGCTACAGCGCCCCGGCCTGGGACCTGGTCAGTGCGAACACGCCCGCGACGATCAGCCCGACGCCCAGCAGCTGCGGCAGCACCCACCAGCCGGCCCGTACGTGCTCCTCGTAGACCAGCACACCGAGCAGGAAACTCACCATGGCGTCGCCGAGGGTGAGGGCGGGCTGGGAGGCGATCAGCGGCCCGCCCTGCATGGCGTGCTCCATCAGGAGCATCGCGCAGACGCCGCTCGCACCGAAGGCGTACGTCTGCCAGGAGCTGAGGAACCCGGCCAGACCGTCGTCGGCGAGGATGTGCACCGCCGTCTTCATCAGGCCGGCCGTGAGGGCGAAGCAGATCGCCGTGGCCGCGCCGATGCAGGCGGCGCGAGCCCTGCCCGGCGGTCTGCGCATCCCCACCACGGTCAGCGCGGCGGCGCTGCCGGCGCAGGCGGCCAGCACGGGAAGCCAGCGGTCGACGGACACATGGGTGCGGTTCCCGGAGGGCGCGGCGGCCAGCAGCGCCAGCCCCAGTCCCGCGACGACGGCGCACAGCCTCAGCAACAGCGCACCGGACGGCCGGCGGCGCTGCCACAGCGCGGCCAGCATCATCGTGAGGGGCAGCTCCAGCACGAACAACGGCTGGACCAGGGAGAGCGGGCCGGTGGCCAGCGCGGCCGCCTGCCACACTCCGGCGGCGATCACCGCGAACACCCCGGCGAGCCAGACGGGCCGGCGCAGCAGGTCGAGCACCAGCCCGGGGCGGAAACCCTGGGACTGCGGCACGGTCAGCGCGGCTCTGCGCTGCAGCACGGTGGCGAGCGCGTTGCTCAGTGCGGCCAGCAGTGCGAACAGCGTCGGCAGGACGATTCCCATGCCCTCATCCTTCGCCGCTCCGCCCGCCGGCCCCGGGCGACACGGCCGTCGCGACCTGTCACCGCGCCACCGGACCCACCGTCGGCCCCATCGCGCGGGCCCACCCCCGTGCGACGCTCCCCGTCCCGCGTGGTCCGGGCCGTCCGCCGGTGGGACGCTGGGTGCAGAGGTGTCCGAGGAGTGGGAACCGGGAGGGCCGATGGGACGGGACGTCCCGGCGCTGGTCTTCACCCGCGAGGACCGCCGCCGGTACCGGATCAAGATGCAGGAGTGCCTGGAGGCACTGGCGCAGATGCTGCGCACGTCACGGTTCGAGTCCGAGCGGCCCCAGGTGGGACTGGAGATCGAGCTGAACCTGGGCGACGACGTGGCGGAACCGGCGATGCGCAACAGCGATGTGCTGGAGGCGATCGCGGACCCCGCCTGGTCCACCGAGCTGGGCAGGTTCAACCTCGAGATCAACATTCCGCCCCGCCGTCTGACGGCGGGCGGCCCCGACGCCTGGGAGTCCGAGATCCGCGCCGCGCTGAACCACGCGGAACGGCGCGCGGCCTCGGTCGGCGCACACCTCATCATGATCGGCATCCTGCCCACGCTGCGCCAGGAGGACGTCGGCGAGGCGGCGCTGTCGGAGAACTCGCGCTATCGGCTGCTCAACGACCAGGTCTTCGCCGCGCGGGGCGAGGACCTGCACATCGACGTGGACGGCGTCGACCGGCTGCGGACCTACGCGGACACGATCACCCCGGAGGCCGCGTGCACCAGCACCCAGTTCCACCTCCAGGTGTCCCCGGAGGAGTTCGCCGGGTACTGGAACGCGGCGCAGGCGATCGCCGGGGTCCAGGTCGCGCTGGCGGCCAACTCCCCGTTCCTGTTCGGCAAGGAACTGTGGCACGAGACCCGCATCCCGCTGTTCGAGCAGGCCACCGACACCCGGCCGCAGGAGATCAAGGTGCAGGGGGTGCGGCCCCGGGTGTGGTTCGGGGAACGGTGGATCAACAGTGTCTTCGACCTGTTCGAGGAGAACCTGCGCTACTTCCCGGCGCTGCTGCCCCTGTGCGAGGAGGAGGACCCGCTGCAGACGCTGGACCGCGGTGACATCCCCGAACTGGCCGAACTGACCCTCCACAACGGCACCATCTACCGCTGGAACCGCCCGGTCTACGCCATCGCCCACGACAAACCGCACCTGAGGGTGGAGAACCGGGTGCTGCCCGCCGGCCCGACCGTCGCGGACACCCTCGCCAACGGTGCCTTCTACTACGGGCTCACCCGCGCCCTGGTGGAGGAGGAGCGGCCGGTGTGGTCGCGGATGTCCTTCCGCGCCGCCGAGGACAATCTGCGCACGGCGGCACGGCACGGCATCGAGGCGCGGCTGTACTGGCCGGGGATGGGCGAGGTGCCGGCGCCCGAACTCGTGCTGCGGCGCCTGCTGCCGCTGGCGCACCGGGGCCTGGAGCGTTCGGGCATGGACGAGGCGTGGCGGGAGCCGCTGCTCGGCATCATCGAGCAGCGGTGCATCGCCGGCCGCAACGGGGCGATGTGGCAGAAGGAGATGTTCCATCACATCGACGCCACCGCGCGGACGGGCCGGCACGAGGCCCTGCGGCGGATGACGCAGCTGTACGTCGAGTACATGCACCTCAACGCCCCCGTCCACACCTGGCCGGTCGACTGACGGGCGCACCCCGCCTTCGAGATCATCCCGGTGTCCCGTGGGCCGACGCGGGCGAATACCATCTGCGGGATGTCGAACGGACCAGGCGCCGGCCGCGCCGACCAGGAATGCGTGCGTTCACCCGTGTGGCGGGCGCCGGGGATGCGGCCACTGCTCGGCTCGGCGGCGCTGGGCTTCGCCGGTCTGTCGCTGCTGCTGCCGGTCGCGCCCCTGTGGACGCAGCGCGGCGGGGCGGACGAACTGGGCGCGGGCCTGGTCAACACGGTGCTGATGCTTTTCACCGTGGTCGCCCAGCTGCTGGTCGCACACGTGCTCCGGCGTCTGGGATGGGCCTGGACGCTGGCCCTCGGGGCGTGTCTGCTGGGACTGCCCGCCCTCGGGCACTTCCTCAGTGACCGGGTGGGCGTGGTCGTCGCCCTCGCGGCGGTGCGGGGGCTCGGGTTCGGGATTCTCACGGTGTGCGGGGCGACCGGGGTGGCGGCGCTCGTCGAGCCCGGACGCCGCGGCCGGGCGGTCGGCGCCTACGGGCTGGCCGTCGCGGTCCCGCAGTGTCTGCTGGTGCCGATCGCGCCCTGGCTCGCGGAACGCGTGGGCTTCGGGCTGGTGTTCGCGGGCGCCGCCGTGCCGCTGCTCGCGGTCCCGCTGGCGCCGCGGGTGGCCCACGCGCTGCGCGGCACCGAGGATCCCGGTACGGCACCGGCCGAGGGGCGGGACGCCGGACGGCTCCGCCGTGTCCTGGTCGGGCCCATCGCGGCGCTGCTCGCCATCACCGCGGCGGGTGGCGCCATCCTCACCTTCACTCCGAGCCTGCTGTCCGACGCGACCGCCGTCTACGTGGCGCTCCTTGCGTTCACGGCGACGGCGGCGCTGTGCCGGTGGAGGTTCGGACACGTCGCGGACCGCAAGGGGGCGGCCCCGGCCATCGCGCCGCTGCTGCTGGCCGGCGCGGCCGGGCTCGCCGTCATCGGTGCGGGCACGGCGCACGGCCTGGGTGCGGCCGGTCCGGTCCTGGTGGTGACGGGCATGCTCGTCATGGGGGTCGCGTACGGCGGTCTGCAGAACCTGACCCTGGTGCATGCCTTCGCCGCGGCGGGTGAGTCGGCGCGTTCCTCCGTCAGCGTCGCCTGGAACATCGGTTTCGACGCGGGGACGGGGCTCGGAGCGCTCGCGGCCGGGGCCCTCGCCACCGTGAGTTCGTACACGGTCGCGTACGCGGTCCTCGCCGCCACCACCGCGTTCGTGGGTGTCTGCTGGGCCGGTGCGCGGTGGGGCGACGGGTCGTAGACGCCGGGTGGCGTCACAGCAGCCGCCGGATGTCACCGCGCACCCGGTAGAAGCCGCCCGCCGCCGGGTGCAGGGCGTCCACGACGTAGCGCGCCCCGGGTTCGCGGATGGCGCGCGGGAACTGGACGTTCCAGGAGGAGTCGTAGCCGTCGGACACCACGTGCACGCGCAGCCGGCCGCTCTGCTGGACGCATTCGACGACGACCGCCCCGGCGGGAACCCGGGCGACGGCGGCCACCGCGGTCGCGGCGGTCGCCGGTGTGTAGGTCGGCAGGGCCGCGGCGAGCTTGACGTCCCGGGCGACCGGCACCGTGCCCTGCTGGGCGGCGGCGACGGCTGCCTCGCTCGCGTCGACGCAGACCAGCGATCCGTCCGTGGTGACCAGGTACAGACGCTCGTCGTGGTACTGCATCGACAGCGCCGAACCGCCGCCCGTGGCGAGCTTCCACAGGCGCGTGCCGTCCCGGTCGAAGCAGTAGACGGAGGACGCCGCGTCACCGGCGAAGACGAACCGTCCGCCGGGTGAGGTGGCGCACGAGTACACCGCACCGTCACAGACGTAGGTCGCCTGGATCGTACCGGTCGACTTCGACAGCCGCTGGACCACGCGGTGCGCGGTCCCCGCGTACAGGGTGTCGTCCTCCTGCCAGCCGAACAGGACGGCGCCCCGGGTGGGGGTGTGCCACAGCTCGCCGGTGCCGTCGGGTGCGTAGGCCGTCACGCCCCGGTGGTGGCCGTGGTAGACGGCGCGGTCGTCGGCGCGGACCATCCAGGCGTGCTCGCCCTGGCTGCGGCGGGCCCACTGATGCTCGTCCTCGTGGTCGATGACGGTGAGCCGGCCGTCGCGGTCCGAGACGTTCAGGACGCCCTCGTGGATGTCCAGCCAGAAGATGTCGACGTCGGCGGTGATGTCGTAGGCCGCGAACGGCAGTTTGGAGGACAGGTCGTAGACCTTGCCGTCGTCACAGCCCGCGTAGATCCAGAAGTCGTCCGCGACCAGGCACTTCACGCCGTCCGGCAGGCTGAAGCGGGCCAGGACGCCACCGTCGTGGTCCAGGGTGTAGACATCACCCGACTGGTTGCCGACCCAGCAGTGCTCGTCGTCGACGTGGATGCCGAACGCCGCGGAGCCGGTGCGGAACCGCCACAGCACCGGTGCGACGGCGCGCGCGGTGGAGGCAGCGGAGACGACCTGACGGCGGGTCACCGGGCGCGGGGCACGCTGTCCGGGAACGGCGGGGGCGTATCCCTTGCGGACCTTCTCGCCGACCTTCTTCGCCGCGGCCGCCCGGGCCTTCTCCGACGTGGGGAACGTCGTGGTCTGCGTCTGCCCGGCGGCGCCTATCCGCCCGTACCGCACCGTCACCACCTGGCCGTCGACCATGACTTCGTAGAACTTGTGCGCGCCGCCGCCTTCCTGCGACAACTCCAGATACGTCGTCGACACGGTGGACCCGGTGGACATGGCAGACCCCTCCCCATGACGGATCCGCGGTCTCTCCGGCGGATCCCGGTACTCGAACCATAGGAGGGGCCACTGACATTGATGCTGGTACTCAGGTTCCGGTGATCGTGGCCCAGCCACTGACTGACGCCCTGCTGGGTTGTCTTCCCGCTGTTCAACGGGATCATCGTCGAAGCCGGGACGAGGGGGAGGACAGGCTCTTCGCCGTCGGTCCGAGTTCGCGAAGCGCCTCCTGCCGGCGGGACGGGCGGGCGACGAGCCCCGTAGCGCGGGGCGCGCGCCGCCTTCTTCAGAACCTGGGCACCGGTGCCTGGCTCTCCACCAGGCGCGCGGCCTCCTGCGGCGTGGCCACCGAGGGCGGGGAGCCGTCCAGCGGGCGGCGTGCCGTCTCCTTCATGCACGCCACGGAGATCACCCCGACGAGCGTGGCGACCATGGTGTAGTAGGCGGGCATGAGGTCGCTTCCCGTGACGGAGATCAGCGCGGTGATCACCAGGGGTGTCGTCCCGCCGAAGAGGGAGGCGGAGAGGTTGTACCCGATGGACAGGGACCCGTAGCGCACCTGGGTGGGGAACAGGGCCGGCAGCGCCGCGGACATCGTGCCGAGCAGGCACACCAGGGACAGGCCCAGCATCAGCATGCCCGCGGAGACCGCGGCCAGGCTGCCCTGCTGGACCAGCAGGAACGACGGGATCGACAGCACGAAGAAGCCGAGCATGCCGGTCATCAGGACCGGTTTGCGGCCGACTCGGTCGGACAGTGCTCCCACCCGGTTGATCACGAGCATCAGCACCACCATGGCGCCGATGAGGATCAGCAGGCCGTGGGTCTCGGAGTAGCCCATCTCGTCCGACAGATAGGTCGGCATGTACGACAGGAACATGTAGTCGGCGACGTTGTAGGCGCCGACCAGGCAGACGCACAGGACGAGGGTCGGCCAGTACTCGCGGAAGATCTTCGCGAGGTCCCCCTTGGCGGTGGTCTCGACGGTGGACGCGGCCTCGGACGCCCGGTGGAACGAGGCGTCCTCCACTTTCTGGAAGGCGGGAGTCTCGTCCAGTTTGAGCCGCAGATACAGGCCGACCACTCCGATGGGGCCGCCCACCAGGAACGGCACCCGCCAGCCCCACGCCAGCATGCCGTCGTCGCCCAGCCAGGCGGTCAGCAGTGTCACCAGGCCGGCCGCGGCGACGTACCCGGCCAGTGTGCCGAGTTCCAGAAAGCTCCCGAAGTAGCCCCGGCGCCGGTCGGGCGCGTACTCGGCGATGAACGTGGACGCCCCTCCGTACTCGCCGCCCGTGGAGAAGCCCTGCACCAGCCGGAAGAGGATGAGCAGGGCCGGGGCCCAGAAGCCGATGGTGGCGTACGACGGGATCAGGCCGATGGCGAACGTGCCGATGGCCATCATGATCATGGTGAGGGCCAGGACCTGCTTGCGGCCGATCTTGTCACCCATCGGGCCGAACACCATGCCGCCCACGGGGCGCACCAGGAAGGACACCGCGAAGGTCGCGAACGACGACAGCAGCTGCACGGTGTCGTTCCCGGACGGGAAGAACACATGCCCGAGGGTGACCGCCAGGTAGCCGTAGATGCCGAAGTCGAACCACTCCATGGCGTTGCCGAGCGCGGCGGCCTTCACGGCTCTCTTCACGGCGGCCTCGTCCGTGACGGTGATGTCCGGGCGACGCAGCCGGGGGTTCCTGCGCCGTTCTACGGCGCGGAACAGCGCACGGTGGCGCCTGACGGCGTCCGGGTCGGCGTCGATCACCCGAAGGCCGTCCTCGTGCTCCGCCATGATGGCTCCTTCCTTCCGGCGGGCGGCTGCATGGGACCGCATGCTCACTCGCGGCACCAGCAAACGGCACAGCGGACGAGAGCGACATTCGCCACGACGGTGAGGGGTGCGGACGCGTGTGCGTTTACATCGGCCCCGGCTCTCGCTACCGAGATGGGAGCGCTCCCATCTCTTTCCCTGCTTGTCATGTTCCGATCACATCCGCCCTTTTCTCCCGAAGGGAGTCCCTCGGTGACCCGACGCAGGACGTATTCCTTGGTCGCGGCGCTGGCCACCCTGCTCGCCGCACTCGGCCTGACCGTCCTGGGCCAGGGCAGCGCGCAGGCGCACGGCGTGGCGATGATGCCCGGCTCGCGCACCTATCTGTGCTACCTCGACGCCCAGACCAGCACCGGCGCGCTCGACCCCACCAACCCGGCCTGCCGGGACGCGCTGAACCAGAGCGGAGCCACCGCCCTGTACAACTGGTTCGCCGTGCTGGACTCCAACGCCGGGGGCCGCGGTGCCGGGTATGTGCCGGACGGCACGCTGTGCAGCGCGGGCGACCGCTCGCCGTACGACTTCTCCGCCTACAACGCCGCCCGGTCGGACTGGCCGCGCACTCACCTGACGTCCGGGGCGTCGATGCAGGTGCAGTACAGCAACTGGGCGGCCCACCCCGGCGACTTCCGGGTCTACGTCACCCAGCCCGGCTGGTCCCCCACCTCCGAGCTGGGCTGGGACGACCTGGAGCTGATCCAGACGGTGGCCAATCCCCCGCAGCAGGGCACGCCGGGGACCGACGGCAGGCACTACTACTGGGACCTGCAACTGCCCTCCGGCCGCTCCGGCAACGCGCTGATGTTCATCCAGTGGGTGCGCTCGGACAGCCAGGAGAACTTCTTCTCCTGCTCGGACATCGTCTTCGACGGCGGTCACGGCGAGGTCACCGGCATCCGCGGCTCGGGCGGCGGCGACCCGACGCCGACCCCCACCCCGACGCCCACACCCACGCCGACCGATCCCGGAACGGGCGCGTGCATGGCCATGTACTCCGTGACGAACTCCTGGGGCGGCGGTTTCCAGGGCTCCGTCGAGGTCATGAACCACGGCACCGCGCCGCTGAACGGCTGGTCCGTGACCTGGAAGCCGGGGGCGGGCACATCGATCGGGAGCGTGTGGAACGGTGCGCTGACCAAGAACTCGGACGGCACGGTCACGGTCAGGAACGTCGACTACAACCGGACCATACCGGCCGACGGCAGCGTCACGTTCGGCTTCACCGCCACCTCCACCGGCAACGACACGCCGGTAGGATCCGTCGGCTGCGCCACGCCGTAGGCGCCGCGGGCCGCTTCGGCGCGCCGCCGGCCGGCCGCTTCCGCGTGCCGGCCGGCGGCCGCCTGTCCTCACCGCGCTGAGCGACCTCCCCACCGCACGGAAGGAGAATCCATGGTCTCGAGCACGGTGCGACCGCCGGGCAGGCGTCGACTGCGGGCGGTGGCGCTCGCGGCACTGATGCCCGCGCTGCCGGCCTGCCTGGCCGGTTACGGACCGCTCAGTGCCGCCCGGGGAGCCGACGGGGGCGGGGCGTGCCGGGTGTCCTGGACGGTGAACCAGTGGTCCGGCGGCTTCACGGCAGAGGTGTCCGTGACCAACCTCGGCCCCCGGGTGGACGGTTGGACACTGGGCTGGACGTTCGACGCCGGCCAGCGGGTGACCTCCGCCTGGAACGCCCGCGTCGACCGGACGGGCACCGCCGTGACCGCCGCCAGTCTCGACTACAACGCGGATGGCAGAATCGAAGTTCTGTCGAAGCAACTGGTCAACGCGGTGACCGTGTTCTGCATGGATGCGCGAGGCGCTGACATCCGGCGTCCGACATGTGCTTGGAGCGGCTCCCGGAAGAAGGGCGTATCCCTACGTTCCGTGTTCGCCGTGACGTCTCAGGCCGAGTCCCTGCGGATCAGCCGTGTCGGCAGGACGACGTGGCGCCAGGCACGGCCGGAGTCCTCCAGCGCCTCGAGGAGCAGCCGCACCATGGCCCGCCCGATCTCCTCGACCGGCTGGCGCACGGTGGTGAGCTGCGGATCGGTGTGCTGCGCCAGCAGGAAGTCGTCGAACCCGACGACGGCGACGTCCTCGGGCACCCGGCGCCCCGCGGCACGCAGGACGTCGAGGGCTCCGGCCGCCATGGTGTCCGATGCCGCGAACACCGCGTCCACCTCGGGGTGGCGCCCCAGCAGTTCGGTCATCGCCCGGCGCCCGCTCTCCTCGCTGAAGTCGCCCTCGACGATCCACGAGGCGTCGTGGGTGCGGCCGGTCGTGCGCATGGCCTCCTCGTATCCGCGCAACCGGCACTGCGCGACGTACATGTCCAGCGGGCCGGTGATGGTGGCGACGTGGGTCCTGCCGCTGCGCAGCAGGTGACCGACGGCGTCGCGGGCGCCGCCAACGTTGTCGGAGTCGACGTAGGAGACGCACTCGTCGCCGGAGCGGCGGCCCAGCAGGACGGTCGGCAGGCGCAACTCGGCGAGCATGTCGGGCAGCGGCTCACCGCCTCGGACGGACATCAGCAGCACACCGTCGATGCGGCCGCCGCGCGCGTACTCGACGAAACGGCGCCGCTCGGCGTCCGTGCGCACCAGGGTGAGCAGCAACTGGATGTCGGTGCCGGCCAGGGCGTCGCTGACCGCGCAGACGATCTCGGAGAAGAACGGCTCGCCGAACTGCCGCCAGTCCGTCTCCGTCATCGCCAGGGCCAGGGCCACCGCGTCGGCGCGACGCGCCGCCAGGGAGCGGGCCGCCTGGTTCGGGACGTAGCCGAGTTCGGTGATGGCCCGCTCCACGGCGCGGCGGGTGGAGTCCTTCACCCCGTCGGCGCTGTTGATGACGCGTGAGACGGTGCCCCGCCCCACTCCGGCGAGCGCGGCCACTTCCTCGAGCGTCGGCGTACCGGAGCGCTGCTTCCCCACGATCGCGCACCCCCCTCGGTGATCACCCGATCCTAGTCCCCCGGCAGGCGACGATCGCTCGTCGAGGACGGCGCAGGTGCGCGCTCCAGATGTGCTCCGGCTCTCGGGCGGTGCGACGAGGGCGAGCCGGGCGTCGCGGCGGGGCGAGGCCGCCCACCGGGACACCGGCCGGTCACCGGTCACGGCCGGTCGGTACCGGTCAGGGGCGGTCGGTACCGATCAGGCCCGGTGCTGGGTGGCGGCCGAGGACACGGCCTGGCGCGCGGCCTTCTCCACCAGGGCGACGCCGTCGCTCATGCTCGCGCTGCCGCCCGAGAGGGCCGCCACGAGGTAGTGGTGTCCGTTCGCCGTGACGCGGCCGATGCTGTTGACGTCCCAGAGTCCTGTCGTGCTGCGCTGGAGCCAGCCGTTCTTCAGCGCCCACTGGGAGTCGGCCGCGGCCGAGACGCCCCATGCCTGGTCGGCGGCGACACTGCTCATCAGCGAGCGGATGTAGGCCCGGGACTCCTCGTTCAGCGCGGGGGCGGACACGGTCGGCGTCGTGTCGTCGAACACGGCTCGCAGGAGGCGTATCTGGTCGCGTGCCGTGGTCCGGGTCAGCCCCCACTTGGCGCCGGGGCCGCCCTTCGTCGCCGTCAGACCGAGGCGCTTGTTGGCCGCCTCCAGGCCGGACGCCCGGCCGATCTGCCGCCACAGGGCGTTCGCCGCAGCATTGTCGCTGTGCCGGATCATCGGCTCCGCCAGCGCGCGCTCGGCGGCGGTGAGGTGCCGCCCGGCGTCCTGCGCCTGGAGCAGCAGCGCCGCGAGGATGTCGACCTTGACGATGCTGGCGGTGTCGTAGGGCACGTTGTCGCCGTACACCGTGGACGCCCGGCCCGGGGCGTCCAGGTCGAGCACCGCGGTGGTGACATGCGCCGTACTCACGGGCCGCGCCGCGGCGTGGACCTCGCCCGAGGGCGCACCGGTGGCGGCGGCCGCCGGCGGTGCGTGCAGCGCGCCGAGGGAGAACAGTGCGGTCACGGAGGACACGAGCACGGCGGCGCACGCGGCGGCGCGCCGGCCGCGCCGCCCGGCCGTGGTCATCGCAGTGGCCGGGGAGAGCGGGTACGGCAGGCAGGACATGGGCAAGCGGGCCTCATCACGTGGTCGTCGCAGGAACACTGAGGAGTGAACGTAGACAAAACGTCCGTCCTGCGACGTGGCCGCCGTCACTCGGAGCGGCTTTCGGCGCGAATTGAGACAACAGCCACAGTCCCGGCCGGCCCTCGGCCGCCGAACGCCGACCGGTGGCTGTCAGCCGTCAGCCGGCGTGTGACCTGCCTGGAGGTCGACTCGGTGGGCCCCGCCGCCGCCCAGCGCCACCTCGACGGCCACGGGCGGGTAGCCGCTGGCGACGACGGTGTAGGCGCCGGGGGCCAGACCGCGCAGGGTGTACGTGCCGTCCGGGGCGGTGGTGGCCGTCGCCACCACGTCGCCGTGCGCGCTCACCAGGGTGACCCGGGCGTCGGGCACGGGCCGGCCGGTGTGCTCGTGGCGTACGGTCCCGTGCACGCCGCCGGCCCCTGCCAGCGTGATCTCGGAGAAGACCGGCTCACCACCGACGACGACCCGCTCGGCACGAGGACGGTGTCCCTCGGCCGACACGACCAGTGTGTAGGCGCCGGGTTCGGGTGCCGTCAGGCCGTAGGTGCCGTCCTCGTCCGAGCGGGCGAGGTCCCTCTGGTGACCGCACTGGTCGACGAGGGTGAGGGTGGCATGGGCGAGCGGTCGGCCGGTGCCGTCGCGGACCCGGCCGCGCAGCGGACCGGAGGAGGGTCCGGACGTCGGGTCGGCCTGCCGCGGGGGCGTCGCGGCGGCGGACGTAGCGGGCGAGTGAGCCGGGGACGGGACCGCGGCGGACGTAGCGGGTGAGTGCGCCGGGGAGGTGACCGCGGCCGCCGTCCCGGCCGGCGGAGCCGTGGACGGCGACACGGGCGAGGCCGAGTCGGGGAGCACGCCGTGGCGGCCCCGGACCAGGGAGGCGCCCGCCGCCGCCAGCGACATGGCGATCGCCAGGGAGAACACCACGACCAGGCCGTCGTGGAAGGGCTGCGAGATCAGATGGGGGAAGTACTCGCGCCCGGTGAGGTGGGCGGCGGAGGACGGTGAGAGGTGGCCGAGGATGGTCGGGCCCAGCAGGTGCTCGATCGGGTTGTAGCCGAGGAAGGCGGCGAACAGCACGCCGACCGGTGGCAGCCCGGCGACCTGGTGGGCGGCCGCCGCCGGGACGCCCTGGGCGGTCAGGCCCGAGCTGAGCGTGCTCGGCAGGCTGCGGGAGAGACCGGCCACCATGAGGGAGAAGAACACCCCCATGGACAGCACCATGCCGGCGTTCTGGAAGGTGGCGCGCATGCCGGAGGCGGCGCCGCGGGCGTCGGCCGGGACGCTCGACATGATGATCGACGTGTTCGGAGCGGCGAACAGGCCGCCGCCGAGGCCGTTGAGGAAGATCAGTGCGGCGAAGACCCAGTAGTCGAAGTCACCGGGCAGGACGAGCAGCCCGGCGAAGGACACCGTCATCACGACGAACCCGGAGGCGGCGAAGAGCCGCGCGCCGAACCGGTCGGACAGCGCGCCCGAGATGGGTCCGGCGAGCAGGAACCCGATGGTGAGCGGCAGCATGTAGATGCCGGCCCAGAGCGGGGTGTCGGCGTAGTCGTAGCCGTGCAGCGGCAGCCAGATGCCCTGGAGCCAGATGATCAGCATGAACTGGAGTCCGCCGCGTGCGATCGCGCCGAGCAGGGTGGCCGCGTTGCCACCCGCGAAGGCCGCGTGCCGGAACAGCCGCAGCGGGAACATCGGTTCGGCGACCCTCGTCTCGACCACGCAGAAGGCGGCGAGCATCGCGGCCCCTCCGGCCAGTCCGGCCAGCACCCATGGGTTGGTCCAGCCCATGGTGTGGCCGCCGTAGGGCTGGATGCCGTAGGTGATGCCCGCGAGCAGCGCGGTCAGTCCGACGGCGAAGGTGATGTTGCCCCACCAGTCCATCCGGCCGGGCCGGCGCACGCCCGTCTCGCGCAGTGACGCGTACGCCCAGACGGTGCCGATCAGGCCGATGGGCACGTTGACCCAGAAGACCGAGCGCCAGTTCCAGGTGACGAGCGCGCCACCCAGCACCAGACCGAGGAACGACCCGGCGATGCCCGCCACCATGTTGACGCCCAGGGCCATCCCCCGCTGCCGCGCGGGGAAGGCGTCGGTGAGGATGGCGGCGGAGTTGGCCATCAGCATCGATCCGCCCACCGCCTGCACGATGCGCCAGCCGATCAGCCAGAGCGCGCCGCTGCCGCCGTGGAAGGGGTCGAGGGACAGCACCACCGAGGTGAGGGTGAAGATGAGGAAGCCGGCGTTGTAGATCCGGACCCGGCCCATCATGTCGCCGAGCCGGCCGAGGGCCACCACCAGGACCGCGGTGACGAGCATGTAGCCCATCAGCATCCACAGCAGATAGCTGACGTTGGCCGGCTGGAGCGGATCGAGGCGGATGCCGGTGAAGATGCCGGGCAGCGAGATCAGCACGATGGAGCTGTTGATGGTGGCGAGCAGCATGCCCAGGGTGGTGTTGGTCAGCGCGACCCACTTGTAGCGGGGGTGGTCCGCGCCCATCCAGGTGCCGCGCGTGCGCGGCCCGGGACCGGTGGTGCCGGGTAGGCGTCCGGTGTCCTCGGCGGTCATGAAGTGCTCCCCGTGTCGTGCCGCTCGGTCGGGTGGCACGGCCCCGTGGCGCCTTCGAGCATCCGCAGCACCAGGGGAAGGGCGGTCCGCACGGCCTCCCCCAGCGCCTCCTGATCCTCGGCGGGAAGGGCCGCCAGCAGATCGGCCAGCCGGCTGTCCCGCAGCCGTCGGCGCTCGGCGAGCACCTCCCGCCCGGCGTCGGTGACGGCGACGAGCGTCACCCGTCCGTCCGCGGGGTCGTCGACGCGCCGCACCAGCCCCCGGCGCTCCAGGCGCTGCACCAGCTGCGTCATCGACGGCTGGGCGACTCCCTCGGCCGCCGCCAGGGCCGTCAGCCGGGCGGGTCCCCCGCGCTCCAGCCGGGCGAGGGTGGAGGCCGTGGTGAAGCTCATCTCCCGCCGGTCGGTCACAGCCCTGATCACGGCGGAGGCCGTCTCGGCGAGCGCCCGCGCCGTCCCCAGCGGTTCTTGTTTGCGGTCCGACTGATCCACATCTCAAGTATCACGCCGCCTATATAGGCAGGCTATAAAATCTTGGTAAGAACCTGTCCCGGAAGACGCGTCCGGGCCGGCCCGTCGGAAGACGCGTCCGGGCCGGCCCGTCGGAAGACGCGTCCGGGCCGGCCCACAACGGAACAGGGAAGGGGAGGGAAAGAGAGTACAAAAAAAAGGGAAAAA
>NZ_JBSFRB010000050.1:0-55071 GCF_053589015.1 Streptomyces sp. NPDC003393 | reverse complement strand
CTGGGGGGGGGGGGGGGGGGGGGCGGCCCGCCCCGCCCCGTGGGGGGGGGGGGGGGGCGCCCCCCGCACCCCCCCGCGGCCCCGGCCCCCCCACCACCCGCCGAGCCGTCGTCAGACCTTCTCGAGGCCGGCGGTTTCCAGCTCGCGAACCAGGCGGGACGCTACGTCCTTGGCGTCTCCGAAGAGCATGAGCGTCTTGTCGAGGTGGTAGAGCTCGTTGTCGACGCCGGCGAAGCCGGTGCTCATCCCTCGTTTGACCACCATGACGGTGCGGGCCGAGGCCACGTCGAGTACCGGCATGCCGTAGATCGGACTGTCCTCACGGGTGCGGGCGGCCGGGTTGGTGACGTCGTTCGCGCCGACCACCAGGGCGACGTCGGCCTGCGGGAAGTCGCTGTTGATCTGGTCCATGTCCAGGATGCGGTCGTAGGGCACGTCGGCCTCCGCGAGGAGGACGTTCATGTGGCCGGGCATGCGTCCGGCGACCGGGTGGATGGCGTAGCGCACCCGCGCACCTCTGCGCTCGAGGATTTCGGCGACTTCCTTGATGCGGTGCTGCGCCTGGGCGACGGCGAGCCCGTAGCCGGGAACGATGATGACGTCTCTGGCCGTCTCGAGGATCATGGCGGCCTCGTCGGGGCCCGCGCTGCGCACCGGCCGGTCCTGCGCGTCACTTCCCCCGGCGGCCGCGGTGGCCTCTACCTGTCCGAAGGCACCGAAGAGCACATTGCGGAAGGACCGGTTCATGGCACGGCTCATCATCACGGACAGCAGGAGGCCGGAGGCCCCGTCGAGCGCGCCAGCGACGATGAGGGCCTTGTTGTCCAGGACGAGCCCCATCGCCGCACCGGACAGTCCGGCATAGGAGTTGAGCAGCGAGATGACGGTGGGCATGTCGGCCCCGCCGATCGGCACGACGAGGAGAATGCCGAACAGCGCGGACGCCCCGATCAGCAGCGGAAACCGTGCGTCGGCCGACGGGGCGACGATCAGCCAGAGCGCGATGAGGACCGCCGCCGTGAACAGGAGCAGATTCACCGGCTGCTGGCCGGGAAAGACCGTCGGGCGGCCCGGGAGGATGCCCTTCAGTTTCCCGAACGCCATGAGGCTGCCGGTGAACGTCACGAACCCCAGGAGGACTTCACACATCAGCGCGGTGGCGGTGAACGTGCCGAGTGACGCGGCGTGCTCGTAGTACTCGGCGGTACCGACGAGCCCTGCGGCCAGCGCGCCGAAGGCGTGGGAGAGGGCGATGCGTTCGGGCATGGCGGTCATCGGCATGTACCTGGCCATGGCGCCGCCGATGACGGAACCGATCACGACGGCCGGCAGGATCCAACGGAAGTCGACGATCTCTTTGTCGACCAGGGTGCCGACGACGGCCGCCGCCATGCCGACCACGGTCAGCAGCAGACCCCGGCGCGCGCTCCGGGGATGAGCCATACCGCGCAGGCCGAGGATGAAGAGGGTGCCGGAGGCCAGGTACAGCAACGGAATGACGATGTCACGCATCGGCCTTGGCCTTTCCTGCGGCGGGGGCTGCGTGGCTCGGCCGGAACATGCGCAGCATGCGGTTGGTGATCAGGAAGCCGCCGACGACGTTGATGCTCGACGCGGTGACGGCGACCGTGCCCAGCACGGTGATGAGCGGGCCGCGGTCGGAGCCGGCCAGCAGCAGGCTGCCGACCAGCGAGATCCCGGCGATCGCGTTGGTCAGGGCCATCAGCGGGGTGTGCAGGAGAGCGGGAACGCGCCGGATGACTTCCAGACCGACGACGGATCCGAGGACCAGGACGTACAGGCCGGCTTCGATGGTTGTTGACATGATCAGTTTCTTTCTGCGGTCACGGCGTGCAGGTGGCCCGCGGCTGAGGCGCTGGGGGCGTCCGAGTCGAGCAGGGTGCGCAGCCGGGGATGGACGACCTGTCCGTCCCGGGTCAGAAGGGTTTCCTGGATGATCGGATCGTCGGTGGTGAGCCGCGGGCCGTCCTCGCCCAGCAGGTGGCGGGCGAAGTTGGCGAGGTTGCGTGCGTACAGGCGGCTGGCGTGGGCTGCCACACCGGCCGGCAGGTTGGTGGGCGCGGTGATCGACACGCCGGAGAGCTCGACGGTCGCGTCGGGCACGGACAGGGCGCAGTTGCCGCCCTGGGCGGCCGCGGCGTCGACGATGACGGATCCCGGGCGCATCGCGCGCACCATCTCCTCCGTGACGAGCACCGGTGCCGGCTTCCCGGGAACCTGAGCGGTGGCGATGACGATGTCGGCGGCGGCGACTTCGGCGGCGAGGACCTCGCGCTGTCGGGCGTAGAACTCCTCCTGCTGCGCCTGGGCGTAGCCGCCGCTGTCTTCGGCCGAGGAGGTGTCCAGGGGCAGGTCGACGAAGACGCCTCCGACGCTCTCGACCTGCTCACGTGCCGCGGCGCGGACGTCGTAGGCGCGGACGACGGCCCCCAGCCTTCGCACGGTGGCGATGGACTGCAGCCCGGCGACGCCCGCACCGAGGACGAGAACACGCGCCGGGGTGATGCTGCCGGCCGCGGTGGTCATCATCGGCAGCATCTTGTCGACCCGCTCGGCCGCGATCAGAGCCGCTCGGTAGCCTGCGACGGCGGACTGCGAGGACAGCACGTCCATCGACTGGGCCCGGGTGATGCGGGGCAGCAGATCGAGGGAGAAGGCGGTGACGCCGTGCTCGGCCAGGCGGCGGACGGGCTCGGGGTGACTGAGCGGGTCAGCCAGGCCCACCAGTACGGCCGCGGGGTGCGTCAGCTTCAGATCCTGGGCGAAGGCCGGGTCGGACGCGTGGCGGCCGGCTCCGGCGAGGTGCACCTGCAGCACCATCTCGGCGCCGAGTGCGTCGGCACGGGTGCCGGACAGGGCGCCGGCGGACAGATAGGAACCGTCGGGATGCCCCGCTCGGTAGCCGGCTCCCTGCTCGATCACGATCTGATGACCTTCGTCGGCCAAGGAGCGGACTTCGTCGGGGGTGAGAGCGACCCGGGTCTCTCCTGGGGCGACTTCACGTGGGACGCCGATGTGCATGTGCGTCATTCCTTTCACGCCGCCGGCAAGTGGTCGGCGCTTGACTCGTATCGGGGGTGCTCGGCGCGCTGAAGGCACGACGGCCGGTGCCCTGGTCGGGCAGGCCCGCGCTGGTCCGGGCCGGGCGCAGGCCGGTGCACGGGGAGGGGCGACACCGCCGACCGGGCCGGCAGCGGACACGGCAGCGGACCGCCCCGCTCGAGGCGGTCCGCTGGAGTCGCGGTCGGGGCCGCGATCGGTCAGACGCCCAGTGCCATGAAGCCGCCGTCCACCGGCAACGTGACACCGGTGATGTAGGCGGCGCTCGGCGAGGCGAGGAAGACGATCGCTGCGGCGATCTCACGGGGCGACGCGAGCCGGGCCAGGGGCACCTGGGACCCCAGGGCCTCGAAGTCCTCCTCGCCGATCATGTCGACCACGTTGTCCGTGCGGGTGTGACCGGGCGCCACCGCGTTGAACCGGACGCCGCGGCCACCGAACTCGACCGCCCACGTGCGCGTGAAGGAGTCGACGGCGGCCTTGGACGCCCCGTACACGGCCGTGCCCCGAACACCGCTCAGACCCGCGATCGTGGTGACGTTGACGACGCTCCCACGGCCCTTGGCGGCCATCTTCGACACCAACGCCTGGGTGAGGAAGAACGTGCCGCGCACATTGGTGTCCAGCAGCGTGGCGAACGCCTCCGGCCCCTGCTCAAGAGTGGGAGCGAAAGGAAAGGCGCCGGCATTGTTCACCAGCACGTCCACGTCCCCCGCCTCCTCGGCGAGCCGACGCACGGAGTCCAGGTCGCTGAGATCGGCCGCGACGAACGTGGCCTTTCCGCCCGCGGCCTCGATCGCGGCGACCGTCTCCGCGCCCTTGGCGGCGTTGCGGCCGGAGACGATCACGGATGCTCCCTGCTCGGCCAGCAGCAGTGCGGCCTCACGGCCGATACCGGAGGTGCTGCCGGTCACCAGGGCGGTCTGGTTCTCGAATTGCATGGGGATACCTTTCGGTGCCGCGGATTTACCGCGCTTCAGGTACGAGTAATTCCGTACCACTGTCGGTGTATCTGATCGTTCCCGCAAATCAGCTCTTCTGCGGGAGGTGAATGCTGAATATCCCTGTGGACTGGGCATTCCTTGTCATGGGTCCATGGATCCGATGGCGGCCATAAGTGGATCGGTGAGCGGAAGCCTCTTCAGGCTTCGCCGACTTCTACCTCTGCGCTTCTGGCGCTCCGAGTGGACTTTTCCCGGGTTGCGGGCTTCCGTTGGCGGCCGCTTGAGCGGGATCAAGGAAGGTGCGCAGACGGAAAAAGGTCGAGCGGGCGACATACAGAACAGGGGAACGGTCCGCGGGTCAGTTCACACTCTGACCGCCATCGACCATCACGGCCTGGCCGGTGACGAACGACGCCCGGTCCGAGAGGAGGAAGAGCGCCACCTGCGCCACGTCCTCCGCCTCACCGAAACGACCGAGCGGGATCTTCTCACCGTGCGGGTGGTGCTCCGAGCCGTCGTCGTTCCTGGTGATCCCGCCTTCCGTCAGCGGGGTGCGGATGATGGTCGGGTTGACGGTGTTGACGCGGATCCCGTCAGGGCCGAGTTCGACCGCCGCCGCGCGGGCCAGTGCCTCGACACCGCCCTTCGTCGCGCTGTAGACGGAGATGCCGTGCGTGCCCAGCTCGGCGAACACCGACCCGTTGAAGACGACGGCCCCACCGTGACCCTGCTTCTTCAGCTGAGCGACCTCGGCCTGGAGGTAGAAGAAGGAGCCCTTCAGATTGCCGTCCACCAAGTGATGCCACGCGGTCTCGTCCACCTCCGTGATCGGGCCGACCGCGGCGGTGCCCGCGTTGTTGAAGGCCACATCCAGCCGGCCGAAACGGTCGACGACCCGCTGCACCACATCAGCGGCGCTCGTGATGTCGGAGGCGTCGGCCTTGATGAACAGGGCCTCGCCGCCGTTCTTCGTGATCTCGTCCACAACCTCCATTCCCGCGCCTTCACGTCGGCCGGTGAAGGCCACCTGCGCACCTTCCTGTGCGAACAGAACGGCGGCAGCACGTCCGATTCCGGAAGTTCCGCCCGTGATCAATGCGACTTTTCCGTCCAGCAGGCCCATCATTACTCCTCGTTTTCTCGGCCCGTGACCGCCGAATATCGTCCGTGGTACCCGGCCGGCTTGCCACCGTGTGGTGACAAGGGTCCTCAGCAATGCCGCATCCGCCGCCATTCCGAGCCGGCTATTACGGGAACCGATGGCCGCGGAAAGAGAAATCAATCGGATGTGCGTTCACAGATCGGCCAGGTCGTCCGGACCGGTCGGCGTGGGCCCGGTACGCCGAGAGCCGGTCCGACGCCGCTGGGGGAGCCGGTGGCGGGGATCCTGCTCATCGGGCGGTGTCATGACGCGCGCGGCGGTGGGCGTGCGCCGGCTGCGTGTCAACGCCCCCGAGGACGGGGGCGTTTCGCGCTGTGAGCGCTGTGAGCTGACTCATCCCCGGACCTGCCATACTGCGGGCGACCGCCAGTTGGAGACCGGGGCCGGAATTGAATACGAGTGCACACCGCGAGAGCGCCCACCCCCGGGCGCGCGGCACTGAGCGTTCGTCGGCACGTCGTGCCGAACTCATCGCGATCGGGCGGCGGTTGTTCGCCGACACCTCCTACGACGCCCTGTCGATGGACGACATCGCGCGGGAGGCCCATGTCGCCAAGGGGCTGATCTACTACTACTTCCAGTCCAAGCGCGGCTACTACCTGGCCATCGTCGAGGACTCGGTCGCCGACCTCGTCACCTTCGCGGCGGGGGGACGCGACCTCCCGGCCGTCGAGCGGGTGCACCGCACCGTCGACGGCTATCTCCGGTACGCGGAACACCACCAGGCCGCCTACCGCACCATCGTCAGCGGCGGGGTCGGTTTCGACGCGGAGGTGCACGCCATCCGTGACGGCGTGCGCGAGGCGATCGTCGCGACCATCGCGGAGGGCGCCTACGGCCGCACCGCCATCGCGCCGCTCGCCCGGATGGGCCTGCTCTCCTGGGTGTGCGGCGTCGAGGGTGCCACCCTGGACTGGATAGACCACCCGGAGCTCTCCCGCGACGCCATGTGCGAACTGCTGGTGAAGACACTGGGCGGTGCCCTGCGAGCCGTGGAGGAACTGGACCCGGCCTATCCCGCCCCTGCCCCCGCACGCCGGAACGGCTGAGAAAGCCGGCCGGGGCCGGCGCGACAGCGGCGGTCCGTCCGGCGGGGCGGGAGCCGGCCATCCCTTTCTTGAAGTAAGCGGTCGTTAACCGGTGACTCCGTGCCGTCGATCGGGCATACTCACAGCGCACAGCCGCTGGTCAGCCGCTTCCGTGACCCGAAAGCGCGAGCATCTGCCGGCTGAGGAAGACTCCGGCGGAGCCGCCCCACCCAAGGCGCACGTCCGCCGATGTGCCCGACAGGGAGGAGAGCGTCGCCATGCCCGACCGCGCCCCGCAACCGGTGGAACGGCAACTGCCCACGGACGAGGCCCGGGACCTGATCTCGCTCGTCCGCGACATCGCGCAGCACGAGATCGCCCCGAAGGCGGCCGAGGAGGAGGACGCCGGGCGCTTCCCGCGCGAGGTCTTCACCCTGATGTCCCGCTCGGGGCTCCTCGGCCTGCCCTACGACTCCGAGTACGCGGGCGGCGACCAGCCGTACGAGGTCTACCTCCAGGTCCTGGAGGAGCTGGCCGCGGCCCGGCTCACCGTCGGACTGGGCCTGAGCGTGCACACCCTGGCCGCGTACGGGCTGGCCGCGTACGGCACCAAGGAGCAGCAGACCGAGCACCTGCCCGCCATGCTCGGCGGCGGACTGCTCGGTGCGTACGCCCTCTCCGAGCCCGCCTCCGGCTCCGACGCCGCCTCGCTGCGCACCAAGGCGGTCCGGGACGGTGACGACTGGGTGATCACGGGCACCAAGGCCTGGATCACGCACGGCGGGATCGCCGACTTCTACACGGTCATGGCCCGCACGGGCGGAGAGGGACCGCGCGGGATCACGGCCTTCCTGGTGCCGGGGGACGCCGAGGGGCTGAACGCGGCGGCACCGGAGAAGAAGATGGGCCTGAAGGGTTCGCCCACCGCCCAGATACACCTCGACGGGGTGCGGGTCTCCGACGACCGCCGGCTCGGGGAGGAGGGCCAGGGCTTCGCCATCGCACTCTCCGCGCTGGACTCGGGGCGGCTCGGTATAGCCGCGTGCGCCATCGGACTCGCCCAGGCGGCGCTCGACGAGGCGGTCGCCTACGCCGCCGACCGGCGGCAGTTCGGGCGGCCGATCGCCGACTTCCAGGGGCTGCGCTTCATGCTCGCCGACATGGCGACGCAGATCGAGGCGGGCCGGTCCCTGTACCTGGCGGCGGCGCGGCTGCGCGACGCGGGCCGGCCGTTCGCCCGGCAGGCGGCCATGGCCAAGCTGTTCTGCACGGACACGGCGATGAAGGTCACCACCGACGCCGTCCAGGTGCTCGGCGGATACGGCTACACCGCGGACTTCCCGGCCGAGCGCTACATGCGCGAAGCGAAGGTGCTGCAGATCGTCGAGGGCACCAACCAGATCCAGCGGATGGTCATCGCCCGTCACGTCGCGGGTCCCGAGACCCGCTGAACTGCCCCAGGCCGGGAAAGGGCGCGGCGAGCCGGACCCACTCCGGATCGTGGCGCCCCGGCAGGGTGCGGCCCCGGTCGGCCCACGCGCGCACCATGTCGCGGTAGATCGGCGGGTCCGGGAGCTGCGGCGGCGCGGGCGGAACCGGTTCCGCGGGCGGCGGCACGAAGATCCGGCGCCGACGTCCGGTTGCCGACTGGATGAGGGTCATACCTGGGCAACGCGGTGCCGGGCGGGCAGGTCACCGATCGCCGGAATCGAGAGTGAGTTCACCGGCGTCCGGGCCCGTGTCACGGCGCACTCTCCCGCACCAGGGCGGTTCCGTGCGCCGTGGTGCAGGGCGGGTGCCGGAGGCGGTGAGCGCGATTCAGGCGGCGTGGCGGCGCATCGCCGGCACGCGCATGGGGCGCGAGCCGGGGCCGCCCACGTGCGAGAAGGGCTGCGTGCGCCAGTCGAGCCCCTGGGGGAGCGTCAACAACAGGGCGGTCTGCTGCTCCTGGGGCTCGACGGACTCGTCCGCCGGCCGGGCGTCCGAGGCCTTGCGGCCGGTGCCCGCGCAGACCGTCAGGCCGAACGGGTTCCACGGCGAGGCGCACAACGCGTGCTCCGGCAGAACCTCCTCGTCCGCCAGCAGGGCGATGGGCTGCGCGCACTCCGGGCAGATCACCCGATACATCTCGAAGGTGTCGTAGGCGTCGATCTCCTCGCCGTCGAAGTCGTCGGGTTCGACGTCCTCCGGCCGGAACGCGAGGACCGACTGCTGCCGCTTGGGCACGGAACGACCAGGACGCTTAAGACTCTGCATGGGATTCTCCCCCTAAGGCTGGGCCGTGAAGGCGCTGCGGCCTCGACCACAGCAAGCATTTCCCGCCCGATCTCGCCGGTAATCACGAGAACATCACGGAGAACGCCGCAGGGCTGTGGTGTTCGTCACATGCCGCGCGCAGGTGCTCGCTGCGGGAGATCCGGCCACCGGGGGCACCGGGCGGGACCTGGGCCGGTGAGTGTCCGAGGAGATCAGCCGCACTGTAGGTTCTTGCGCCATGGAGGAGCTCGACCGACGGATCGTGCAGCTGCTCGTCAAGGACGGGCGGATGAGCTACACCGACCTGGGCAAGGCCACGGGTCTGTCCACATCGGCCGTGCACCAGCGGGTGCGGCGGCTGGAGCAGCGTGGCGTCATCCGCGGTTACGCCGCGGTCGTCGACGCGGAGGCGGTGGGACTGCCCATGACCGCCTTCATCTCGGTCAAACCCTTCGACCCCAGCGCCCCCGACGACATCGCGGACCGCCTGGCCGGCGTCCCGGAGATCGAGGCCTGCCACAGCGTGGCCGGCGACGAGAACTACATCCTGAAGGTACGCGTGGCCACCCCGCACGAACTGGAAGAACTCCTGGCCCGCGTCCGCAGCCTGGCCGGCGTCTCCACCCGTACCACCGTGGTCCTCTCCACCCCGTACGAGTCCCGCCCACCTCGCATCTGAGCCGGGCCGCCCTTCCGGCCCGTCCCGTCGCGCCGGCTCCGCGCCCCCTGGTGTCGGCCCGAGCCGCCGTTGCATCGAGCGGTGCGGCCTGCCGCGCGCCCGCTCGTGCTCCGCGGCGCCCGCGTCGGGGCCCGTGGCCCGGCCGGCCGCGGGACCGAGAGCGCGGCCCCGATCCGCTGTCCGGACGCCCTGCGTGCGGGTGCGCTTCCGGGAGGCGGGAGACTGGTGTTCATGAGTGAGCGCAGCGCCGAACCGCAGACCGTCCTTCTACGCCGCGGCGAGGTCCACAGTCCCGCCGACCCGTTCGCGACCGCGATGGTGGTCGAGGCGGGGCATGTCGCCTGGGTCGGCTCCGAGGGCGCGGCCGACGCGTTCGCCGACGGCGTGGACGAGGTGATCGACCTGGACGGCGCCCTCGTCACCCCGGCGTTCACCGACGCCCACGTGCACACCACCGCCACCGGCCTCGCGCTCACCGGCCTGGACCTGTCCGACGCGCCCTCCCTGGAGGCGGCCCTGGCGCGGGTCCGGGAGTTCGCCGCCGGGCGCCCGGACGACAGGGTCCTGCTCGGCCACGGCTGGGACACTGCCCGCTGGCCCGGCGGCCGTCCCCCGACGCGCGCGGAACTCGACGAGGCCACGGGCGGCCGCCCCCTCTACCTCAGCCGGATCGACGTCCACTCCGCCGTCGTCACCACCGCCCTTCTCGACCTCGTCGGCGGCGATCCGGGTCCCGTGGACGGGCCGCTCACCGCCGGCGCCCACCACGCGGTGCGCACCGCCGCGTTCGGCGCGGTCACCCCTGCCCAGCGCACCGAGGCGCAGCGCGCCGCGCTCGCCCACGCCGCCTCCCTGGGCATCGGCTCGGTGCACGAGTGCGGCGGTCCGGACATCTCCTCCGAGGACGACTTCACGGGCCTGCTGCGGCTGGCCGCCGAGGAACCCGGCCCGCGTGTCGTCGGCTACTGGGCGGAGCAGGACGTCGACAAGGCGCGTGAGCTGGGTGCGCGCGGCGCGGCCGGCGACCTGTTCGTCGACGGATCCATCGGCTCGCACACCGCCTGTCTGCGCGCGCCGTACTCCGACGCCGACCACAGCGGCACCGCCTACCTGGACGCCCGTGCCGTCGCGGCACACGTCATCGCCTGCACGGAAGCGGGCCTCCAGGCCGGCTTCCACGCCATCGGCGACGCCGCCGTCACCGCCGTCGTGGAGGGCGTGCGCGCCGCCGCCGAGAAGGTGGGCCTGGCCCGCGTGCGGGCCGCGAGGCACCGCGTCGAGCATGCCGAGATGCTCACCCCGCAGACCGTCGCGGCCTTCGCCGACCTGGGGCTGACCGCCTCGGTGCAGCCCGCGTTCGACGCGTTGTGGGGTGGCGAGGACGGCATGTACGCCCAGCGCCTGGGGGTCGAGCGGGCCCGTACGCTGAACCCCTTCGCCACGCTGCTGCGCACCGGAGTCCCGCTCGCCTTCGGCTCCGACAGCCCGGTCACACCGCTGGACCCGTGGGGCACGGTCCGTGCGGCCGCCTTCCACCGCACCCCCGAGCACCGTGTCTCCGTGCGCGCGGCCTTCACCGCGCACACGCGGGGCGGCTGGCGGGCGGTCGGACGGGACGACGCGGGCGTCCTGGTGCCCGGCGCCCCGGCGGACTACGCCGTCTGGCGCACGGACGCACTCGTCGTCCAGGCCCCCGACGACCGGGTGGCGCGCTGGTCGACCGATCCCCGCTCCGGAACTCCCGGTCTGCCCGATCTGCACCCGGGCCGTGACCTGCCCCTCTGCCTGCGGACCGTGGTGGGCGGACGGACGGTCTTCGTACGGCCGGGCGAGTGATCTCCGGCGCCGACGCGACGGCGGTCCGGGGGCGCGCGCCCGTCGCGCGACCTGGGAATCCTCCGGGCCGACCCGCCCGGCGCGGGCGACAGGGCCCCTCACGTGGCTGTTTGACAGCCGACGGCAGGGGGCCGGTAGGTTCTGCCGGGTCCACCACCGGACGCCCGACCTGGGAACTTCCGTACCCGTGTCGCAGTGCCGCTGGGTCAGGGACGGTGTGCCGCACCGGGTCACCGTCACGGGAGCCAGGCGCAGCGTCCGCGTCGGCGGGGGAACGTTCCGGACGGTCGGCAGGGTGTGACCCGGGTGGGGCCCGGCCGCTCAGTAGACAACGGCTCTCGGTCGATCCGCAGCCAGCGGGTCCCAGGTCGGCCCGAAGGGCGCCGGGCCCTCCTCCGCAGCACCGCGGATCTCGCGGCACGTCCCGTCCGTCCGGCCCGTCCGGCACACTCGGAAGAAACATCCCGAAAGAGCGTCCCTACCCCGCTCTTGCCGAATCGACACCCCTGAACTCACGAGGTGTCGCATCCCCGCAGGCCGTGGCCACTATGGTGGTCCCCTGCGGATGGACATGAAGGGGCAGCAGTGAACGACGGCGACGGCACCCGCGCGGCTCGGGGCCAGGAGAGGCGGTTCGGCCCGCTCGGCACGGCCTTGGTGATCATTCCGACCTACAACGAGGCGGAGAACATCAAGGCGATCGTGGGCCGGGTGCGCGAGGCCGTCCCCGAGGCGCACGTCCTGGTGGCCGACGACAACAGCCCCGACGGCACGGGCAAGATCGCCGACGAGCTCGCCACCGAGGACGCGCAGGTCCATGTGCTGCACCGCAAGGGCAAGGAAGGCCTCGGGGCCGCCTACCTCGCGGGCTTCCGCTGGGGCCTGGAGCGCGACTACGGCGTGCTGGTCGAGATGGACGCCGACGGCTCCCACCAGCCCGAGGAACTGCCCCGTCTGCTGACCGCCCTGAAGGGCGCGGACCTGGTGCTCGGCTCGCGCTGGGTACCGGGCGGACGCGTGGTGAACTGGCCCAGGACCCGCGAGTTCATCTCCCGCGGCGGCAGCCTGTACTCGCGTCTCGCCCTCGACCTGCCGCTGCGGGACATCACCGGCGGCTACCGGGCCTTCCGCCGGGAGACGCTCGAGGGCCTGGGGCTGCAGGAGGTCGCCTCGCAGGGCTACTGCTTCCAGGTCGACCTGGCGCGCCGGGCCGTGAAGGCCGGCTACCACGTCGTCGAGGTCCCCATCACCTTCGTCGAGCGCGAACTCGGCGACTCCAAGATGAGCCGTGACATCCTCGTGGAGGCGCTGTGGCGGGTGACGGCCTGGGGCGTGGGGGAGCGGGTGACCAAGCTCACCGGCCGGGGCGGCAAGTCCCGGGGATAGCCCTCGTCCGGCGCTGAGCGGACGCCAGGCACACTGGGAGTATGACGACAGGCGCTCCGACCTCTCCGTACTCCACCCCGCCCCGGCGCTCCCGGGCGCGCAGGCTGCTGCCGTTGGGCATCGCGGTCTGGCTGGTGCTGGAGATCTGGCTGCTGACCGTGGTCGCGGGCGCGGCGGGCGGTGTCACGGTCTTCCTGCTGCTGCTCGCCGCCTTCGTGCTCGGCGCCGTGGTGATCAAGCGGGCCGGCCGCCGCGCCTTCCAGAACCTCAACGAGGCTCTTCAGCGGGGCGGCGCCCCCTCCTCGCGTCGCGGCGGCAACGGCCTGATGATGCTGGGCGGCCTGCTCCTGATGATCCCCGGCATGATCTCGGACGCGGTGGGTCTGCTCCTGCTGATCCCGCCGGTCCAGCGCGCCATCGGCCGCTACACCGAGCGCACGGTCGACCGCAGACTCCGCGACGCGGCTCCCGGCACTCTGGGCGACGCCTTCCGGCAGGCCCGCATCCACCGCCCCGACGGCAAGGTCGTCCAGGGTGAGGTGATCAGGGAGGAGCCCGGCGACGACCCGCGCGAGCAGCGCCCGCCTCTGACCCGGTGACCACCGGGCCGTCCGGCGTTCGCGCACGACGCCGTCATGGCCGTAGGGGCAGCGGGGGACCGGGAACGGGCTCCCCCGCACACCCGGGGAACAGAAACCGTACGCACAGCGAAAACCGCGGGCGCCGTACGTCAGGACGTACGGCGCCCGCGGTCAACTCACGTGCACTGGAAAACCGGCCGCCCGAGCCCCGAAGGGGCTACGCGCTCTTGCGGCTGTCCCGGGGATGGACGGCGATGTTCATCGCACCGGAACGCAGCACGGCGAGACGCTCCTCGAGGACCTCTTCGAGCTCCTCACGGGTGCGCCGCTCCATCAGCATGTCCCAGTGCGTACGCGCCGGCTTCGCCTTCTTCTCCTCGGGACCGTCGCCGTCCACGAGAAGTGCCTGGGCCCCGCAGACCTTGCACTCCCACTCCGGCGGGATCTCCGCCTCGACCGAGAAGGGCATCTCGAAACGGTGCCCCTTCTCGCATGCGTACTCCACGGCCTGGCGCGGAGCCAGGTCGATACCGCGGTCCGTCTCGTAGCTGGTCACCACGAGGCGCGTGCCGCGAAGAGCTCGCTCACTCATGAATCGTGCCTCCCGGGCTTGTCGCCCACAGGACAGGTGTCGCTGTCGTCGTCATCCGGTCAACGTCCGGTCGGCGGTAAAGATTCCCGTTCGGATGTCCCGTTCCGGGTCATGTGTCGCCGTCGTAGCCGCAGCCTTGTCAACCAGTGCAGTACCCACCGGCGCCCGGTTTGTCACATCTGTAAGGAGATGTCACCCAGCGTTTCGGCATCTTTGACGCGCAGTAACGGTACGCCTGGCGGGCCAAACGCGTACACTACCGCCCTTTCGCCCGGAGTGCTAAATCCGATCAGGAACCGCATTGCCCGCGTCGTGGATCGCCCGCCGCACCGGCACCCGGGCGAGCAGGACGAATCCGATGACGAAGAACGCCACCAGCGAGATGATCGCGTCCCGGTAGCTCCCCGTCAGCTGGTACGTGACCCCGAACAGCAGCGGTCCCAGCCAGCTCATGCCGCGGTCGCTCATCTCGTACGCGGAGAAGTACTCGGCCTCCTTGCCGGCCGGCACCAGGTGGGAGAAGAGCGACCGGGACAGCGCCTGACTGCCGCCGAGGATCAGCCCGATGCCGGCCGCCAGCACGAAGAACCACACCGGCGCGCCGGCCGGCAGGAAGTACCCGGCGCCGAGGACGAGCGTCCAGGCGACCAGTGATCCGAGGACCGTCCGCTGCGCTCCGTACCTCCGCGCCAGCCGCCCCATCCCCAGGGCGCCCGCCACCGCGAGCACCTGCACCATCAGCACCGCCGTGATCAGGGTGGACTGGCTCAGTCCCAGTTCCTCCGAGCCGTACACCGAGGCCTGGCTGATCACGGTCTGGATGCCGTCGTTGTAGACGAGGTACGCCAGCAGGAAGGACAGGGTGAGCGGCTTGCTCCGCATGTCCCGGACCGTGGCCGCCAGCTGGCGCCAGCCGTGCACCGGCACCCCGCTCGAAGCCGTGCGCCGGTCGCGCAGCCGCCGCAGCGGAACCACGGTGAAGGCGCCCCACCACAGCCCCGCCGAGGCCAGGCAGATGCGCACCGCCGTCGCCTCGGAGACACCGAAGGAGTCGTGGGCGGTGAACAGCACCAGGTTCGCCACCAGTACCAGGGAACCGGCCGCGTAGCCGAAGGCCCAGCCCCGGGAGGAGACCGCGTCCCGCTCGTCGGGCGGCGCGATGAGCGGCAGGTAGGAGTTGTAGAGGACCATCGAGACGGCCACCGAGGCATTGGCGACGATCAGCAGCACGCCACCGAGCAGATAGCGTTGGCCGTCCAGGAGGAACAGTCCGGTCGTCGCGGCGGCGCCCGTGTAGGCGGCGGCCGCCAGCAGCGGCTTCCGGCGGCCGGTGCGGTCGGCCGCCGCCCCCGCGACCGGCATCACCAGGATGGCCAGGATCACCGAGGCCGAGACGCAGTACGCGAAGAACGACCCGGCCCGCACCGGTATCCCCAGCGGATGCACGAAGCCGTCCGCGTCCGCCGCCGACCGGGCGACCGAGGTGAGGTAGGGCCCGATGAACACGGTGAGCACGCTGGTCGAGTAGACGGAGCACGCCCAGTCGTAGAAATACCAGCCGCGCTGCTCGCGCCGCCGGTCGGCGGGCTCGTCGTCCGCCTGTGCCCGCACGGTACCGGTGTCCACCCGTGCCCTCGCTTCCCCGCCGAAGATGCCGCGATGCCGTGCAGGTCCAGGAACCGGGCCGGGGCTCAGGCCCAGACGCCCCGCTCCTCCATGACCTTCCGCAGCGTGTCGATGTGATCGGTCATGATGCCATCGACACCGAGGTCCAGGAGCCGGTGCATCCGCTCCGGTTCGTTGATCGTCCACACGTGCACCTGCAGCCCGCGCGCGTGGGCCGCGCGGAGGAAGAGCGGATCGACCACCGGCACGCCCGACTGGGCGAGCGGCACCTGCGCGGCCACGGCGGACCGGGGCAGCCTGGCCGGCACACCCCAGGAGCGCAGCCGCAGGGCCAGGACCCCTCGCGTCCCGTACGACGTCGCCAGGCGCTCTCCGGCCAGCCGCCGGGCACGGACCAGGCGTGCCTCGGAGAACGAGCCCACGCAGACCCGCCCCCAGGCGTCCGTGCGCGCGATCAGCTCCAACAGGGGTTCCAGCGCGGGCTCCGCCTTGACGTCGACGTTCCAGCGCACCCCGGGGAAGATCTCCAGCAGCTCCTCGAAGAGCGGCACCGGCTCCCTGCCCGCCACCCGGGCCTGCCGCACGTCCTTCCACGGCAGGTCCGCTATCCGGCCCGCCCCGTCGGTCACCCGGTCCAGGCTCGCGTCGTGGAAGGCGACCAGCCGGCCGTCGGCCGTGGCGTGCACATCGGTCTCGATGTACCGGTACCCGAGTTCGACCGCGCGCCGGAACTGCGCCACGGTGTTCTCCAGTCCGTCGCCGGTCCCGCCGCGGTGGGCGAAGGGCAGAGGCCCCGGGTGGTCGAGGAAGGGGTGGCGTACGAGCGTGGTCACGGACGCAGTATCGCCCCTTCGGGTGACGCCGTGGCAACGGCCGCGCTGCCGCCGGTGGCCGTCGGCACGGCGAACAGACGCAGGAAGAGCTGTGCGAGCGGGCCGATCGAGACGGCGTACAACAGGGTGCCGACCCCGACGGTGCCGCCGAGGACGAACCCGGTGACGACGACCGCGACCTCCACCACCGTCCGCGTCAGCCGGATCGAGCGGCCGGTGCGCCGGTGCAGCCCCGTCATCAGCCCGTCCCTGGGCCCGGGCCCGAAGCGGGCGGCGATGTACAGACCGGTGGCCACACCGTTGAGCGCGACGGCCGCCAGGAGCAGCGGAATCCGCACGGTCAGGGCGTGGACGCCGGGCAGCGCGGCAAGCGTGCCGTCCATGGCGAGACCGATGACGACGACGTTGGAGACCGTGCCCAGGCCGGGCCGCTGACGCAGCGGGATCCACAGCAGCAGCACCGCCGCGCCCACGACGATCGACACCACACCGATGGTCAGGCCGCTGCGCTCGGCCAGCCCCTGGTGCAGCACGCCCCACGGCTCCAGGCCGAGGCCCGCCTCGACGAGCAGCCCGGAGCTGACCCCGTACAGGACCAGACCGACGTAGAGCTGAAGGAGTCGCCGCCCGAGACGGCCCTGCTTGGACAAAATGTCCCCCCTGGTGGTGGAAGTGGCCTGCCGCGTGACACTCTGTGGTGGGGAAACGCACCTCATCCATGGCCAATTCGAGGAAGGTGGACTGGTCGACATGGCGCAGTGGACTTCGGCGGTGGGTGCCACCCAGCTCGCCCGGCTGCTCGTCTCCCAGCACAAGCGCCCGGCCGGGCCCGGCACCCGCCGCCCGCCCGCCTACCGTGCCCTCGCCGACGGCATCCGGCTGCTGGTCCTGGAGGGCCGCGTGCCGGTGGCCGCCCGGCTGCCCGCCGAACGTGAGCTGGCCCTGGCCCTGTCCGTCAGCCGCACCACGGTCGCCACCGCCTACGAGGCGCTGCGCACCGAGGGCTTCCTGGAGTCCCGGCGCGGCGCGGGCAGCTGGACCGCCGTGCCCGCCGGCAACCCGTTGCCCGCGCGGGGGCTCGAACCCCTGCCCCCGGAGGCACTGGGCTCGATGATCGACCTGGGTACCGCGGCCCTGCAGGCCCCGGAGCCCTGGCTCACCCGCGCCGTGCAGGGCGCCCTGGAGGAACTGCCGCCGTACGCCCACACGCACGGCGACTACCCGGCCGGCCTGCCCGCCCTGCGCTCGATGATCGCCGAGCGGTACACCGCGCGCGGGATCCCGACCATGCCGGAACAGATCATGGTCACGACGGGCGCCATGGGCGCCATCGACGCCATCTGCCACCTCTTCGGCGGGCGCGGCGAGCGCATCGCCGTGGAGTCGCCGTCCTACGCCAACATCCTTCAGCTGATGCGGGAGGCGGGCGCCCGGCTGGTTCCGGTGGCCATGGCCGAGGGGCTCACCGGATGGGACCTGGACCGCTGGCGCCAGGTGCTGCGGGAGGCCGCTCCCCGGATCGCCTACGTCGTCGCCGACTTCCACAACCCGACCGGCGCCCTCGCCGACGAGGACCAGCGGCGCCGTCTGGTGGAGGCGGCCCGCTCCGCGGGGACCGTGCTCGTCGTCGACGAGACGATGAGCGAGCTGTATCTGGAGCCGGATCTTCACATGCCCCGGCGGGTGTGCGCCTTCGACCCGGCCGGCTCCACGGTGATCACCGTCGGATCCGCCAGCAAGGCCTTCTGGGCCGGGATGCGCATCGGCTGGGTGCGCGCGGCCCCCGACGTGATCCGCAGCCTGGTGGCCGCGCGCGCCTACGCCGACCTGGGCACCCCCGTGCTCGAACAGTTGGCCGTGAACTGGCTGTTCAGCACCGGCGGCTGGGAGGAGGCCGTGGAGCTCCGGCGGGGCCAGGCCCGCGACAACCGCGACGCACTGGTCGCTGCCGTCCGGCGCGGTCTGCCCGACTGGGAGTTCGAGGTCCCGCGGGGCGGCCTGACCCTGTGGGTGCGCACCGGCGGACTGTCCGGCTCCCGCCTGGCCGAGGCGGGCGAGCGCGTGGGCGTACGGGTTCCGTCCGGCCCGCGCTTCGGAGTCGACGGCGCCTTCGAGGGGTACGTCCGCCTGCCGTTCACCGTCTCGGGAGCGGTGGCGGAGGAAGCGGCCACGCGACTCGCGGCGGCGGCCCGGCTGGTGGAGACGGGGGTGACGGGCAACGGCGAGTCCCCGCGCACGTTCGTCGCGTGACCGGGGCAGCCGTGCCTACCGAGCGCCCGACTCCCGTGCCGGGCGGCACGGGCGGGCCGCCCGGGTGCTCCGCGCGGGCGCCTTCGGGCGTGGGGAGACGCCCCGCGCGTGCGGGGGAGCGCATGCACGCTCGGTTCACGCCGGCCCTGCACTCACACGTGATCCACCCCGGCCCTGACCCCCCGCGACCGCCGCGGCCTCAGGACGGCTCGGCCACAGCGGCCCCGGCCACGGCCTCCCCGGGTTCGGGCACCGTCTCCCCGTCCGCCGGAGTCGTCTTGGCCGGCAGCAACTCGAGCACCGCCTCCCGCAACGCCTCACTCACCGAGTCGTCGTACGGATCGGGGGTCGCCGGAACCTGGAGCCGGTGCACGGCCCCCGTGCCCAGCCGCGCATACCCCCGCCCGGGAGGGAAGGCGGACGGCCCCGTCGTGTGCGGCGGCGCGCCCAGCACCGCCTTGACCTGCTCCGCCGTCGCCGGCCCGAGCACGACCCGTGCGCGGGTGTGCTGCCGCAGCGGATCTCCGAGCGCCTCCGCGCTGTCGAACTGCTCGGCCACGACGACCGTGACATTGACCGCGCGGCCGTGCCGCAGCGGCACCTGGAGCAGCGCCTGAGGGTCCTTGCGGCCGTTCGCGGCGGCCAGGTGCGTGAAGGCGGTCGGACGGTCGAGCAGCAACCACAGCGGGCGCCTGGTGTCGTCCGGCGGCGGCTGGCCCGCCTGCCGCGCGCGGTTGACGGCGATCAACCGCCGCTCGGTCTCGGTGGCGGCCCACTCCAGGCTCGCCAGCACCCCGGCCAGCCCGCACTCGACGGCCAGGACGCCGTCACGGCCGGTCAGGCAGGCGTACTCGCCGGTGCCGCCGCCGTCGACGACGAGCACGTCGCCGTACTGGAGGACCTGGAGCGCGATCGAGCGCAGAAGTGTGGAGGTGCCGCTTCCCGGCTGGCCCATGGCCAGCAGATGCGGCTCGGTGGAGCGCGGGCCCGTGCGCCAGACGACCGGCGGCACGTCGTGCTGTTCCGCGCCGAAGGCGAGCGGGAGGGTGCGCTGGACCTCGCTCGGATCGGTGAAGCCCAGCACGGTCTCACCGGGCGCGGTGACGAACCGCTGGGCCGGAATGCCGGTGGGCAGCGGGGTCAGCGCGGTCACCGCGAGTTCGTTGTCCTCCTCGTCCCAGGCGAAGAGGTACTCGCGGCCGCGGCCGGTCTTGACGGCGAGCAGGTGCTCGATCCGCGCCCGCGCCTCGGGCTCGCCGTCGGTGAAGTACGCCGGGTAGCGGATCAGCAGGCGGGCCACGCGGCCCGAGTCGTCGAACGTGTACGAGGGGAAGGCCTTCTGCCACTCACCGCCGTGCGCGTACAGCGGCGCCGGGTCCTCGGTGGCCGAGAAGTACGGCACCAGCGCCTCGTACAGCGAGGACAGGCGGCGGACGTGCGACTCGTCGGGGCCCTCGGGCTCGGGCGGGGTGCGGTCGCGGCCCAGCCAGGCCGCCGCCGCCGTCACCACGACGGTGGCGAGCAGCGGGCCGTACGGGACCATCATCAGGACCAGGATCACGGAGGCCACCAGGAACACCAGCGGGCCGCGCCGGTCCTTGGGGGTGTCCGCCCATCTGCGCCGGCCGGCCACGGCGAGCCGGCACAGACCGCGGGCGATGACGATCAGCGGGTGGAGGATGTCCGTGGCGCTGTCCGCCGCCGTCCGGGCGAGCTCCCGGCTCCGGACGGCCTGCGCGCTGCCTGTGCTCAGAATGCGGGGGAGGGGGCGCCGGGCCACTGCTGCCTCCTGTCGTGCGTACGGGTGAGGGGTCCCCGGGGTGGGTGGCGTCAGAACCTCATGCCGCCGATCAGGCTCGCCAGGGACTCGCCGCCGGCTCTGATGCTCGGAGCGATGGCGGTGCTCGCGAGGTAGAAACCGAACAGGACCGACACGCATGCGTGGGAGGGCTTCAGCCCGTCCTTGCGGAAGAAGATGAAGCCGATGGTGCCGAACAGGACGACGCCTGAGATGGAGAGGATCATGAGAGATCTCCTGGTGTCGAGGGGACAGTCACCCTGAGTCCTTCCAGCATCACAGGATGTATCCATATGACAAAAGGTGCAACTGGGTGAATTTCGTTCGATTTCCCTCGGTCGGCGGAGCCGGCGGACGGGACGGTCGAGCCGCCCTGTCCTGTGCGGCGGGTCCACGGCGATCTTTGCCGCGGGTGCCCCGGGCCATGTGCCGCGCGAGCCAGTACCCTGGCGATTCACCCGTACGGCCGAGCAGCGCTCGCGGTCGTACGCTTCTCCCCGCAGGCCCGCGAAGCGGCGCCCGCACGCACCCCCCAGCAGTACCCGTCCCCAAGCAGTACCCGTCCCCAGCAGTACCTGTTCCCCAGCAGTACCCGCAGTCCCCCAACGCTCGCAGTGAGAGGCGGTCCGGCCATGAGTGAAGCCCCCGACCCCGAGGTCGTGGAGCTGGCGACCAAGATCTTCGACTTGGCCCGGCAGGGGCGGACCGAGGCGCTCGTGGCGTACGTCGACGCGGGTGTCCCGGCCGACCTCACCAACGACCGCGGCGACTCCCTGGTGATGCTCGCCGCCTACCACGGCCACGCCGACGCCGTCCGTGCGCTGCTGGCCCGGGGCGCCGAAGCCGACCGCGTCAACGACCGGGGGCAGACGCCCCTCGCCGGAGCGGTCTTCAAGGGCGAACAGGACGTGATCAAGGCCCTGCTGGAGGGCGGCGCGGACCCTCGCGCGGGCACGCCGTCGGCCCTGGACACGGCCCGGATGTTCGGCCGGGCCGAACTGCTGCGGCTGTTCGGCGAGGAGTCGACCCGGCAGTGAACCCCCATCGCGGGGGACTGCTGAAACAGCATTCTGACCAGTAAAGACACCGAAAACGGGGGAGGCGGTGCGAGACCGCCGGAAATTTCGGTCGCGGCGGCACGGACGCCGGGTCATCATGACGTCGTGATTCACGGACGCGATGGCTGGGCAGGTGTTGCCGCACCGCGCGGACCGTGATCGGTCCGCCTGGGCCACCGACGAGAGGCAGAGGAAGATGGTTCGCAGCAAGCAAGAGACGGCGGGCGCCCCGACGTGTTGTCACGCGGCCAGGTAACGCGTGTTCCCCGGTTGCGTCGACGCTTGATGTGAGGCTGTTTCCCATGTTCGATCCGGTCATAGCGCCCAGCGGTACGCTGCTCGGCCTGCTCCAGCGAGGCCGCGGCGACGGCACACTGCACGCGCTCACCGCCCCGCGCGCCGAAGCGCTCGCGGCCCTCGATCACTGCGTGCTGCACGACCCCCGTCACGACTGGCAGGTCGAGAACCGCTCCCTGTACTACGCCCGGCTCTACCTCGACCTGAACGGGGAGCTGGACGCCATCGAGGCGCACCTCTTCGACCCCGAGGACGTCCTCGACACCGAAGAGTCCCGCACCGGGCTCGCTCTCGCCGTGCTCGGGCACCTCGCCTCCTACGGCAGGCGGGACGCGCTCGTCCTGCTGCGCAGGTACGCCGCCACCGGCGCGAACTGGGCGTGGGCCCTGGACGAACTGGCCCTGCGCGACGACGACGCCGGGCTGCGCGCACTGGCCGCGCCCGTGCTCGCGCGCTTTGCCACCGATGCCGAGGGCGAGGCCGAGCTGGCCGCCGCCGTACGCGACGCCTTCGAGCCACGGCCGTGGCGGCTGTGGGCGGAGGATCCGCGGGCATCGATCGCCACGCGTGTGCGTGCCGCCCACGAGGCCGGCTGCTTCGACCGCTGGCAGCGGCAGATGCGGCCCACCGGGCCGCGCCCGGGCTGGAGCGTGCAGGCCGTGTTCGAGTGGGCCCAGCAGGGCATGGACCGTGGCGCCGCCCTCCACGTCCCGGCCGCCCGCTGCCTGGCCGCCGTGGCCGGTTCCGAGGACCGGCCGGAGATCCTCCGGGCCGCCCGCGGGGGCACGGACGGCGCCCGATGTACCGCCCTGCGCTATCTCGCCGACAGCAACGATCCGGACGCCCTCGACCTGATCGAGACCGCCGTGTCCGACGGCTCGGCCACCGTGGTGGAGGCCGCCGTGGACGCCTTCGAACGCATGCGCAGCGTCGCCGCCGTGGACCGGGCCCGTGGCTGGGCCCGCCGCCCCGACCCGCTGGGCGCCGCCGCCGGCCGGATGCTCGCGTGCCGCGGCGGGGCTCGGGACCGCGACCTCGTCCTCGCCGCCCTGCGGGAGGCCGTCCGGGGCGAAGGCCCCGACGCACCCACCCTGTGCGCCCTCGTCGACGGCACCGGACGCCTCGGCATCTCCTGCGCCGCACCCGTCCTGCGACACGTCTACCGCGAGACCGCATCCTCTCATCTGCGTGGCCGCGCCGCCCGCGCGCTGGCCGCCACCGACCCTTCCTTCCCCGCCGGCTTCGCCGTGGAGTGCCTGTGGGACTGCGAGGAGACCACCCGCGAACTCGCCGCCCGCTACGCCGAGACCGGCGACACCCGGGTCGTCGAGCGGCTGCGGCGGCTCGCCGCCGACCCCGCCGAGGAGGCCGAGGTCCAGACCGCCGTACGCAGCCGGATCAACCCCGACCTGCCGGCCGCGTGAGGGCCGCGGACCGGCTGTGATCCGCCGGTCGCGGGAGCGCCGTTTCCGGGGCGGGACCGTCCGCCGGCGGTGTCAGCGCCGTGCCGGGGGCCCGTCCTGGTCCGCCGGCCGCGCCGCGTCCGGGGCCGGCCGTCCGCCGGCCGCGTGAGCCAGGCGTCCGAGTCCGCCCCGGTCCACCGGCCACGCGGGGGCGCGGGTGGGCGCGGTCCGCTCTGGTGCCGCGATCCGGCTCGCCTCTGCCCTCACCCACGCGGTACTGCTCGTCGCCGGCGTCGGTCAGGAACATCTGCCCCGGTGCGTGGGTGATGGCGAAGGGCGGCCGGGAGGCCGTCAACGCTGCCTGCGGCATCCGGTGTCCGGGCCGGCGAGAACGGGCGGTGCCGCGCCCAGCACCGCAGGGGATCGTTCAACGATCCTCCAATTCCCCCGTTGTTTCGTTCTCGCATCTGCGGTTGAATTCCGGGCATGGCAGAGCAGTTGAAGGGACTGGCCGACGACCGCGCCCTGCTGGGCCGCACCAGCACCGCCGAGCGCGTCTCGGACATCCTCAGAAGCCGTATCGCCGACGGCTACTTCCCGCCCGGCACGCGGCTGTCGGAGGACAGCATCGGCGGCGCCCTCGGCGTCTCCCGCAACACGCTGCGCGAGGCGTTCCGGCTGCTGACGCACGAGCGGCTGCTCGTCCACGAGTTGAACCGCGGTGTCTTCGTACGGGTGCTGACCGTCGAGGACGTCGAGGACATCTACCGCACCCGCCGCCTCGTGGAGTGCGCCGTCGTGCGCGGGCTCGGTCCGGTGCCCTACGCGCTGGACGGACTGGCCGAGGCCGTCGCCGAAGGGCGGCGCGCCACCCGCGAGGGCGACTGGAAGGAGCTGGGTACGGCCAACATCCACTTCCACACCGAGCTGGTGGCGCTCGCGGGCAGCGAGCGCACCGACGAGCTGATGCGCAGCGTCTTCGCCGAACTGCGCCTCGCCTTCCACGTCGTGGACGACCCGCGGCGGCTGCACGAGCCGTACCTCACCCGCAACCAGCAGATCCTCCAGGCCCTCCGGACCGGTGACGGGGAGGGGGCGGAGAAGATGCTCGCGGTCTACCTCGACGACTCGCTGGAGAAGGTCGTGGAGGTGTACCGGCGCCGCGTGGGCGAGGACGCGTAGGAGGGGCGGCCGGAGCCGAGGGGCTCGGGTCGGGACGAGGGACGGGGCCTCGCACGCCGGTGCGGTCGGGGTGGCGCGGGGGGTGCGTCTGCGCCGTTTGGGTCGATGTCGGACCGAGGACCTAGTCTGTGCACCGTGACTTCGCCTGCATCGACGGACCGTGTTCCGCCCCAGCTCAGCGCGGGGCCGCGCCCTGCACCGGGGCCGGCCGCCGACGAGGGACTGGCGCGGCGGCTGCGCGCGCTCGCCTGCACCGCGCCGCTGCACGACCTGGACACGCGCAAGGCGAACCTCGCGGGCGAGTACTCGGTGTACGGCATGGCCGAGGTCGCGCTCGCCGCCATCGACCTCGTCACGCTCAACATGGACTTCGACACCGGTGCCGACCACGAGCAGATCGTCGCCCGGCTGCTGCCGCGCGTCGCCGCGCAGGCCCCTCGGCGGCCGGCCGCCGAGCACGAGCGCGTGGCCCGCTGGGTCCTGGAGAACCTGATCAACGTCGGCAGCGTCGACCGGGGCTTCCGCGCCGTCTACGGCACCTTCGCGCCGGACGGCACGTACGTGCGCCGGGACTACGACTTCAAACTGATCGAAGAGGTGCCCGGCCCCGGCGGCAGCGTCTACCTGCGCACCACGGACGAGGCGGTGAACGTCCTCGTGGGCGCCCTGGACACCGACGTCACCAGCGCGCAGATCGCCGCCGAGGTCAAGCTGGAGGTGCTCATCAACCGGGGCCGCCTCGCCGACGCCCAGCTCGCCGCCGAGCAGGCCCGCTACCGCACCGTGCAGTACTCCGAGACCCTTCGCCGGGCCCTGGAGGCCACCCGGCGCAACGTCCGCGCGGTGGACTGGCTGCGCGCCGTACCGGACATGATCGCCGAGGCCCTGGACCACGTCGCCGACCGCTACCGGCACGAGAACGCGATCCTGACCAACATCCGCAAGGCGCGCGACGAGTCCGAGGACCCCGAGCACAAGCGGCGCGCCGCCGAGCTCGTCGACATCGTCAAGGACTGCATCCGCCGGCACACACAGCTGCAGACCCGGCTGCTGGAGGCCGGCCCCCTCTTCCGCGCCGAACAGGACCGCCAGGCCTTCGCCACCCCCCTGGCCACCTCCGGGACGGACCTCTACGGCCACCTGCTCGCACCGACCCTGCCGCTGCCCCTGGAGCGGGCGATCCGCGTCACCGACGCCTTCTTCGCGCACGGCACCGGGCTGCGCACACCCGTGTCCGTCCGGGTCGGCGACCTCGTGGACCTGCTGCTCACCCCGCCCGTGGAGCGGGAGCACCTGGGCGCGGAGATGCCCGAGCCCGACCTGATCGCCACCCCCGACGACAGCCGGTTCAGCGAGGAGCAACTGGCGGCGGCGACGGAACTGCTCGACCTCCCGGCGGACGCGCCGCGCAGGCTGTCCGGACTGCTGGCCGAGGCGCGGCGCACCGGGGACCCCGATCTCGCGTACCTCGTCGCTCTGCTGGCGGTGCACGCGGCCAGCCCGGCCGTCGGCACCGCCTACCGGCAGGGCGAGGAGAAGCTGCTGTTCGCCGTGGACGACGGCACCGAGCTGGACGACCCCGAGTTCGGCGGCGCCGACCTGATCGTCGGGACCGCGTCGCTGGACGCGGCCGGCATGGCGGCAGACCGGACGGAGGCGGCATGAGTGATCAAGCGCGTGACAAGGAGCCCAACCCGTGAGCGACCACGCCGAGTGGAGTGAGGCGGAGACCCCTGCCCCGGCGGCGGCCGGCACCGTCACCCCCGCCGACGCCGCCGACGCGGCCCGGCTCGTCGCCTTCGGCCTGCAGCCCAAACTGCAGCCCGCGCGCGACCATGAGTACGCCGAGCTGCTGCGCCGCCACCGCGAGGACCCCGCCTTCGCACGCCTCGCGGACGCCGTGGCCGCCGGCCTCGGGCTGATCGTGCTGGAGGTGTCCCCCCGCGCGGGCATGGCGGTGACGGCCGCCGAGGACTCGGTCTTCGCCGTCCGCATGGGCGACTACGCGCGTCGTACCGCCGCCGATTCCGCTGACCGCTTCCTGCACGGACTCGCCCACCTGGCGGTGGCCGCCCTGGCCTTCCCGCGCCCCGAGGACCTGGGCGACGACGGCTACATCGGGCGGGTCACGGTCAACGGAGTCGACGCCTTCGTCCGTCAGGCCTGCCGCCGTCTGGAGGAGCGTGCCGAGGAGCAGGGCGAGAACACCGACCCGGCCACCGACGCGCCCGGACTGGAGGCGGCCTGGCGGATCTGGGCCAGACGCAGCGCGACCGGCGCCACCAAGGACGCCCGCCGCCCCGCCGCCTCCACGACCGGCATCGTCGCCAAGGCCCTGGCGTTCCTCACCGACTCCGGGTTCCTGCAGCGCACCGGCGACGAGAGCGGCGGCACCTACCGCACCACGGCCCGCTACCAGCTCCAGGTGCGCGACATGGCGGGCAGCGCCGCCCTGGCCGAACTCCTCGACCTGGGCGTCGTCCCGGTGACCGACGGCACCCCGAGCCTGCTGCCCGCCGAGGACACCGACGACCTGGATCTGGTGGCCGACGCCGGTCTGCCGTTCCACGCCGCCCCCGCCGAACGCTGAACCGACTCAGCACTCGCCCCGCCCCAACCCAGAACTCCACCGATCTGCCGGAAGACTGACGAGAGTCCGCCATGTACGAGCTGTCCCGGGTCCGCCTCTACTCCATCGGTCCTGCCGGTGCGCGCTACGCCGACACCGTGCTCGACCTGCGGGGCGTGGGCGAGCCGGTGCCCGACCCCGCGCCCGTCCAGGCGGAGTTCTTCGAGGCGGAGCCGGCCGGTCCGCCGCGCCGCCCCGCGCCCGCCGGCGTGCTCTTCCTGGAGAACGGCGGCGGAAAGTCGGTGCTCCTGAAGCTGATCTTCTCGGTGATGCTGCCCGGCCACCGCAACACCCTCGGCGGCGCCAGCTCCGGCGTGCTGCGCAAGTTCCTGCTCGCCGACGACTGCGGTCACGTGGCGCTGGAGTGGCAGCACGTGCAGACCGGCGAGTGCGTGGTCGTCGGCAAGGTGAGCGAGTGGCGCGGACGCCAGGTCTCGGGCGACCCACGCAAGTTCGCCGAGGCCTGGTACTCCTTCCGCCCCGGCCCCGGCCTCACCCTGGACAGCCTCCCCGTCGCCGAGGCCACCGCGGTACGGCCGCCCGCCGAGGGCACTTCCGGCGCGCAGGGTCGGCGCCGCACCATGAAGGGCTTCCGCGACGCGATCACCGAGGCCGACAAGGCCTACCCGCACCTGGAGGTGCACTGGGAGGAGATCCACGAGCGTTGGACCGAGCACCTGGGCGACCTCGGCCTCGACCCCGAACTCTTCCGCTACCAGCGGGAGATGAACGCCGACGAGGGCGAGGCGGCCGGCCTGTTCGCGGTGAAGAAGGACTCCGACTTCACGGACCTGCTGCTGCGCGCGGTCACCGACACCCGTGACACCGACGGCCTCGCCGACCTGGTCGGCGGATTCGGCAACAAGCTGGGCCGGCGCGCCGAACTCATCGCCGAGCGGGACTTCACGGCGGGCTCGGTCGACCTGCTCGGCCGGATCGTCGAGGCCGCCGAGGCCCGCACTCGAGCGCGGGACATCCACACCCAGGCCGAACGGCGCACGCGCACGCTGGCACGGCGGCTGTCCGCCCGGGGGGTGCGGGAACGGGTGCGCGCGGCCGACCTCGCCCAGCGCGTCACCGCCGCCGCCTACGCCGTCACGCACTCCGAGGGCGCACGGGAGCGCAGCGCGCTGATCGCCGCCGAACTCGCCTACCGGCACGCCTCGCTGGCCCTGGCCGCCGCGGAGAAGTCCGCCGCCGCGCAGAAGCGGGAACTGGCCGACGCCCGCACCCTGCACTCCGCCTGGCAGGCCGCCGAGGCCGTACTGCGCCACCGGGCCGCCGCCGACCGCGTGGCCCGGGTCTCCGCCGCCATCCAGGAGGCCGAGCGCGACGCGGCCCCGGCGCTGGCCGCGCGCGCCAAGGCCGCCGTGGATCTCGTACGAGCCCTGCACGCGGCCGCGGAGAGCGCCGAAGCCCTCGCCAACGAGGGCGACGAGCGGTCCGCGCAGCTGCAGGAGGCGGGGGAGACGGCCCATCGTGACGCGACCGCCGCCGCCACCGAGGCGCAGCGGGCTCGCAGCGAGGCCGGCCATCTGCGCCAGCGGCTGACCGAGGTCGAGCAGGAGACCGCCGAGGCCGTCCGTGCCGGCTGGCTCGACGACAGCGCCCCCGACGCCGATCCGGCGCGCGCCGCGCTGGCCGCCAGCGACGCCGAGAAGACGGCCGTCGCCGCCTGGGACGAGGCCCGCGAGGCCGCCCGCAAGGCCACGGAGCACGCACGTGAGGCGGCCGCCGCCGAGACCCGCGCGGAACTCACCGCGGCCCGCGCCGCCGACGCCGCCGCGGCGGCGGACCGGGCCCACCAGGCCGAGCGGCGCGTCGCCGAGGCGCTGGCGGCCGAGGAGCGGCTCGCGGGACTGCTGGGCCTGCCCGGCGCCGTCGCGGCCGGCCGGGCCGCGGTACCCGCTCCCCGGACGGGACCGGACGGCGTCTCGTCGGGCGCCCTGGTCGACGCCACGGCGAGGGCGGCGCACGGGGCACACCCCGGTGCCGACCCGACCGGGCGGCAGGGCACCGGGGGCACGGGTCCGGCGGGCGCCCCGGCCGAGAGCACGCCGCATCCGCCCGCCGAAGGCCCCCTCAGCCCCGAGGACTTGGACCGCTTCGCCGACGAGCTGCGCGAACTCCTCGACGACGCCGTCTCCTCCGCCGAGAGGCACCTGTTCGAACTGCGGACGGCGGCCGCCGACGACGCCCGGATCCTGGGCGCGCTGGGCGACGGCGGCCTGCTCCCGCCCGGCCCCGACGTGCTCGCCACCGTCGAGTTCCTCGGCGAGCACGGCATCCCCGCGCTGCCCGGCTGGCGCTACCTCGCCCAGGCGGTCGACCCCGCCGACCACGCGCGCGTGCTGGCCGCCCGGCCCGAACTGGTCGACGGAGTGGTCATCACCGACCCGGACACGCACGCGCGCGCCCGTGCGGCACTCGCCGAGGCGGCCCTGCTGCCCCGGTCCGCCGTGGCCGTCGGAACCGCGGCCGCCCTGCTCGCCCCCACCCCGGCAGCGGACTCGGCGAACGCCGGCGTCTTCCTGGTGCCGCCGAACCCGGCCATGCACGACGAGCTGGCCGCCGACGAGGAACGGCAGGCGCTGCGCGCCCGGGCGGCCGAGCGGGACGAGGAGATCCGACGCATGGCCGCCCGGCTCGGCAAGGACCGTGAGCTCGCCGCCCGGCTCGCCTCCTGGCGCACCGGCTGCCCCGCCGGTCGGCTGGCCGAACTGGCCGAGACCGCCCGCGACGCCCGCGCGTTCGCCGAGGAGGCCGAGGCAGAGCTCGCCGAGGCACGCACTGCACGCGCGGAGGCCGAGGAGGCCGCCGGCGAGGCCACACAGGCGCGCGACGAACGCCAGGAGGCCGCGCAGAAGGCCCGGCGCGCCGCCGACGCCCTCGCCGGGCTCGCCTTCCGGCTGCGTGAACGCGCCGGCTGGCAGGCCAGACTCCGTGAACTCGCCGACGAGGCGGCCGAGTCGGACGTTCGTGCCCAGACCTGTCTGGAACGGGCCCGCGCGGCCGACGAGGACCGCCGTGCCGCCCAGCGCGCCGCCGACGACGCCCGCCGCACCGCCCGCGCGCTGCGCGCCGAACGCTCGGAGATCGCCGGCGCCCCCGACGACCTGCCCGAGACGGACGGGGACGCGCCGAAGGCGTCCCTGCCGGCCCTCCGCGAGGCCTACCGCGCCGCCTCACAGGTGTACGAGAAGGTCGGCGTGGGCGCCGACCTGCGCGCCGAACAGGCCCGCGCGGAGAGCGACGAGAGCGCGGCGCGCGCCGAACTGGACCGGCTGAGCAACAAGGTCCGCACCCGCGCCGAGCAACTCCTCCAGTCACCGGACGGATCCGACGGTCCGTCCCGGCAGGCCGCCGCCGCCCGTGCCGAGGAACTGGTACAGCTCTTGGAGACCCGGATGTCGTCCGCCAGCGAACAGCTCGGCCGATTGCGCGGCGAGGCCGAGCGGCTGGCACCCGAGGACGGCGAGGCGCACACCGAGCTGCCCGGGGAACTGCTCCCCCGCGACGCCGAGCACGCCCAGGCCCTGCTGCGCACGGCCACCGCGGAACTCGCCTCCCGCACCGAGGCGTTGGCCCAGGCCCGCGAGGCGCACGCGGAACTGCTCGAGGCCCACCGCGCCGCCGAGGAGGCGGCAAGCGGCTTCGACGAGATCGCCGCCATGCTGCGCGACCTGTTGCGCGAGCACAGCACCGACGAGGAGCAGGAGGAGCCGGAGCCGTACCCGGGCAACCCGGAAGCGGCTCGGCAGGCCGCCGCCGAGGCCCGCCGGTCGCTGCGCGGCCTCGCCGCCGACCTCTCCGCCGCCGAGGCCGCCGTGCGCGAGGCGAGCGACGTCCTCGTCCGGCACGCCAACTCCACCCGCTACGAGCAGGTGCGCACCCCCGCCCGGCAGCAGATCCGCGAGCTGCCCGCCTCCGCCCTGCCCGAGCACGCCCGGAAGTGGGCCGAAGCCTTCGCACCCCGGTTGCGTGTCCTCACCGACGAGCTGGCGCAGTTGGAACGCAACCGCGACTCGATCGTCGACCGGTTGCGCGGCCTCGTGGAGTCGGCACTGGCCACGCTCCGCTCCGCCCAGCGCCTGTCCCGCCTGCCCGAAGGCCTCGGCGAGTGGTCGGGGCAGGAGTTCCTGCGCATCCGCTTCGAGGAACCGGACCAGGCCACGCTCACCGAGCGGCTGGGCGAGGTCATCGACGAGGCGACCCGGGCCGCCGTGCGGAAGAACTCCGACCTGCGGCGCGACGGCATGTCCCTGTTGCTGCGCGGGGTGGCCGCCGCGCTCCAGCCCAAGGGCGTCGCCGTGGAGATCCTCAAGCCCGACGCCGTGCTGCGCGCCGAGCGGGTGCCCGTCGGCCAGATGGGCGACGTGTTCTCGGGTGGTCAGCTGCTCACCGCCGCCATCGCCCTGTACTGCACGATGGCCGCGCTGCGCTCCAACGACCGGGGCCGCGACAAGCACCGGCACGCGGGCACGCTGTTCCTGGACAACCCCATCGGCCGCGCCAACGCCACGTACCTGCTGGAGCTCCAGCGGGCCGTCTCCGACGCGCTCGGCGTCCAGCTCCTGTACACCACCGGCCTGTTCGACACCACGGCGCTGGCCGAGTTCCCGCTGGTGATCCGGCTCCGCAACGACGCCGACCTCAGGGCCGGACTGAAGTACATCAGCGTGGAGGAACACCTGCGCCCGGGCCTGCCCCAGCCGACCCCCGCCGGAGAAGCGGTCCACAGCGAGATCACGGCGACCCGGATGTACAAGCGTCCCGCCTGAGGGCTGCCCCGCAATCCCCGGCGGGCGTACGACGGGACAGCCCTCAGGGCCTGTCCGACGATTCCCGTCTGCCCTGCGATCCGACCTGTCAGGAGTGAGACAGCCGGCCCGCGCCACCCCGCCGGTGTATTCGCTGCCGGCCGCGCTCGGCCGCCCGCTCCTCCCGCCGGGCCCTGCGCCGCTCGCGCCGCAGGGCCCGCGCCGTGCTGCTGGGGGCCGAGACCACGCCGTGGCGCTGGTTCCACACCTGGCGGGTCACCCAGACGTCGAGGGCCGCCCAGGTGGCCACCACGGTGCCGGCCACGCCGCCGAGGACCATCGGGAAGGCCAGCCAGGATCCGGTCAGAGTGAACAGGAAGGCCACCACGGCCTGGACGAGGGTCACGGAGATGATCAGCACCGCGCGCACGGCCGCCGTGCGTACCGGGTCCGGCAGCCTCCGCCGCCGCGCGGGCTCCTCGATCCACAGCGGCTTGTAGGCGGACCGCTCGACGGGTTCGCCCACCCCTGCCTCGGCAGGCAGGCCGTATGTCCCTTTCCGGGCGCTCCCCACCGTCGGAATGTCGCGATCAGGTACCTCGGGCGTCTGCCGTGCCGCCGTCCGCGGCTCCCCACCGCTGCCGACGGCCCGCTCGCGCTGCTCCACCGTGCTCATCAACCGTCACTCCCCACCGCCGGCAGGCCGCTCGCCCCGTGCCCGAGGAACCGGCTCCCCACTGACTGCCCGGCTTGCGCCGCTTTACGCCGCCCAGGTGCGGGATGCGGCTCCAGTGGCCCATTCCGCCCCGATGTCCCATGGATAAGGACGAACGAAGCACCACGAGGATTCCCGGCGGGCGAAAGATATCGGCCACCTCGTCAGGTCTGCGGATCCGTTCCGGCCGACCCGCCGTCCACGCGTTCGGGGGCGCCATCTCCCGCCATGCCTGGACAACTCGCCCTCTCTCGCCGACAGAACGGAAGTTCGTCCTCCGGTCGCGTCTTCGAGATACCCGTGTGTCGGTAGTAGGCTCGCGCCGTTTGTTGACGCACACGTGTACCCCCGGCCGCCGGGGGCCGAGCTGGGGGAGGCCATGCCCTTTCGCGGGAAGTCCATCCGCCGGAAGATCGTGGCGCTGCTTCTCGTGCCGCTGCTGTCCCTGGCCGCCATCTGGGCCTTCGCGACGGTGATCACAGGACGCCAGGCGAGCCAGCTGTTCAACGCCTCGTCCGTGGTGGAGGAAATCGCCTACCCCACCGAGGACACCATCCGCGTCCTGCAGCAGGAACGCCGCCAGACCCTCGTCCACCTCGCCGACCCCCGTGCCTCGGACAGCCTCGCCGCGCTCCAGCGCAGCCGGGCCGCCACCGACAAGGCCGTGGCCCAGCTCCGCCGGAACGCGGCGAACGCCGACGTCCGCGACGCACTGGGCACCGGCAGCTCCGGACGGCTGACCGCCGCCCTCGAGGCCTTCGACGGCCTCGACTCCCTGCGCCGCGGCGTCGAGGACCGCAGCGTCGGACGCGCACAGGCGCTCGACCTCTACAACCGCCTGGTCGACCCCTGCTACGTCCTGCTCGCCGACCTCCACGTCGTCGACGACGTCGACCTCGACAAGCAGTACCGCGCCCTGGTCAATCTGGCGCGGGCCCGCGAACTCCTCTCCCGTGAGGACGCGCTGTTCGGCTCCTCCCTGGTGGTCGGCACCCTCACCCGCGACGAGAGCCGCGACATCTCCGAACTCCTGGCCCAGCGCTCCCTGCTCTACGAGGTCAGCCTGCCGCTGCTGCCGGCCTCCGAGCGCGGCCGCTACCAGCGCTTCTGGGCGAATGCCGGCTCCGCCCCGCTGCGGACGGCCGAGCAGGCCGCCGCCTTCACCACCTCCGGCACGCCGCGGGGCGTGAGCGCGAAGAGCTGGGACACCGCCGCCGCCGACGCGCTCGACGACCTCGGCACCCTTGACGACCGGGCCAACGACCGCTTCCAGGACCGGGTCCACCCGGTCGCCATGAAGGTCGTCCTGGAGGCAGCAGTGGCCGGTGTCCTCGGCCTGATCGCCCTGCTCTTCTCCCTCTTCCTGTCCATACGCATCGGCCGCGGCCTCATCCGCGACCTCAGACAACTGCGCCTGGAGGCCCACGAGGCGTCCGGTGTCCGCCTGCCCAGCGTGATGCGCCGTCTGTCCGCCGGCGAACAGGTCGACGTGGAGACCGAGGTACCCCGCCTCGAATACGACAAGAACGAGATCGGCGAGGTCGGCCAGGCTCTGAACACCCTGCAACGGGCCGCCGTCGAAGCCGCCGTGAAGCAGGCCGAACTGCGGGCCGGCGTCTCCGAGGTCTTCGTCAACCTCGCCCGCCGCAGCCAGGTACTGCTCCACAAGCAGCTCACCCTGCTCGACGCCATGGAACGCCGGACCGAGGACACCGAGGAACTGGCCGACCTGTTCCGCCTGGACCACCTGACCACCCGTATGCGCCGGCACGCCGAGGGCCTGGTGATCCTCTCCGGTGCCGCCCCCTCCCGGCAGTGGCGCAAACCCGTGCAGCTGATGGACGTCGTACGCGCCGCGGTCGCCGAGGTCGAGGACTACGAACGCATCGAGGTCCGCCGGCTGCCCCGGGTCGCCCTCACCGGCCCCGCGGTCGCGGATCTCACGCATCTCGTCGCCGAACTCCTGGAGAACGCCACGGTGTTCTCCCCGCCGCACACGGCCGTGCAGGTCCTCGGCGAACGCGTCGCCAACGGCTTCACCCTGGAGATCCACGACCGCGGTCTGGGCATGGCCGCCGAGACACTGCTGGACGCCAATCTCCGGCTGGCCGAGACCCCGGAGTTCGAACTCTCCGACACCGACCGGCTCGGCCTGTTCGTCATCAGCCGGCTCGCCCAGCGGCAGAACGTGCGCGTCTCGCTCCAGCCGTCCCCGTACGGCGGCACCACCGCCGTCGTCTTCATGCCCGACGCTCTGCTCTCGGACGACGTCCCCGACACCAACGGCATCGGCTTCCGGCTCGACCGGGACCGATCGGCCGGGAAGACGGAGCGGGAGGAGAACCGCAGAGCCGCGCTTTCCCCGGCCCCCGTACAGCTTCCAGGACTGCCGGTCTCGCTCCTGGACGGGCCGGTGGAACTGGAAGGGCCCGTCGATCTGGACGCCGTCGAGGACTTCCCGGGCGTCCTCGAGGACGAGGACAGCGAACGCGGTGGCCTGTTCCGCCCCCGCCGCTCCCCGGACCGGCCGCAGCCCGGAGAGACGACGCCCGGCCACACCGGCCGGCCCTGGGAGGGCGCCGGCCTGCGTGGCGGCACACCGCCGCGCATCTCCGAGGGCGAGGACGACAGCCTTCCGACACAGCTGCCCCGGCGCCGGACCCCCAAGCTGGTCAGCTCCAACGGGCGCCCGGTCACCGAACAGCGGCCCCGCCGCGACCGAGCGGACGACAAACCGCTCACGAGCGGCGGCCGGAGCGAATCGGAATCCGCGGCCGCGTTGCCTGCCCGCCGCCCCGACGAGACACCGCTGAGGCCGGCCGGCCAAGCGGCTGACGGCCCCGGCGAGCAGGCCACCGTTGAGACGTCTGCGGGCACCGTTGAGACGTCTGCGGGCACCGTTGAGACGTCTGCGGCCACCGGCGAGACGCCTGCGGCCACTGGCGGGACGTCCCCGGCCACCGGCGAGGCGTCCGAGGGACTGCCCGCCCTTCCGCAGCGTGCCCGCCGGCCCGCCCTCCAGGCAGATCCGGCGGACGACACCGACGGATCGGCCGCGACGGCGTCCGGCGAGCCCGCGCCCGACGCGGGGCACCTGCCCCGGCGGGTACGGCAGGCGAACCTCGCCCCGCAGCTCAGGCAGACACCCGAGCGGCGCACCGAGGACGGGGCCGACCCCGTCGACCGGGATGCCGACGAGGTACGCAGCCGTATGGCCTCGCTCCAGCGCGGCTGGCAGCGCGGCCGTGAGGAGAACGCCGCGGCGGACGACGCCCGCGGCGGCAACACCGCACCAGGAACGACTAAGGGGGACGGTCGATGACCGCACCGAAGACGACCGGCCACACCGCGACCGACAAACGGCAGCTGAACTGGCTCCTCGACGACCTCGTGGACCGGGTCGCCAGCATCCGCAAGGCCATCGTGCTCTCCGGGGACGGCCTGCCGACGGGGGTGTCCAAGGACCTGACCCGGGAGGACGGCGAGCACCTGGCCGCCGTCGCCTCCGGCTTCCACAGCCTCGCCAAGGGCGTGGGCCGGCACTTCGACGCCGGCGGCGTCCGGCAGACCGTCGTCGAGCTGGACGACGCCTTCCTGTTCGTGACCGCCGCCGGCGACGGCAGCTGCCTCGCCGTCCTGTCGGACGCCGACTCCGACGTCGGCCAGGTCGCCTACGAGATGACGCTCCTCGTCAAACGGGTCGGCGTACATCTGGGGGCCGCTCCGCGCACCGATCTGCCCTCCGGCGGGTAGTGGGATGACATGAGCGGAGACGGTCAGGCGACAAGCCACTGGTTCGACGACGACGCCGGACCGGTGGTCCGCCCGTACGCCATGACACGGGGCCGCACCAGCCATGCGGCCCAGCACCGCCTCGACCTGATCGCGGTGGTCGTCACGGAACCCCATGTCGACGACCCGGAGGCGGACCACGCGCTGTCCCCGGAACACGTGGACATCATCGAGCTGTGTCGTGACACCCCGCAGTCGGTGGCCGAACTCGCCGCGGAACTCGACCTGCCCGTCGGTGTGGTGCGCGTCCTCGTAGGTGACCTCGTGGACGAGGAGTACGTCCACGTGAGCCGCCCGGTGCCGCCCGCCGAACTGCCGGACGAGAGCATCCTCCGCGATGTGATCAACGGCCTGCGGGCGCTGTGAGCGGCGCGGAAGCGGGGTGACGACATGGCAGCCTGGCAGTTCTGGGTCGACCGGGGCGGCACCTTCACCGACATCGTCGCGCGGGGCCCCGACGGGCGACTGGTCACCCACAAGCTCTTGTCCGACAACCCGGCGCGGTACGCCGACGCGGCCGTCGCCGGGGTCCGCGCACTCCTGGGCGACTCCCCGGACCCCGTCGAGTCCGTGCGCATGGGCACCACCGTGGCCACCAACGCCCTGCTGGAACGCAAGGGCGAGCGGACCGTCCTGGTCGTCACCCGGGGCTTCCGTGACGCCCTGCGCATCGCCTACCAGAACCGCCCGCACATCTTCGCCCGCCGCATCGACCTGCCCGAACTGCTCCACGAACGAGTCATCGAGGTCGACGAACGCATCGCGGCGGACGGCACCGTACTGCGCGCGCCCGACCTGGACGCCCTCTCCGGCCCCCTCCGACAGGCGTACGACGACGGGATCCGCGCCGTCGCCGTGGTCTGTCTGCACAGCCATCTCCACTCCGCTCACGAGCGGGCCGTCGGCGAGCTGGCCGCGCGCATCGGTTTCCCGCAGATCTCGCTGTCCAGCGAGGTCAGCCCACTGATGAAACTCGTCCCACGCGGGGACACCGCCGTCGTCGACGCCTACCTGTCGCCCGTGCTGCGCCGCTACGTCCAGCACGTCGCCGACGAACTGCGGCATGTACGGCTGATGTTCATGCAGTCCAACGGCGGCCTCGCCGAGGCCGGGCAGTTCCGGGGCAAGGACGCCATCCTGTCCGGGCCCGCCGGGGGCATCGTCGGCATGGCCCGCATGTCGCGACTCGCCGGCTTCGACCGGGTCATCGGGTTCGACATGGGCGGCACCTCCACCGACGTCTCCCACTACGCGGGCGCGTACGAACGCGTCTTCACCACACAGATCGCCGGCGTCCGGCTGCGGGCCCCCATGCTGGACATCCACACCGTGGCCGCCGGCGGCGGCTCCGTACTGCACTTCGACGGCTCCCGCTACCGGGTGGGCCCGGACTCGGCCGGGGCCGACCCGGGACCCGCCTGCTACCGCGGCGGCGGCCCGCTCGCCGTCACCGACGCCAACGTCATGCTCGGCCGTATCCAGCCGGCCCACTTCCCCAAGGTCTTCGGACCCGACGGAGACCAGCCCCTCGACCGGGATCTCGTCCGGGACCGCTTCACCGCCCTCGCCCACGAGATCCGGGAGCGGACCGGCGACGACCGCACCCCGGAGCAGGTCGCCGAGGGCTACCTGCAGATCGCCGTCGCCAACATCGCCAACGCGGTCAAGCGGATCTCCGTGCAGAAGGGGCACGACGTCACGCGCTACGCCCTCACCACCTTCGGCGGCGCGGGTGGGCAGCACGCCTGCATGGTCGCCGACGCGCTCGGCATCCGCACCGTCCTCGTCCCGCCCATGGCGGGGGTCCTTTCCGCCCTCGGCATGGGACTGGCCGACACCACCGCCATGCGCGAGCGGTCGGTCGAGGCACGCCTGGAGCCCGCCGCGATGCCGGGCGTCCTGAAGACCGCCGACGACCTGGAGGGCGCGGCCCGCGCGGAACTGCTGGCCGAGGACGTCCCCGAGGAGCGCATCCGGGTCACCCGGCGCGCCCAGCTGCGCTACGACGGCACCGACACCACCCTCACCGTCGAACTCACCGAGCCCGACACCATGCGGCACGCCTTCGAAGAACGTCATCGCGCCACGTACTCCTTCACGCTCGACCGCCCGATCGTCGTCGAAGCCCTCTCCGTGGAAGCCACCGGCATCACCGAACCCCCCGATCTGTCCGCCCTCAGCCCGTACCGACCCGTCCGCGCGGGCGGCTCCGCGGCCGTGGAGACCGTCCGTCTCCACACCCAGGGCGCCTGGCGCGACGTACCCCTGCGCCGCCGGGAGGATCTGGCACCCGGCGGAACCGTCACCGGCCCGGCGATCATCACCGAGGCCGGCGCGACGAGCGTCGTCGACGACGGCTGGCAGGCCATGGCCACCGACGACGGTCATCTGGTCATGGAACGCACTGCGGTCACGGAGAGTTCCGATCTCGGCACGGAAGCCGACCCGGTCATGCTCGAGGTCTTCAACAACCTCTTCATGTCCATCGCCGAACAGATGGGTGCCCGGCTGCAGTCCACCGCCCAGTCGGTCAACATCAAAGAGCGCCTCGACTTCTCCTGCGCCCTGTTCGACCCGGACGGAAACCTGGTGGCCAACGCGCCGCACATCCCCGTCCACCTGGGCTCGATGGGCACCAGCGTCAAGGAGGTCATCCGCCGCCGCGGCTCCCGGATGCGACCGGGGGACAGCTACGCGGTCAACGACCCGTACCACGGTGGCACCCACCTGCCGGACGTCACCGTCATCACGCCGGTCTTCGACACCTCGGACACGCACGGTGACCGGATCCTCTTCTACGTCGCCTCCCGCGGCCACCACGCCGAGATCGGCGGCATCGCACCGGGCTCCATGCCCGCCGACAGCCGCACCATCGACGAGGAGGGCGTCCTCTTCGACAACTGGCTGCTGGCGGAGGCCGGCCGGCTGCGCGAGGAGGAGACCCACCGGCTGCTGACCGCGGGGCCGTACCCCTCCCGCAACCCGGACACCAACCTCGCCGACCTGCGCGCCCAGATCGCGGCCAACCAGAAGGGCGTCGACGAAGTCGCCCGCATGATCGAGGAGTTCGGGCTGGACGTCGTCCAGGCCTACATGCGGCACGTCCAGGACAACGCCGAGGAGGCCGTCCGCCGGGTCGTCGACGCCCTCGACGACGGCGATTACGCGTACGAGACCGACTCGGGCGCGGTCATCCGGGTCCGCGTCCGCGTGGACCGTGCGCACCGGTCGGCGACGATCGACTTCACCGGCACCTCACCGCAACAGGACACCAACTTCAACGCGCCGCTCTCCGTCGTCAACGCGGCAGTCCTCTACGTCTTCCGGACTCTGGTCGCCGACGACATCCCGCTCAACGACGGCTGTCTGCGGCCCCTGAGGATCGTCGTGCCGCCCGGCTCGATGCTCAGCCCCGAACCCCCGGCCGCCGTCGTGGCGGGCAACGTGGAGACCTCCCAGGCCATCACCGGGGCGCTGTACGCAGCGCTCGGCGTCCAGGCGGAGGGCTCCGGGACGATGAACAACGTCACCTTCGGCAACGAACGCCACCAGTACTACGAGACCGTCGCCTCGGGCTCCGGCGCGGGCGACGGCTTCCCCGGCGCGAGCGTCGTCCAGACCCACATGACCAACTCCCGGCTCACCGACCCCGAAGTCCTCGAATGGCGGCTGCCGGTGCGCCTGGAGGAGTTCTCGGTCCGGCGCGGCAGCGGCGGCGCCGGGCGGTGGCGCGGCGGTGACGGAGCGGTGCGCCGCCTCCGGTTCCTCGAAGCCATGACCGTTTCCACACTGTCCCAGCACCGCAGGATCCCGCCGTACGGCATGGCGGGCGGCGCGCCCGGCGCACGGGGTGCGGCCCGGGTGGAGCGCGTGGACGGCACCGTCGTCGAACTCGGCGGCAGTGATTCGGCGGACGTCGCCCCCGGCGACGTGCTCGTCATCGAAACCCCCGGCGGCGGAGGCTACGGCCCGCCGTCCGGCTCACCTCGAGCAGGAGAACAAAGCGATGATCTTCGGGCGTTCTGAGCGCGGCAAACCCCCGGTCGAGCCCCTCACGCTCAAGATCCTGGTGGCCGGCGGTTTCGGCGTGGGCAAGACGACGCTCGTCGGCGCGGTCAGCGAGATCAGGCCGCTGCGCACCGAGGAACTGCTCACCGAGGTGGGCCGCCCGGTCGACGACGTCAGCGGTGTGGAGGCCAAGCACACCACCACCGTGGCCATGGACTTCGGCCGGATAACGCTCCGCGAGGACCTGGTGCTCTATCTCTTCGGGACGCCCGGACAGGAGCGCTTCTGGTTCATGTGGGACGAGATGTCCGAGGGCGCGCTCGGCGCCGTGGTGCTGGCCGACACCCGCCGTCTGGAGGACTGCTTCGCCGCCGTCGACTACTTCGAACGGCGGTCCATCCCCTTCCTGGTCGGCGTCAACTGCTTCGACGGAGCCCCCCGCCATCCGGTCGAGGCCGTCCGCAGAGCCCTCGACCTCGACGACGACGTTCCGGTGCTGCTGTGCGACGCCCGCGACCGGGAGTCGGTCAAGGAAGTCCTGATCGGAGTCGTCGGGCACGCGATGGCGCTGGCCGCGGAACGCCGCCGGGCCCTCACCACCTGACGCCGCCGACCGGCGGACGTCGCACAAGCCGTACTCCCTCCGGCCGGTGGGCACCGCACGGGCCGTAACTCCCTCCGGCCGGTGGGCAGCGCGCGGGCCGTACTCCCTCCGCTCCGGCCCGTGGGCACCGCACGGCCCCTGCTCCCGCCCGCCGGGGCACGGGCGGCGATGCACGGGCACGCGCGCGTGCGTCACGGCGGTTCACCCGCGGGTCAGCCCTCGCCGTCCTCCAGCCATCCGAAGCTCTTCTCCACCGCCTTGCGCCAGTTGTGGTACTCGCGGTCGCGGACCGAGGCATCCATGGACGGAGTCCACTCGGCGTCCATCCGCCAGTGGGACTTGAGTTCGTCGAGGTCGTTCCAGACGCCGGTGGCGAGCCCGGCCGCGTAGGCGGCGCCCAGACAGGTGGTCTCCGAGATCCTGGGCCGGATCACCGGGACGTCGAGCACGTCCGCCTGGTGCTGCATCAGCAGATCGTTCTTGGTCATGCCGCCGTCGACCTTCAAGGTGGTGAGCTTCACCCCGGAGTCCTGGTACATGGCGTCCACGACCTCGCGTGTCTGCCAGCTGGTCGCCTCCAGCACCGCCCGGGCCAGGTGCGCCTTGGTGACGTACCGGGTCAGGCCGGTGATCACCCCGCGCGCGTCCGAACGCCAGTACGGTGCGAACAGGCCGGAGAACGCGGGCACGATGTACGCCCCGCCGTTGTCCGCCACGCTCGCCGCGAGAGGCTCGATCTCGTCCGCGGTGCGGATGATGCCGAGCTGGTCGCGGAACCACTGCACCAGCGCGCCGGTGATCGCGATGGCCCCCTCCAGACAGTAGACCGGCGGCTCGTCACCGATCTTGTAGCCCATGGTGGTGAGCAGACCGCTCTTCGACGGAACTGGCCGGTTTCCGGTGTTGAGCAGCAGGAAGCTGCCCGTGCCGTAGGTGTTCTTGGCGTCCCCCACGTCGTAGCAGGCCTGGCCGAACACGGCCGCCTGCTGGTCCCCGAGGGCCGATGCCACCGGTACGCCCGCCAGTTGGCCGACGGCGGTCCCGTAGACCTCGGAGGAGGACCTGATCTCGGGCAGGATCGCCGCCGGCACGTTCATGGCGGACAGGATGGACTCGTCCCACTGGAGGGTCTGCAGGTTCATCAGCATGGTGCGGCCGGCGTTGGTGACGTCGGTGACGTGCCGGCCGCCGTCCGTGCCGCCGGTGAGGTTCCAGATCAGCCAGGAATCGATGGTGCCGAAGGCGAGTTCGCCGCGCTCGGCCCGGTCGCGCAGACCGGCCACGTTGTCGAGCAGCCAGGCCGCCTTCGGGCCCGAGAAGTAGCTGGCGAGCGGCAGGCCGGTCTGTTCGCGGAACCGGTCCTGCCCCACGGAGCCGCCGAGTTGGTTGCACAGGCCCGCGGTCCGCGTGTCCTGCCAGACGATCGCGTTGTGCACGGGCTTGCCGGTGGCGCGGTCCCACAGCACGGTCGTCTCACGCTGATTGGTGATGCCCAGTGCGCTGAGCTGGTCGGCGCGCAGCCCGGCCTTGGCGACTGCGCCGGCCACCACCGCCTGCACCTTCGACCAGATCTCGGTGGCGTCGTGCTCCACCCAGCCGGGCTTGGGGAAGATCTGGCGGTGCTCGCGCTGGTCGACGGCGACGATGGCCCCGCTGTGGTCGAAGATGATGCAGCGGCTGGAGGTGGTGCCCTGGTCGATTGCGGCCACGTACTTCTCGGCGTTGTCCGTCATGGCTACCCCTTCGTGGCGAGGGTCGGAAGAAGGCTGCGGTGTGGTCGACGTGCGCGGGCGTACCTCCGATCGCGGAAACGGTGCGCGGAGGCGAGAGATAGGAGAGGTTTCAACCTTTCCGTCCTCGCTCGTATCAGTTTGTCCCAGAATCGCGGGATGCTGCGCGAGATGACCGACAGGCGCGTGACAAGCATGCCGAGGCAGCCGCGTCGCCCGTGGAGAGGAGGCCGGGCGCACGGGTCGCGCACCGGGAACCGGCCAGGACGCGCTGGAGACGCGCGGACACGGCGACCGGCACGGAAAGTGTTCACCCGTACACAAGGAGCGTCAAGGCTGGAACCCCTCGCGTCCTGTTCCAACGGGGGCGGCCTGCCGACTGCCGGTGATGGATCACGTTGCGCGAAGGTGCGCAACCGCTTCCCATGGCGGGCCCGCTCCCGATAGATGTAGGAGACATGACACGCCTGCGCCTGTCCCGTACCCTCCGCGGTGTGATCACCGCGGTGGCCGCCCTGCTGACCGTGACGGCCGTCTCCGCCACCGCCCGGGCCACCCCCGCCGATCCCGGGGCGCCGAAAGACTTCGTGGCCCTGAGCGCCGTGGATCCCACGATCATCCAGGAGATGCGCTACTTCACACCCCACAACTTCGTCGGCGAGCGCGTCGACGGCTACGAGCAGCCGATGTGTGTCCTCACCCGGCCGGCCGCCGAGGCCCTGCACAAGGCCCAGAAGGAACTCCTGCGCCAGGGCTACAGCCTGAAGGTCTACGACTGCTACCGCCCGCAACGCGCCGTGGACCACTTCGTCCGCTGGGCCGAGGACCTCGACGACCAGGCCATGAAGGCGGAGTTCTACCCGCGCGTCGACAAGACCCGGCTGTTCGACGACGGCTACATCGCGGCGAAATCAGGCCACAGCCGCGGCTCGACGACGGACCTCACCATCGTCAGGCTCCCGGCCCGGCCGACCCACCCCTACGTCCCCGGTCAGTCCCTCGTGCCCTGCTATGGGCCCGAGGGCGAGCGCTTTCCGGACAACTCCCTCGACATGGGGACCGGATTCGACTGCTTCGACACTCTCGCGCACACGCTCGACCCCAGGATCCAGGGGCAACAGCACGCCAACCGACTGCTGCTGAAAAGCACCCTGGAGAACCTCGGATTCGTGAACCTCGCCGAGGAGTGGTGGCACTTCACCTACCAGCCCGAGCCCTACCCGGACACCTACTTCGACTTCCCGGTGTCCCGGAAGTCCCTCACCTCGCGGCACTGAGCGACTGCTCGAACATCTGACAGGAGACGCCCTTCCTCTGATCGGATACAGTCCGCCCGTGTCCGAAAATCAACACCTGACTGTCAACTCCGTCCCGGACTGCCACTGTTCGAGCTGCGGAGCGCCCTATGAGGAGGGCGTCTCCGGCTGGCCCCGCACCTGCCGGGCCTGCGGGACCGTGGCCTACCGCAACCCGCTGCCGGTCGCCGTGGCCCTTCAGCCCGTGTACGACACCAAGGGCACCGCCCTGGTCGTGATCACCCGCACCGTGGCCCCCGCGCGCGGGGGCACGGCCCTGCCCGGTGGCTATGTCGACGACCGAGAGGACTGGCGGCACGCCGTCGTGCGCGAGCTCAAGGAGGAGACGGGTATCGACGCGGCCGCCCGCGACGTGCGGCTCGCCGATGCCATGAGCTCGCCCGACGGTCATCTGCTCCTCTTCGGGCTGCTCCCGGAACGCCCGGCCGAAGGTCTGCCGCAGTCCGCCGCCACCGACGAGACCGAGGGCTGGCACCTGCTGCGCAGGCCCGAGGAACTGGCCTTCCCGCTGCACACGCTGGCCGTACGCGCCTGGTTCGAGGGCCGGTACGTCTGAGCGGAGGGCTCCCGCGAGTCGAGGTCACCGCCGGGCCGAGCACTCTTTGGGCTCATGGCCTCCGCGGGTGCATGAGACCTCTCCGGCTCGGCCTCTGCCGGCCCAGCGCGCGGCGCGCTCAGTGCTCGTCGAGGCCTCGGACGCGGAGCGGGCGGGACGCGGCACCCGGCCCCTCGTCCCGCTCGTGCTCCACGACCACCCGCCGGCCACGCAGGCGGACCACGTAGCGCTCGATCTCCGGTTCGGCCCAGCCGTCGCCCGGGTCCGGCACCACCAGCCCACCCCCCGTCCGGCCCGGGGCGGGTGCCCACACCTCCAGCTCCAGCCCACCCTGCTCGCCCCGCACGGGTATCACCGCTCCCGCGCGCGCGAGCACGGGAATCCGCCGCAAGGGGGCGTCGACCACCACCTGCCCCGGCCCCTGGTACGCCCGCCCGGTCGCCGTGTCGTACCAGCGGCCCGGCGGCAGCCGCACCGTCCGCCGTTCCGTGCCAGGCCGGAGCACCGGTGCCACCAGCAGACTGTCGCCGAGCAGGAAGGCGTCCTCGCAGTCGCGCAGGGCGCGGTCCTCCGGTGCGCCCCACCACACCGGGCGCACATAGGGCGCGCCGGTGCGCCGTGCCAGATGCGCCAGCGTCACGAAGTACGGCAGCAGACGCCGGCGCTCGACGAGCGCCACGCGCGCGTGCTCCAGCACCTCGGGCCCGAACTCCCAGGGCTCCCTCCGGCCCGCCCGCAGGCTCGCATGCGTCCGGAACAGCGGCAGGTACGCGCCCAGCTGAAACCAGCGCAGGTACAGCTCCGGCGAGGGACTGCCGTCGAACCCGCCCACGTCCGGCCCCGAGTAGGGCACCCCGCACAGTCCCAGCCCCAGCACCAGCGACATCGAGGCCTTCAGTCCCGGCCAGCCCGTGGCCACACCCCCCGACCAGGTGCCGCCGTAGCGCTGAAGGCCCGCCCACCCCGAGCGGGAGAAGACGAACGGCCGCTCGCCGGGTGCCAACTCGCGCAGCCCCTCGTACCCGGCCCGGGCCATGCACAGACCGTACACGTTGTGCGCCTCACGGTGGTCGCCGCCCCGGCCCTCCAGGGCGTGCCGGGCCGACCGGGGCAGCGTCGTCTCTCCGAAGGCGGCGAAGGAGGTCGGCTCGTTCAGGTCGTGCCAGAACCCCGAGAACCCCTGGCCCAGCCGCTCCTCGTACCGCCGGCCCCACCACTGCCGCACGCGCGCGTGCGTGAAGTCCGGGAAGACCGTCTCCCCGGGCCACGCCACGCCCCGTACGACCTCGCCCGAGGCGTCCCGCACGAAGGCGTCCTCGGCGGTGCCGGCGTCGTACACGGCGTTGCCCGGCGCGGCCCGCACGGCGGGGTCGACGATCGACACCAGCCGTATCCCGTCCCGGCGCAGCTCCTCCGCCAGCACCGGCAGCTTCGGGAAGCGGTCCTGGTCGACGGTGAACACCTGGTGCCGGTCGTAGTGGTCGATGTCCAGGTGCACGGCGTCCAGGGGCAGATCGTGCTCCTGGTACGCCGCGACGATGCGCCGCACCTCCTCCTCGGTGCCGAAGCCCCACCGCGCGTGATGGTGGCCCAGGGCCCACGAGGGCGGCAGCGCCGCCGCCCCCGTGAGGGAGGCCCAGGCGTGCGCCACGCGCGCGGGAGCGCCGACGACCACCCAGCAGCGCAGCGGACCGCCGTCCATCCGCAGTTCGCTCGCACCGGCCCGGTCGTGGCCCGAGCCGGCGCCCTCCTCGCCCTCCCGCAGGACGACCGTGCCGTCCCAGGTGTTGTCGTGGAACGCCAGATGCGTCCCCGCGTCGGCGACCACCCACTGGACCGGCATGGTGATGTACAGCGGGTCGTCACCGGGTTCGAACGAGTGACCGGGGTCGGTGTTCCACAGTCGGTAGGTGCCGTCGCGCAGCCGAGGCCCGCACGCCCGCCCGCCCAGGCCGAAGAACCGCGCGTCGGCGGCCACCTCCGAGCGCTGCAGCCAGCGCCCCGGCCCTCCGCCGGCCGGCTCCCACCACCGGGGCGGCAGATCCCGCCGCAGAGGCACACCTCCGGGTGTGCGTACCTCTATCGCGCCCTGCCGTGAGACGGCGACGGTGACCCGCTCGGCCACGATCCGCCAGCCGCCCTCCTTGTCCGGTTCCAGCACCGCGCGGGGGTCCGGCTCGGGGCAGGGGCCGGCCAGTGCGTACGACGGCTCGGGACCGGCCCCGTCCCAGCCCCAGAAGACGGCACCGTTGACCGCGACCAGGATGCGCAGCTCCGACCGGCTGAACCGCACGATCCCGCCTCCGGGCCCCGGCTCAGCGTCCCGCACCACACCGGGCGTCCGCGCACGCTCGGGCCCCCGCGGCGGCAGGGCCCTGGCGTCGGCGCGCCGCCTGCGCCAGGCAGCCCGTACGGTGCGCAGCCCCTGGGCCGCGCGCACGGAACCGACCGCCTTCACCGAACGCACCAGGTCACGACCGTTCATGCTGCTCACCCTGCCATCGACAGCGCTCCGCGCGCGTGTCGTTCCATTGCCGTTCACGCAGGCCCGGACCACATCGTCTCGACTCGGACCATGTGGGGTGGACCCTGGTGCAGAAGTCGATCACGTGGCATCGTCCGTGTCAGCCGTGTCACGCGCACACCCCAGCACGTGCGCGGACCGACGCACACGACGCGCACAGCCCGGGAGGCGCCCCATGTCGACCGCGAACCCCCTGCCGCTCTGGCAGCCCGATCCGCAGCGCATCGCCCAGGCACGGATCACGAAGTTCCAGGCCTGGGCGGCCGAGCATCTCAATGCGCCCGCCGAGGGCGGGTACGCGGCCCTGCACCGCTGGTCCGTCGACGAACTGGACACCTTCTGGAAGGCCGTCACGGAGTGGTTCGACGTACGTTTCTCGACCCCCTACGCGCGCGTGCTGGGCGACCGCGCCATGCCAGGGGCGCAGTGGTTCCCCGGAGCCACACTGAACTACGCCGAGCACGCCCTGCGCGCCGCTGACGCCCGCGCGCACGAACCGGCGCTCCTGTACGTCGACGAGACCCACGACCCCACCCCGGTGACCTGGTCCGAGCTGCGCCGCCAGGTGGGCTCCCTGGCCGGCGAACTGCGCGCCCTGGGCGTACGCCCCGGAGACCGGGTCAGCGGCTACCTGCCGAACATCCCCCAGGCGGTCGTCGCGCTCCTCGCCGCGGCCGCCGTGGGCGCCGTGTGGACCTCCTGCGCCCCCGACTTCGGCGCCCGCAGCGTCCTGGACCGCTTCCAGCAGGTCGAACCGGTCGTGCTGTTCACGGTCGACGGCTACCGCTACGGCGGCAAGGAGCACGACCGCCGCGACGTCGTCGCCGAACTGCGCCGCGAACTGCCCACCCTGCGCGCCGTCGTCCACATCCCCCTGCTCGGCACCGCGGCCCCCGAGGGCGCCCTGGACTGGTCCGCCCTCACCTCCGCCGACGTCGAGCCGGTCTTCGAACAGGTGCCCTTCGACCATCCGCTGTGGGTCCTGTACTCCTCCGGTACCACCGGCCTGCCCAAGGCCATCGTGCAGTCCCAGGGCGGCATCCTCGTCGAACACCTCAAACAGCTCGGCCTGCACTGCGACCTCGGCCCCGAGGACCGCTTCTTCTGGTACACCTCGACCGGCTGGATGATGTGGAACTTCCTCGTCTCCGGGCTGCTGACCGGCACGACGATCGTCCTGTACGACGGCAGCCCCGGCTATCCCGGCACCGGCGCCCAGTGGGCGGTCGCCGAGCGCACCGGAGCCACCCTCTTCGGCACCTCCGCCGCGTACGTGATGGCCTGCCGCAAGGCCGAGGTCCACCCCGCCCGCGACCACGACCTGTCCAAGGTCCGGTGCGTGGCCACCACCGGCTCCCCGCTGCCGCCCGACGGCTTCCGCTGGCTGCACGACGAGTTCGCCGAGAGCGGCGCCGACCTGTGGATCGCCTCCGTCAGCGGCGGCACCGACGTCTGCTCCTGCTTCGCGGGAGCCGTCCCCACCCTCCCGGTCCACATCGGGGAGCTCCAGGCCCCCTGCCTGGGCACGGACCTGCAGTCCTGGGACCCGAGCGGCGAACCGCTGGTCGGCGAGGTCGGCGAACTCGTCGTCACCAACCCCATGCCGTCGATGCCGATCCACTTCTGGAACGACCCCGACGGCAGCCGCTACCACGACAGCTACTTCGCCATGTACCCCGGCGTATGGCGCCACGGCGACTGGATCACGCTCACCTCCCGCGGCTCGGTGATCATCCACGGCCGCTCCGACTCCACGCTCAACCGCCAGGGCGTACGGATGGGGTCCGCCGACATCTACGAAGCCGTCGAACGGCTGCCCGAGATCAAGGAATCCCTCGTCATCGGGGTCGAACAGCCCGACGGCGGTTACTGGATGCCCCTCTTCGTGCACCTGGTCCCCGGAGCCGTCCTCGACGACGCGCTCCTGGACCGGATCAAGCAGACCATCCGCGAGCAGCTCTCCCCGCGTCACATCCCCGACGAGGTCATCGAGGTGCCGGGCATCCCGCACACCCTCACCGGAAAGCGCATCGAGGTACCCGTCAAGCGACTCCTCCAGGGCACGCCCCTGGAGAAGGCCGTCAACCCCGGGTCCATCGACGACGTCGAACTGCTGCGCTTCTACGAGGACCTGGCCCGCAAACGCGCCTGAGCGCCCCGGTCAGCCCCCGTAGGTGGCCTCGGACTCGCCGAGCACGGCGGCGAAGTCCGAGGCCAGCCGCGCCGCGTCGGCCGGTGCCAGCCCGGCGACCGAGATCCGTACGCCGGGCCCCGACGACAGCCGGAACCGTGCGCCCGCGGCGACCCACCAGCCGTACGACCGCAGCCCGTTCACCACGGCGGACTCGTCCGTCACCGGCACCCACACGTTCATGCCGCTCGCCCCATGAGCCGCGATCCCCCTGGAGGCCAACTCCGCCAGGAGCGCGGTGCGGCGCAGCGTGTACGCCGCGCGCGCCTCGGACACCCGCGTGCGGGCGCCCTCGTCCGTCAGCAGCCCGAGCACCGTCTCCTGGAGCAGATGGCTGACCCAGCCGGACGTCAGCAGCAGCCGCCCGTCGTGACGGGCCAGCGTGGTGGCGTCGCACGCCGCGGCGGCCCAGCGCAGATCGGCGCCCAGGAACTTGCTCACGGTCCGCAGATGCACCCAGCGCGCCGGACCGTCGGCGGTGAGCGTCCGCAGAGGGGCGTCGGTGACCGCCGAGGCGTGGTCGTTCTCGACGACCAGCACGTCCGGGGCCTCGCGCAGTACGTCGACCAGCGCATCGCGACGCTCGGTCGAGAAGCATCCGCCGTAGGGGTTCTGCCCACGCGGACTGCACACCACGGCCCGCGCGCCCGCTCGCAGCGCCTGCCGCAGGGCGTCGGGCCGCATGCCCTCGTCGTCCACCGAAACCGGAACGCTGCGCAACCCCAGCGCGGTCACCAGGTCCAGCAGATGGTGGTACCCGGGATCCTCCATCGCCACGGCGTCACCGGACCGCAGCTCCACGGACAGCAGGCGCCCGACGAGATCCAGCGCACCGTGGGCGAACGTCACGTGCTCCACCGGCACCCCGTCGGGCCGAAGCCAGTCGCGCACGACCTCCTCCAGCCGTGCCAGCCGGGGTGTGGAGCGGTGCGACCGGGCCCCGGGAGCAAGGCGCGACGGCGGCACCAGACCCGGGAGAAACGCGGGATCCGGGTGTCCGCCGGCCAGGTCCCGCAGCCCGGGGGGCACCTTCGGCGGGCGGCGCGAGGCCACCGCCGGGGCCGCGGCCACGACGGTTCCACCGCGGCCCCGGGCCACGACGATGCCGCGCCCCCGCAGCTCCTTGTACGCGGTGGCGACCGTCCCGGGGCTCACCTGGAGATCGTGGGCCAACCGCCGCACCGGCGGCAGCGCGGTGCCGGGAGCCAGGGTGCCCTCTGCCACACCCCGCTCCACGGACGCGGCAATTGCCTTGGCTGTCGTACCAGTGATCGCATATTGTGCTGTCACACCGTCAATTATGTATCAATACATAACTCCATGGCAAGGGGGAGCAGTGGGGACCACCCGCCGCACAGGACGCCCAGGCACAGGACAAGCACGCATCCCCGGCGGACGGGACGGGCGCAGAATGCTCGTCGTCGCCCTGGTCGACCGCACCGGCAGCGGACTGTGGGCATCCGTCTCCGTCCTGTACTTCACCTACGTGTCCGGCCTCTCCGTCGCCGAGGTCGGCACCCTCGCCGCCCTCGCCGGGGCCGTCGGCATCGCCGGCGCCCCCCTCGGCGGCCACCTCGCCGACCGACTGCCCCTCACCCGCGTCCTCATCGCCCTGCAAGTCCTGCGCGCGCTCGCCTCCCTCGCGCTCCTCACCAGCGACCACTTCGCGCTGCTGGTCACCTTCTCCGCCGTGGGCAGCCTCGGCGACCGCGCCGCGAGCGTCCTCACCAAGCTCTACGCCACCCGCGTCGCCGGCCCCGACCGTGTCCGCTACCAGGCCCTCAACCGCACCCTGGCCAACGCAGGCTGGGCACTCGGCGGCCTCGGCGCCGCGGCCGCCCTCACCCTCGGCACCACCGCCGCCTACCGGTGGCTGCTCATCGGCGACGCGCTCTCCTTCGTCGCCGCCGCCCTTCTCACGCTGCGCTGCGCGGAACCCCCGTCCCCCTCCAGAACCGTCGCGGGCTCACACACCGCCGAACCCACCCCCGAGCCCACCAACCCGTGGCGCGACCGTACCTACCTCGGCTACGTCGCCACCGAAACCGTGCTCTTCCTCGACGACGCCGTCTTCAAGGTCGGCCTGCCCCTGTGGATCGCGCACACCGCCGACACACCCCACGGCCTCGCACCCCTGCTCATGGTCCTCAACAACGTCATGGTGGTCGTCCTCCAGGTGCCCCTGGCCCGCTTCGGTGCCACCACGGCGGCCGCCCGCGGCCTCCTGATCCCGCTCGCGGCCACCTACGCCGTGGGCGGCACCGCCATGGCGCTGTCCGCGACCGCCGGCACCGTCGGCGCCACCCTGCTGCTGACCGCGGCGGCCGCCGCCTTCACCACGGCCGAAATGCTCCACGCCACCATCTCCTGGGAGCTGTCCGTCGCCCTCGCCCCCGCCCATGCCCAGGGCACCTACCTGGGCGTCCACGGACTCGCGCAGTCCGCGCAGCGCAGCATCGGGCCGCTCGCCGTCACGGCAGCCATCGCAGCGGGCCCCGCGGGATGGACACTGTTCGGCGCCACCATCGCCCTGACCTGCGTCATCCAGCACCGCACGGTCCGTGACCGACTCGTCCGTCCCCCGTTGTCAGTGCCGCCGGTTACTGTGAGTGAGCAGTGATCGACCGTGCACACAGGGGGAGAACATGGCGCACACCGACCACCAGAGCATGCGACGCGTCCTGCGCCGCGAAATCGCCGGCACCATCGGCCTGCTCACCGACGAACACGACTTCCGCGCCATGCGGCGCTACCGCAGCTTCACCTTCGACGACCACACCACCTACCTCCAGCAGGTCGAGGCACTCCTGCGGACCCGCGCGGCCCAGGGCAGCCACACGGCGGTGGCCCTCTTCGACCCCGAGGAGTACGCCGAATACTGCACCGGCGCCGGCCTCGACCCCGACGCCCCGGCCAGCCGCGCCCGCTTCACCGCCGAGATCGCCACCACCGGCCCGACCGTCCCCTACGACGGACGGCCCCTCGCCGAACTCGTACCCGCCCTCGTCGACGAGGCCGTCCGCCAGGCCACCTGGGAGTACGCCTCCACCCTCCTCGCCCGGCTCGGACCCTGCGCCACCTGTGGCGAGGACATCGGCCGCGCCGCCTTCGACCGAGCCGCCGACCTCCTCACCCGCATCCTCGAGACGGCACCACCGGGAGAGCGGCATCTGGTGTGCAGCGTCACCGCCCCGCCCGAGACTCTTGTCGCCACCCTCCACGCCGACACCGACGACAGCGGCGCCACCCGACTCGACGAGGGTGAGGCACTCGACTTCACCACGGTCCTCGCCCTCGGCATCGCCACCCGCAGGCCCGGCGGACTCGTCATGCGCACCACCCGGCCCACCGGCGCCCGCGACCGTGTCTACGGCTGGCGCCTGCGCGGAGACGGCCTGACCCCCCTCACCGAGGGCGAGGTCTTCGACGCCTACTGCACCGACGCCGAATCCGGCGACCTGATCGGACCGGAATCCGGCGTCGACTACTGCGCACCACCCGACCTCGGAGAGAAAGGCCCCGGAGAGGAGGGACAGCACCCCCGGCACCGCCACTGAACACGTGAAGGGGCGCCCCACGAACGTGGAGCGCCCCTCGACAGCCCGGCCGTACCGGCTCGGGTCCGTCACTCGCCGGACAGCACCGCCTGCGCAGCGCTACGCGCCTCGTCGGCGCTCTCCGCGGCACGCGCGGCCGCCGCCGCACGCTCGCACTGCGCCAGCGTGTGCTTGGCCAGCGTCGCCCGGACATACGGCAGCGACGCCGCACCCATCGACAGGGAGGTGACACCGAGACCGGTCAGCACACACGCGAGCAGTGGATCCGACGCCGCCTCACCACAGACACCGCAGCTCTTGCCCTCGGCCTTCGCCGCCTCGGCCGCCAGCGCCACCAGGTCCAGCAGCGCGGGCTGCCACGGGTCCTGCAGCCGGGACACCGCGCCCACCTGACGGTCCGCGGCGAACGTGTACTGAGCGAGGTCGTTGGTCCCCAGCGACAGGAACTCGACCTCCTGGAGCACCGAGCGGGCCCGCAGCGCGGCCGACGGGATCTCGACCATCGCTCCGAACTTCGCCCGCAGCCCCGCGGCACGGCACGCGTCCGCGAACGCCTTCGCATCGGCCCGGTCCGCGACCATGGGGGCCATGACCTCGAGATAGACCGGCAGCCCCTCCGCCGCCTTGGCCAGCGCCGTCAGCTGCGTCCGCAGCACCTCGGGGTGGTCGAGCAGCGTCCGCAGCCCCCGCACGCCCAGAGCGGGGTTCGGCTCGTCGGCCGGGGTCAGGAAGTCCAGCGGCTTGTCCGCGCCCGCGTCCAGCACCCGCACGACGACACGACCCTCGGGGAAGGCCTCCAGGACCTGCCGGTAGGCCTCGATCTGCTTCTCCTCGGACGGCGCGTTCTTGTTGTCGTCCAGGAACAGGAACTCGGTCCGGAAAAGGCCGACGCCCTCCGCACCGGCCTCGACGGCCGCCGGCACGTCCGCGGGACCGCCGATGTTGGCGAGCAGCGGCACCTTGTGACCGTCGGACGTGGCACCCGGGCCCACCGAGGCCGCCAGCGCCGCCTTGCGCTCCGCGGCCGCCGCCTCCAGCTCGGCCTTCTTCTCGGTGCTCGGGTTCACGAAGATCTCGCCGGTGCTGCCGTCCACCGCGATCATCGTCCCCTCGGCCAATTCCCCGGCGCCGGGCAGTGCCACGACCGCGGGCACCCCGAGCGCACGCGCCAGGATCGCGCTGTGGCTGGTCGGCCCGCCCTCCTCGGTGACGAAGCCCAGCACCAGACCGGGGTCCAGCAGCGCGGTGTCGGCGGGCGCCAGATCCCGGGCGACCAGGACGTACGGCTCGTCGCTGTCCGGCACCCCCGGCATGGGCACGCCGAGCAGCCGCGCGACGATACGGTTCCGCACGTCGTCGAGGTCCGCCACGCGACCCGCCAGGTACTCGCCGGCACCGGCCAGCAGGTCCCGGTATGCGGCGAAGGCGTCGTACACCGCGCGCTCCGCCGTGCTGCCGACGGCGATGCGCCGGTCCACGTCCGCGATCAGCTCGGGGTCCTGCGCCATCATGGCCTGTGCCTCGAGCACGGCCTGGGCCTCGCCCCCGGCGAGGTTGCCGCGCGCCATCAGGTCGGCCGCCACCGCTTCCACCGCCTGGCGGGCGCGCCCCTGCTCGCGCTCCGCCTCCTCCGCCGGTATCTGCCTGGCAGGCGGCTCCAGCACCGCCGTCCCCATGTGCCGTACCTCGCCGATCGCCACTCCGTGGCTCACACCGACGCCTCGCAGCGTTGTCTCCATCTCACCGGTCTCCGATTAGTGCGGCGGGCTCCCGCCACGGTGGTCGTTCTGGTCGCCGTCCTCGTCCTCGAGGACAGCCGGATGTCACTTCCAGGCGAACAGGCCGTCGCCGGCCTTCACATCGCCGCTGTCACGAAGATCGGAGAGGGAGTCGGCGGTGGCCTCCAGGGCCACGACCGGGCACACCGGCGACTTGCCGGCGGCCTCGACGGCGGCGGGGTTCCAGCGCACCACGGCCTGGCCGCGCTTCACGGTGTCGCCCTTGTGCGCCAGCAGTTCGAAGCCTTCGCCGTTGAGCTGCACGGTGTCGATGCCGAGGTGGACGAGCACGCCGTGTCCCTGCTCGTCGACGACGACGAACGCGTGCGGATGCAGCGAGACGATGACACCGTCCACCGGAGCGACCGCCTCGGACGGTTCACGTACGGGGTCGATGGCGGTGCCCGGGCCGACCATGGCGCCGGAGAAGACCGGGTCCGGCACTGCGGCCAGTCCGATGGCGCGTCCGGCGAGCGGGGACGTCACGGTGGTCATGGGAAGCCTCCCAGGGGTGGAGATCGTATGTGCCGCCACTGTCCGTCCCGGACGGCGCACTGTGCAGCAGGTTATGTCACGGTAAGTACCGGATCCGGGCGAGAGCTTACGACAGCTCACGTTGGTGGTCTAGACCACCAATCACGTTGGTTTGCACCCGATCGGCGGACCGATGTAGAGTCGTAGCTCTGTCCGGGGGAGAGAGTGAGGCGGACCAAGCGTCCTCGCTCGGGCAGCACCCAACTTGTCAGATCCTATCTCTGGATCGCCTTCGGCATGTCCGCGGGGCGGTGGTCAGAGAGACCGGAAAAGCCTGATAGAGTTTGGATCACCGAAGGGAAGCGCCCGGAGGAAAGCCCGAGAGGGTGAGTACGAAGGAAGCGTCCGTTCCTTGAGAACTCAACAGCGTGCCAAAAGTCAACGC
>NZ_JBSFRB010000049.1:0-57763 GCF_053589015.1 Streptomyces sp. NPDC003393 | reverse complement strand
TGGTGCCGCGGGCGGTGTCGGCTCGATCGCCGTACAGCTCGCCCGCGAGGCCGGCGCCCGCGTCATCGGCACCGGCCGGGCCTCCGGGCGGGACACGGCACTCGCCCTCGGCGTCGACACCTTCATCGACCTGCAGAGCGACAGGCTGGAGGACGCCGGCGACGTCGACCTCGTGCTCGACGTGATCGGCGGCGACATCCTCGACCGCTCGGCCGCCCTGGTCCGCGCCGGCGGCACGCTCGTCACCATCGCCATGCCGCCCAAGGTCCAGCCCAAGGACGGGCGGGCGGTCTTCTTCGTCGTCGAACCCGACCGCGCCCGCCTCGCCGATCTCGCCATGCGGCTGAGGGACGGCCGGCTCAAGCCGCCCTTCGGCGATGTGCGGCCACTCGCGGAGGCACCCGCCGCGTTCGACCCCGAGAACCGCACCCCAGGCAAGACGATCATCCGCATCGCGGAAGACTGAAGGGAGACCATCATGATCGGAATGCGAATCGCCGGTGGCTTGCTGGCCGTCGCCGCGCTGACCACGGCCACGGCCTGCGCGACCTCGGACCAGCCCGCCCCGGCCAAGGCGACGACCGCCGCCGCGGCATCGCCCGCGGCCATGGCGTCGCCAAGCACCGACGAGACCGTCAAGCTTCTGCTCCAGCAGGCCCTTCCGAATGTGAAGGGCAAGACGTTCACCTCGGAGATCGTCGACTTCCCACCCGGCTCACGCGCGCTGCCGCACCGCCACGGCCAGGCGTTCGTCTACGCGTACGTCCTCGAAGGCACGGTGCGCAGCCGGCTCGACGACAAGCCCGTGACCACGTACCAGCAGGGCGAGAACTGGGTCGAGCTGCCGGGCGCCCACCACGTCCTCACCGAGAATCCCAGCAGTACCGAGCCGGCCAAGCTCCTGGTCGTCTTCGTCTCCAACACCGGGGACAAGCTCAAGATCGACGACCCGAAGTCATAGCCGGGGACGCGCGGCGGGCGGGAACACACTGCACGCACCCCCGCCCCCGCCGGTCCCGACGACACGCGCCGCCCGGCGCGATGCAACACGCGAACGGAATCGAAGGAACCATGACCGACATACAGCGCGTCAACATCGGCAAGCAGCACCCGGCCGCCTACAAGACCCTCATCACGCTGTCGACGCAAGTGGAAGAGGCCGCCGTCGCCGCGGGTCTCGACCCGCTCCTGATCGAGCTGCTGAGGATCCGCACCTCGCAGATCAACGGCTGCTCGTTCTGCCTGCGCATGCACACCCGCGACGCCCTCAAGAAAGGCGAGAACCCCGACCGGATCGCCGTGCTCCCCGCCTGGGCGGAGACCGGCTACTTCTCCGAGACGGACCGCGCCGCCCTCCGCCTGACCGAGGCCGTCACACGCGTGCCGGACGGGCATGTCAGCGACGAGGACTTCGACGCCGCCGCGGCCGTACTCACCGCGGACCAGATCTCGGCAGTCGCCTGGCTGGCCACCGTGATGAACGCCTTCAACCGCGTCGCGATCACCAGTCGGTACCCCGTCGGCGACTGACCTCGACGGCTGGACCGATGTGAGATGCGGTCCGTCGTCGGGCCGGAGGCCCTTGGCCGGCAGCCGTCCGGAGCGGTCGACGCCGGCGCACGCTGCCGCAAAAAAGGGGAAGTGGCGGCCACGCTCCGTTGGCAGGATGTCCGCATTCGACTCCCGCTGGGAAAGGACCCGACGACCGTGGCTCGCGCCATCACTCTGATCCGCTCCGATTCGCTGTCCGACGTCGCCGAGTACGCGTATGCGGCGACCGCCCCCGCCGAGTCACGTCTGATCTTCCTCGCGGGGGCGTGCCCGCTGAACGACGACGGTTCCACGGCAGCGATCGGAGACTACGCCGGCCAGGCGTCGAAGGCCGTCGAGAACATGCGGACCGCTCTCGCTGCCGCCGGCGCGTCGCTCCAGGACGTCATCAGCACCAGGGTGCTCGTGGCATCGACCCGGCGGGAGGACTTGGTGGCCGCCTGGCAGGTGGTCCGGGACTCGTTCGCCGACCACGACGTGCCCAGCACCTTGATGGGCGTCACCGTCCTCGGCTACCAGGGCCAGCTCGTCGAGATCGAGGCCGTCGCCGCCGTACTCGATGCGTGAGTCGCACCGAGTGCCCGGCGCGGTGCGCCACCAGCCGCCGTCGAGGGACCGGACGAGGCGGCAGCCGAGCGAGCGTCGCTGGGCGGGAATGCGGTGCCGGGCCCCCTTGTTGAAGCGAGCGGCTGGCATGTTCGAGTCACTCGACTCGCATGGCGGCGAAAGGAGCACACTTCATGGCACGCAGCACATTGCGCCCCGTCGTCAAGCTGACGTCGACCGCAGGCACCGGCGTCACCTACGTGACCCGCAAGAACCGTCTGAACGATCCCGACCGGCTGGTCCTGCGCAAGTACGACCCCATGGTCCGCGAGCACGTCCTCTTCCGCGAAGCACGCTGACCTCCGCCTGAGCCGCGCCACGGCTCAGGCCCCCAGCGAGGAAGCCCGTCCGGCCGTCCGCCGCGGCGGCCCGGCGGGCTTCCAGCCGCCCGTTCCGCACCGGCACCTCGCGCGTTCTCGACCGCGGGGGCCGAACGAAGCACGTCGATCGGTGCTGCGGTGCCGTGCCACCGCCGATCCGGTGCGCCACCGACGGCGGCCCCTCGGCAGACTCCCCTGCGACCTCCTGAGAGGAGACGGCAATGAAGGTGCGCAAGTCACTGCGCTCGTTGAAGAACATGCCCGGCGCCCAACTGGTGCGCCGGCGGGGCGTGACCTTCGTGATCAACAAGAAGAACCCGCGGTTCAAGGCCCGACAGGGCTGAGACCCCGCCTCGTCGCACTCCCCGGCCCGGCACCGCGCTCGCGGTGCCGGGCCCTCTTCTGCGCGGAGCATCGCCGCACGGTCGGCGGGGGCGTCGCGATCGCCGTCCGAGGTTCCGCCGGAGCCGGTTCGTCTATCCGGACGCTCCCCGGGTACCCGGACGCAGCAGTCGAGTGAAGCAACGGAGGCACTGATGAGCACGGTCAAGGAAACGGTGGAAGTGGACGTCCCGGTGCACACCGCCTACAACCAGTGGACGCAGTTCGAGGATTTCCCGAACTTCATGGAGGGCGTCGAGGAGATCACCCAGCTGGACGACCGCCACAACCACTGGACCACCAAGATCGGCGGCGTGAAGCGGGAGTTCGAGACCGAGATCATCGACCAGCTTCCCGACGAGCGCGTCACGTGGCGCACGACCAGCGGTGACGTGGGGCAGAAGGGAACGGTCCGCTTCCAGCGCCTGGACGACAATCACACCCGGGTGGAACTCGTGATGGACGTCGAGCCGAGGGGAGCCGTCGAGAAGGCCGCGGACTTGCTCGGCACCATCGACCGGCGTGTCAAGGGCGACATGAAGCGCTTCAAGCACTACATCGAGGAGCGGGGCGCGGAGTCCGGGGAATGGCGCGGACGCATCAGGCCGGAGGACGCGAGCGGTTCCACCTGACACCGGACCGGTCCCGCGTGGGAAAACGCCGTACGTGCTCGACGGGCTCCGCCGGCATGCCGGTGGAGCCCGTCGAGCACGAGGCCGCCGCCACACACCATCGGCCAGGCCGACCACCCTCGCTGGCCGCTTTGTGTGGAAGGTTCGGCTTTGTCATTGTGGGTGTCATGCGTTTGCGCTCCTCCGTCACTCGCTCCGATCCGGAGGAATCCCGGCACGACCAGAGCGCCACCCCGGGTATGCCGCCGTTCAGGACACGGCTGTCCGCGGGCGGTCGGCTGCTGTTCCTCTCCGCGGCACTGCTCATGGCCACTGGCCTCATCGGCCACGGCATCGGCTGGATCCTGCTGACGACCACCTTGGGGCCGACGGCATGCCTCCTGCTGGCGCACCCCGACAGAACAGGCCCCCGAGTGAGAGATGCGGTGCTGGCGCATGCGTCGGCAACCGCCTGCGGACTGGCCTGCCTCGCGATATTCGGGCTGTGGGACCAGCCCTCGGCACTGGAACGGCACCACGACACCCTGCCGCAGCTCGGTGCACAGGCACTCGCCGTCGGGGTGACGCTGTTGATCCTCACCCTGCTCTGCGCGCACCATCCCCCGGCCGCTGCCACCGGCCTGCTCATCACCTCCGGCATCACACGCCCCGGGCCCCTTCTGTACGGCATGCTCACCGGCCTCGCCATCGTGATCTGCGGCTCGGCCCTCCTGGCGAAGACCCGGTGGCACCGTAAGCGCATCCGCCCCGGCCTCTTCATGCTCACGGCCGGCCGCGCCGCCGCCCGGCCGTACCCGGAAGAGACCGGCAAGCACGGCGGCTGACGCACACGCCGCACCCCGCCCGTCGCGCCAGCGGCCGGCAAGCAAGGTCTTGGCAGGGTGGATGTTCGCGTCAACGGGCGGCACAGAGAGCGACCTGCCGTGCGGCAACTACTGTTGTGGGAGGACGACACGGTCATATCGCTCGACGATGGTCTGGGAGCGGCACGTGGACGCCTCGCACGAACTCCTTCAGAGGGCTACACCGTCGGCTCTGCTGACTCCGGACGGTGTCATCCGCTGCCTCAACGCCGCGATGGCCGCGGCACTGGGCAGACCGCCGGAGCAGTGCGGGGGCCAGGCCTTCGTCGATCTGCTCGCCGAGGATCAGCGCAGCTCGGCCGAGAGCCTGCTGGCACACGGGACCACGACGAAGATGCTCGCCATGCGTGTGCTGGAATTCCCGGGCACGGGCACCGCGGCTGTGGTCTGCCTCGTCGAGGCGCGAATGGTGACGGACCACTCGAGCGGCGAGGAGTTCGTGTGGCTGCATTCGCTGGACGCGCGACACGACCTCGGGTCGCTGCTGATCCCGTTCCAGCTCGCGGCGAAGGATGCCGGCCTCGGCCTCTGGGTGTGCTCTCCCGACGAGCACGAACTGGAGTCACTGGGTGGCGCACCCGCCCTGGCCTCCCTCTTCCCGCAGGCATCGGTGCCCCTGTCCGAGATGATCAGGCGGGTGCACCCTGAGGACCGGAGCGGGGTGCAGCGGCTTGTGAGCTCGTCCACCGCCCAGTCCCCGTGGGTCAAGTCGCGGTTCCTCACCGAGCACGACGGCTGGCGCGTCTTCGCCGGCCAGACCCGCCGGATCCAACTGGGATTCGGCGGCCCCGAACGCATCTTCACGGTGATCCGCGACGACACCCAGACGGAGGCACACCGTGAGGCGATGCTGGCCGAGGTGAGCGCGGAGCGGGAACGCGCCGACGGAATCACCGCGTTCTCCTCCGCCCTGTTCACCGCCACCACCGAGCAGGAACTGCGACAGGTTGTCCTGTCCCGGCTCGCCGCGGCCGTCGGAGGCTGCGGCGCGCTCCTGGCCGTCGTCGAGGAGGGACGTCTGCAGGTCTCCACGGATGCCGGGATCCCCTCCCGGGAGGCTGACGTTCTGCACGGCCTGTCGCTGGACGAGGACCGGCCGTTGCCCTGGGTGATCCGTACCGGTCAGGCACAGTTCTTCCACAATCACGAGGAGTTGGTGCGCCGTTGGCCGCATGTCGACCGCCTGGCCCTGGCGGGCCCCGGCTCCGGCACCAGCCTGTCGATCACCCCCCTCAGCCCGGCGGGCGACCGCCCGCTCGGGGGCTGGGTGGTGACGTACGACGGTGACCACCTCCCGTCCTCCGAACGGCTCGCCTTCCAGACGGCTCTCGCCGATCTGGCCGGCCAGGCACTGAGGCGCATCAGGTTGCAGCAAGCCCACGTCGAGCTGTCCACGGCGCTCCAGCAGAGCATGCTGCCGACGCTGCCGGACCACCTCCCAGGACTGGAGATCGCTGCCCGCTATCAGCCCGGCCGGGACGGGCTGGACATCGGCGGAGACTGGTACGACGCGTTCCTCCTGCCCGACGGTGCGGTCGCACTGGAGATCGGCGACGCTCAAGGGCACGACGTGGACGCCGCGGTTTTCATGGGGCAGGTGCGCTCGTCCATGCGCGCGATCGCCGCCCACGAACCTGATCCGGGCACGGTGCTGACGCGTACCAACGAGTTGCTCGTCTCGATGGACGCGCCACGCTTCGCGAGCTGCACCATGCTGCATCTCGATCCGAGTGACGGGAAGGTCATCGCCACCAGCGCAGGTCATGTGCCGCTGCTCCACGCACGCGACGACGGCAGCCACACCGTCCGCACCGTTCCCGCCGGGCCGGTCCTGGGCATCGTGGCTGACGCCGAGTACCCCGAGGAGACCTTCGTTCTGGAAACGGGCACCGCGCTGGTCATGCTCACCGACGGTGTGGTCGAAGGGCCGGGCCTGCCCCTGGACGCCGGACTGGAGCGAGCCGGAGCTCTGGCGGGTCGAGCCCTCCAGGACCGGCTCGACGTCGAGGCGACCGCGGACCGCATACTCGACGCGGTGTCCGCGGTGGACCACCTCGACGACGTGGCCGTGCTGGTCGTCCGACGCGCATGAGACTCGATGCCCGTCCGCGTGCGGGATGCCGCCCGCCGCGCCGGCGACGTGCCCTGTCCGCAGGCTTGCCCGCCTCGGTGGAACTCGTGAATCATCCACATCGAAGCCGCCGGACTTGGGGGCGCCTAAGCCGCCGACGTCAGCTCGACGCGGACTCGAGCGAGGCAGCCCTGCCGCGGGCATGCGTGGAAATGCGTTCGCCCACGGGCCCCGGACGGGCCATGATGCGCGTTCGTGACGACATCGAAGCAGCTCATGGTCCGGGCCGCCGCCCGCAACAACGCCGAATGGTGCGCGGCGATGAGCCGATCGCACGGTCTGGCGGGCGAGTTCGGTCCGCAGGCCTGGACCGCCCCGGTCCGCACGCCCCTGTACTACCCCGACGCGGTGACGCTCACGCCGGGGGCCGACCCGGCCGCGCTGACGGCGCGGATCGACACCACCACACCGGGCGCCTCCGTCAAGGACAGCTTCGCCGACCTCGACCTGAGCGAGGCCGGATGCCACGTCCTGTTCGAGGCGCAGTGGATCCACCGCCCGGCGAGCGCGCCCGCAGTCGCACCGGTTCGCGCCTGGGACGTGGCGCGCGACCCGGACACCTTGCGCGCCTGGGCGCTGGCCTGGGACGAGGGGAACGGCACCGCGGATCTCTTCCGGCCCGAACTGCTCGACGACCCGGCCACCTTCGTGCTCGCCGGACGGTCCCCCAGCGGCCGGGTCGTCGCCGGCGCGGTGGCGAGCCGCAGCGACCAGGTGGTGGGGATCTCCAACGTCTTCGCGCCGGACGGCGGCCCTGACGCTGCCTGGCCGGGCGTGCTGGAGGCGGTGCACCGGTTGTTCCCCACTGTGCCGGTGGTCGGCTACGAACACGGCGATGACCTGGCGGTTGCCGTCCGCCACGGCTTCGAGCCGGTCGGGCCGCTCCGGGTCTGGCTCCACGGATGACCGCCCCGGGGCGAGGAACCCCGGAGCGGGTCGCTGAGGCCCCGCTCACCCACGAGGCCGGCCAGGCGGGGAAGGCGGGCGGGCACTCATGGTGCGGGATCATGGCATGAGCTCGGACATCCACGGGGTGACCGGCCCGACCGTCCATCGGTAGGCTTCCAGGCCGGTGGCATGCCTTCTTCCGCGCCGGGTGAGCGCGGGTCGATGCCGCGAGCCCGGATGCATTGACTTGCATCGCTGCCAGGTTTGATCATCATTGTCGGACCAGGGCGGCAACCGCCTGCCGGCTTTCGGCCGCGATCCCGACCGGGGCGGGTACGGACCCGCCTCGGGCCCGACCGGTTTCCGGCCTCTCAGGACAGGAGCACACGTGAGCACAACCAAGCTGACAGTAGCCGTTCTCGGCCCGGGCGGCGTCGGCGGCCTGATCGGGGCGCTGCTCGCCCGCGCGGGACACCGCGTCATCTGCCTGGCCGGCGAACGGACCGTCGCCGTGCTGCGCCGGGACGGACTGCACGTGGACAGCGACCAGTACGGGACGTTCACCACGGCCGTGGAAGCCGACACCGAGCTGCGCGAGCCGGTGGACGCGGTCTTCGTCGCGGTCAAGCAGACCACGCTCACCGAGGCGCTCGACCGCGTCCCGGCCGAGATGGCCGGCACGGCGGCCGTGGTCCCGCTGCTCAACGGCCTGGACCACGTCGTCCTGCTGCGCGAGCGCTTCCCCTCGGGCCGGGTCGTCGCGGGCACCATACGAGTCGAGGCCACCCGTACCTCGCCCGGCCGCATCGCCCACACCAGCCCGTTCGCGGACCTTCAGCTCGCCGGTGCGCCGGAGGAGCTCGCGGAGCAGCTGCGCAAGGCCGGACTGGACGTGACCGTACGGGAGGACGAGAGCGCGATGCTCTGGGACAAGCTCGCCTTCCTCGCCGCGTTCGCCCTGCTCACCACCCGGCACCAGGCCGACGTCGGTGCCGTCCGCAGCCGGCACCGTCCGGAACTGCTGACCGTCCTCGACGAGATCGCGGCCGTGGCCCGTGCCGCCGACGCGCCGGTGGCCGCCGAGGACTTGCTCTCCTTCTTCGACCGCCTCCCCGAGACGATGAAGTCCTCCATGCAGCGCGACGACGAGTCCGGCCGGCCACTCGAACTCGACGCCATCGGCGGAGCCGTCCTGCGCGCCGGAGCCGCCCACGGCATCGCCACGCCGGCCACCGCGCGGCTGGTCGCCGAGATCGAACGGCGTGCGGGGCAGGAGGCGTGATGCGGCGTTCCGCCCCCGTGCAGTGACCCCACGTCCAGGCGTACCTGTGCGCGCGGGAGCCGACGGGACGCCCCACCCGCGCGGGACGCCGCCCGGAGGCTCTGGCATCCGACTGCCGTCAGGTGTCCGGCCGCAGGGCGCCAGGTCGAGGGGCTCTGCGGACGGACCCTGCACGAGGGCGACGATCGGCCGCGTGCGGCGATCCCGCCGCCCACGCCGTCGCAACCGCGACTGTCTGTGCCACGGGCAGAACGCTTGGGCTCCAGGAAGCTCACGCGCCGACCTCACGGCCGGCGGGCCGGCGTCAGGCCGTCGCACACAGTCGGTCCAGTTCGCCGCCGATCGCCTCCCGCAGCACGTTGTGCCGCGGCCCGAGTCTGAACCGGTGGTCGCTCCACCGTTCCCGCGGATACAGCCACACCGGCTTGCCCACCAGCTCGGCCGGCTCCCACTCGAACCGCGGCCAGACGTGGGCATGCAGAAACGGATCGGTGTTCCCCAGTATCTCCAGATTGACCCGGCGGAAATCAGGGTCCAGCCGCCGGCAGGCCCGTTCGACCGCTTCGCCGAGTCGGTCCATGTCGGACAGGAACGACAACCGCTTGGCCCTCGGCAGGTCGGACAGCCGCTGCACCTCCGGTTCATCCACCAGGAGAACCGAGTAGCCCGGCAGGAACTGGACGTCGCCGATCGCCGCAAACCCCGAGGCTAGCCTCCGCAGCACGGTCGGGTTCTCGTGCCGCAGAGCGGCCCCGATCCGGTCCGTCCTCCAGTCACCGGTCATGGCCTCTTCATACACGTCCGTGCTCCGTCATACACGTCTGCCGTGGTCCTCACGTGGTGACGGAGGCGCGTTCGCGGGCGGCGCGTACCGCGCCGGTGAGGCTGGCGAGGTCGTAGGCGCCGTGGTGCCTGCGACCGTTGATGAAGAAGGTGGGGGTTCCGGCCACGCTGCTCAGGTCGGCCGAATCGACGTTCGCGGCGATCCAGGCGGCGCCGGAGTGGGCGCGCATGTCTCGGTCGAAGCGCTCCGCGTCCAGGCCGATGGCGGCCGCGTAGGCGCGCAGGTCTTCGATGCGGAGGGCGCCTTGATGGCTGAGCAACAGATCGTGCATGTCCCAGAAGCGGCCCTGCCGTGCGGCTGCCTCGGAGGCCTCGGCAGCGAGTTGGGCGTGGATGTGCACATCGGTGAGGGGGAGGTGCCGCCATACGTAACGTACGTCTCCGAAGTCGGCGAGGAGCTCGCGAACGACGGCCTCGGCCTGCCCGCAGTAGGGACATTCGTAGTCGCCGTACTCCACGACCGTCACGGGCGCCTGGTGCGGCCCTCGGATGTGATCGCGGTCGGGATCGACGGGCACCGCCAGGTCGACGATCGTCTCCGCCCTGCCGAGCAGTGCCCGCAGCCGCAGGCGCGGCGGCAGAAGGCTGATCGCCGCGGTGACGAGCCGGCCTGCCAGGAAGGAGCAGACCAGCGTGGCCAGGATGCCGATCTTGGCCTCGTCCAGGCGTGCACCGTGGAAGGCCAGCGTCGCGATGAGCAGGGAGACGGTGAACCCGATCCCGCACAGGACGCCGCCGGCGGTGACCGCTCCCCAGCCGACCGGAAGGCGCAGCCGCCCGCGGGAGACGAGCGTGGCGAGTGCGCAGGCCCCGACGATGCCCAGCGGCTTGCCCAGGACGTAGCCGACGAGGATGCCCAGGGTGACGGGCGAGGTGAAGGCCCGTGCCAGTTGGCCTCCGCTGATCTCGATGCCCGCGTTGGCCAGGGCGAACAGCGGGACCACCACGTAGCTGGTCCAGGGGTGGTAGATCCGTTGCAGGCGGTCGTTGGGGGAGATGGCCGAGGCGATGCCGGCGTGGACGTGCCGCTCCAGTTCCGGGGTGGGCTGCTCCCGGAAGAGCCGGAACAGGCCGCTCGCGTGTTCCAGGTCGGCGCGCGAGGCGGGGTATGCGTAGGTGAGCAGCCCCAGCGCGAGACCGATCACGACCGGCTCCACACCCGACTCCAGCAGGGCGACCCAGGCGACGACGCCCAGCAGCGCGTACACGCCGCCGTGGCGCACGCCGAGCCGCCGGACAAGCAGGACGAGTGCGAGAGCGGCGACGGCGACGACGAGTGCGGGCACGGTGATGCGATCGCTGTAGGCGAAGGTGATGACGCCGAGGGCGATGAAGTCGTCGACCACGGTCAGCAAGAGGATGAACACCCGCAGGCCCGGCGGCATGCCGCGGCCCACGACGGCCAGCGCGCCCAGGGCGAACGCAGTGTCGGTGGACATGGCCGCACCCCAGCCCTGCTCACTGCCGTGGCCGGAGTTGATCACCAGATACACGACGATGGGCACGATCATGCCGCAGAGGCCCGCCGCGAGGGGCAGCGCGAGCCGCTTGCGCTCGCGTAGTTCCCCCATGTCGAACTCCCGGCGGGCCTCCAGACCCACGACGAAGAAGAAGAACGTCATCAGGCCGCTGTTGACCCAGTCGCGCAGTCCGAGCGAGACCCCGTACGTTCCGAAGCGGACGGACAGGTGGGTGTCCCAGAACGACGTGTATCCGGAGGGTGCCGCGTTGGCCCAGGCGAGCGCGGCGAGCGCGGCGGCGACCAGGATGGCCGCGCTGCCGGTCTCGGTGTGCAGGAAGGCCCGCAGCGGGGAACGCGCCGCGCCACCGCATTCCGTCTGGCCTGTGTAAGAGTCTGGTTCACGGGACATGGCTCAGATTCTCGTTCGAGGCGCGGCTACCGTCCTGTTCTCGTTCGAGGCGCGGCTACCGTCCTGTTCTCGTTCGCGCGGCGGCTACGGTCCTGCGGACGGAGAGCCGGCGGGTCGGCCTGGGCGTGCGGCAGTCGGGCGGGCTCCGGTGCGTCCCCTCCCCCGCCGCCCGCGCCCCTCTCCCCGCGCCCGGTGACCCGACCGGCAGCATGATGGAGGCAGGAGGGACACGTCAGGTACGTCCATGCGCTCGCTCAGCACCTGTGACGGCCGTGCGACGGCGAGCGCGGAGCGCGATGCCGCCGACCAGCGGAGAAGGCACCATCCGTACGGCGGCGGCGCTCCGATGGGACCGCGAGGGAGGCGTTCGGTGCACAGCGGTCTCTCGATCCTGTTCGCGTTGCTGGCAGCCGCGAGCAACGCGCTGGCGACGGTGTTGCAGCGACATGCGGCAAGAGCCGTACCCGTCTCGGAGCATCTGCGACTGCGACTGGCCCTCGAGCTGTTGCACCGCCCGGCCTGGCTCGGCGGCATGGCGGCCGTGGTGGGGGCGGCCGTCTTCCAGGCGGTGGCCCTGTCGCTGGGCGCCCTGTCGGTCGTACAGCCGCTCTTCGTGCTGGAACTGCCCTTCGCCCTGCTGATCGGCGGCGTGATCCTGGGCAATCGGCTGTCCCGGCGCTGCTGGGCGGGCGTGGTGTGCATCGTCGGGGGGCTCGGCGTGGGCCTCGCCGCGGCAGCGCCGGCACCAGGGACGGAACAGGCGGCTCTGGGCCCGTGGATGCTGGCCCTGATCTGCTGCGTCGTCGCCGTGGTCGTCCTCGTGGCCGTCGCACTGCGACGGCCGGCGGGCGGCGTGCGCGCCGCATGCTTCGGGGCGGCGTCCGCCATCGGCTACGCCCTCACCGCGGCGCTGATCAAGGACGCCACGTACGCCTGGCAGGTCGGCGGCGCCGGAGGGTTCTTCCTGGCCTGGCAGACCTACGGCTTCGCCCTGGCGGGCGTGTGTGCGCTGTTCCTGCTGGAGAATGCCGTGCAGTCGGGCCCCATCACCGCCTCGCAGCCGGCCCTGACCCTCGGGGACGCGCTGGTGAGCCTGTCCCTGGGCGTGACCCTGTACGCGGAGCGGGTGCGCGGCGGCTGGTGGGTGGTGCCCGAGGTGCTGGGTGTCGCGCTGATTCTCTACGGAGTCCTGCTGCTGACCAGGCAGCCGCTCGCACAGTCCGTGGTGTCGCCGCACCAGACGCATCGGACGGCGAGGGTCCGCGTCGGCTCCGGCCCGGAACCATGCGACCGCGAGCAGTGAGTCCGCGTGGGCGTCGCACACCGTGCCGTCGCGTGCCCCGTCGGCAGGTTCGCCGTCGACGGCGCGTCGAACGGCGCTGAACCGACTCTTCACCGAGCGCATCTGCGGGTGGCCTGTCCCTCGTGCGATCATGCTGGCCGGCAGGGAGGGCCGGGCGCACAGCGAGCAGTCGGCCGCAGCAGCAGGCCGTCGGGGTATCGAGCAGTGAACAGGGGTGCGGTGTGCGCGAGGCCGGGGGGCAGGACGGGTCGTCCGTACCCGACGAGGAGTGGGAGCGGTTCCTCCGTGAATCGATGACGGGCGCGGCCGATGCCCCCGTGGAGCCGTCCGCGCGTGCCCGCGAGGTGGCGCGGCGGCTGCGGGAGCGCCCGGGACAGCCCGAGGGCTGGCGCACGTACCCACCGGCCCGGCGTCGGCGCGGGGCGGGCTGGTACGTGACCGGGCTGTTCGCGGCCGTGGCGCTCGCGGTCGTGGCGCTGTTCCCGCAGCAGGTCGTCAGCTGGTTCGGCGGCGACGGCGGGCACTCCGGAGCGCAGTCGGCCCCGGAGACGGAGCGCCCGCAGGAGGCGCCGGGGGCGGAGCCGGCTCTGCGCCCCACCCTTGCCGAGCCCTTCCGGGGGTCGCCCGCCGCCCACTGGGCGAACGGAGCGGCCGGCATCACGGTGCCGAAGGCCAAGGCGACCGGTTGGATGGACAGCGCCCAGGTGGCGCGCGCGCTGCGGCGGAGCAGGGATTTCATGGTGGCCGCGGGGCTGGACTCCCGCGTGCTGCGCGGTGAGCGGCCCACGAAGGCCATCGCGCTGCTGAATCCGTACCAGAAGGATGTCCAGGCGTACCTCCGCACCGCCCTGTCGTCGAAGGCGCCCACCCCTGAGACCGATCCGTTGCTGCTGTTCAGCCGCTTCCGCCCGGAGCAGGCCCGGCTGGTCGGTGACGTCGTCAAGACCCGCGGCCGGCTCACCTACCGGGAGGGGAAGAGGGGGACGGTCGAGGTGACCGCGGACGTCACCTTCGTGTACCCGGTCACCCCGGCGGCCGGCGGCAGCAACCGCGACGCCGAGGTGATCCGTACGATAGTGCGGCGCAAGGTGGTGATGAGCTGGCACGACCCGGCCAAGATCGTCACCAGGGCGAACACCATGTCTCTCGTCTCGTACGCGCTCGACATGACCAACGGCGGGTGCTCCGGACCCACCGGTTACTTCGTGCCGCCCTTCGGCACCGACGACGACCGGCACACCGACGCTTCCCACCGGATCGATCCGTACGACCGCAGCAAGCCGATCGGCAGGAGCGACGGCACGACGTCCACGGGCAACGGCTGCGTGACCGCCACCCGCTCCTGAGGCGCCGGCCGCCGTCGATGGATCCCGGGCGACCGCAGCCGGCCCGCGGGTCTCGCCCGGCCCACGACCTCACAACGGCGCAGCCTGTGCCCCGCACCCGTCCCGCCGCCTGCGCCAGTCGATTCGACAGCGGATAGTTGACGTCAGGGTATTGACCATTCACTTGACCTCACCCTGAATGGATCTATGCGCACCGGATCCGCGGGAGAGGGCACACCTATGAGTGGCGTGGTCGAACAACGCTCGATCGATGTCGTCCCAGATGCCGAGCGACACGGCAACGCGTTCAGTCAGTTCACTCTCTGGCTCGGCGCCAACCTCCAGATCACCGCGGTCGTCACCGGCGCACTCGCCGTCGTCTTCGGCGCGGACGCCTTCTGGTCGATCATCGGTCTGCTCCTGGGCAACCTGCTCGGCGGCGCCGTGATGGCCCTGCACTCGGCCCAGGGACCCCGCCTCGGCCTTCCGCAGATGATCTCCAGCCGGGCCCAGTTCGGCGTCCGCGGAGCCATCGTCCCGCTGGCCCTGGTCGTCGTCATGTACGTCGGCTTCTTCGCCAGCGGGAGTGTGCTGGCCGGGCAGGCGGTCGGCGAACTCACCCACCTCGGCGACACCACGGGCATCGTGATCTTCGCCCTCGTGACCGCGGCCACCACGCTCGTCGGCTACCGGCTCATCCACACCCTGGGGCGGGTGGCCAGCATCGTGTGCGCACTCGCCTTCGTCTACCTCGGCATCCGGCTCCTGCAGCACGCCGACCTGACGGCCCTCCTCGCCGACCGCTCCTTCCACCTGCCGCTGTTCCTCCTGGCCGTCTCCCTCTCCGCCTCCTGGCAACTCGCTTTCGGCCCGTACGTCGCCGACTACTCGCGTTATCTGCCCCGCACCACCTCGCCTCGCGCCACCTTCTGGTGGACCCTCGGCGGCTCGGCCCTCGGATCCCAGTGGTCCATGACGTTCGGCGCGCTCGCGGCGGCCGCGGCCGGCAGTGCCTTCGTCGACAACCAGGTCGGCTACGTCGTCGGTCTGGGCGGCGCCGGCCTCGCGGCCTCCTTCCTGTATTTCGTCATCGCCCTGGGCAAGCTGACGGTGAACGTGCTCAACACCTACGGCGGTTTCATGTCGGTGGTCACCGGCATCAGCGGCTTCCGCGGGCAGCGCGTGCTGTCCACACGCGGCCGCGCCGCCTACATCGCGGGGATCATGGTCGCGGGAACGGCGGTGGCCCTGCTCGGCAAGGACAGCTTCCTGTCCTCCTTCAAGGACTTCCTGCTCTTCCTGCTCACCGCGTTCACCCCCTGGTCGGCGATCAACCTGGTGGACTACTACCTGATCGCCAAGGAGCGCTACGATCTGCCGGCCCTGAGCGACCCGCACGGCCGCTACGGCGCCTGGCGCGTCAAGGCACTCACCGTCTACGGCGCGGGCCTTCTGGCTCAACTGCCGTTCCTGGCCACCGGCTTCTACACTGGTCCACTGGTGGCGCCGCTCGGCGGTACGGACATCTCCTGGATCGTCGGCCTGGTCGTACCGGCCGCTCTGTACTGGCTCGCGGCCCGTCGGGACACCGCTCACGTGCCGGACCGCATGATCGTCAGTGCCGAGACGGAGACGAGGACCGGCTCCCCCTCCTCCACTCCCACCACCTGAGCGACACGGGGGTCGTTCCCGGCCCCCGCCGGCAGGGGCCGCTCAACGTCGCTTGTGCGGGCCCAGGTCGCGCAGCACTTCGCCGAACTGGCCGGGCGTGAGGGCCGGTGCGGGCAGCGGGGGCGCGGCCGGGTTCGCGCGGAGGCCGTCGAGGACCAGGGCGAGCGGGCGGACCCAGGCGTCCTGGCCGACCGGGGTGAGGGCCGGAACGGCCCGGCCCAGTGCTGCCAGGGTGAAGAGCAGGTCCTCGGTGGTGAGGTCCGGGCGCACGGTGCCCTGTTCCTTTCCGCGCCGGATCAGTGCGTCGATGGTTTCGCGGTTGTGGGCGTGGATCGCCTCCAGGGAGGCGGCACCTTCCAGGTTCGTGGTCATGAGGTCGTTGGTGCCGCGGTCCGCGGCCAGGCCCGCGAACACCGTTCGCAGGTACTGCGTCAGTCCCGCCCATGCGTCCTCGGCGGTGCGCGCCCGTTCGCCCGCCGCCGCGGTGTCGGTGAGCGCGTCCCGGAACACCTCGTCGACGAGCGCGGCACGGGTCGGGAAGTGGCGGTAGAGGGTGGCGTTGCCCACGCCCGCCCGCCGGGCGATCACGTCGAGCGGGGCGTTTATACCTTGTTCGGCGAAGACCTCGCGGGCCGTGTCCACCAGCAGCTTCCGGTTGCGCAGCGCATCGCGGCGCCCCACCGGCGAACGGTCGCCCATCAGGTCTCCCTCTTCCCGTCCCGTACCGGGGAGTGTTCCCCGGTACGGATGTTATCGTCGGGCGAGGAATCGGGGAATGGTCCCCGTTTCCTGTGCGGCGGGCGGGCCGGCCGCGGTTTTCCATGGGGAGGGGAAGCATGCGCGACACCGCGCTCGTGCTCGGCGGCGGCGGACCGGTGGGCGGAGCCTGGTCGACCGGGGTGCTCGCCGGGCTCACCGAGGCCGGGCTGGATCTCGGCCGCGCCGACGTCGTGATCGGCACCTCCGCCGGTGCCGTCTTCGGGTCCCGGCTCCGCTCCGGCGTCGCGGCCGCGGACCTGTACGAGCGTCAGCTCTCCGGAGCGGACGCCGCGCGGCTGCCGGTGACGTTGCGTCAGACGGCCAGGTTCCTCTGGGCGGCGCTCGGCTCCCGCGACCCCCAGCGGTCCGTCGAACGCCTCGCCCGGGCAGCACTCCGCGCCCGGACCGGCCCGGAGTCGGACGTCTTCGACACGGTCGGTGGGCTCCTGGGTGACGTACGCGACTGGCCCGAGCGCGAGCTGCGGATCACGGCCGTCGACGCACGGACCGGACGGCTCGAGGTGTTCGACTCACACTCCGAGGTGACGCTCCTCGAAGCGGTCGCGGCGAGCTGCGCCGTCCCCGTGGTCTGGCCGCCGGTCACCGCGGCGGGCCGGCGCTGGATGGATGGAGGCAGCCGTTCGACCGCCAACCTCCAGCTCGCCCGCGGCTACGGCCGGGTACTGGCCATCGTGCCGATCCCCCAGGCGGTCGGCCCGCATCCGAGCGCCTCACAGCAGGCCGCGGAACTGTCCGACGAGGGAGCGCGTGTCGTCCTGCTGACCCCGGACCGTGCCGCACGTCACGAGATGGGCCGCAACATGGCGGACGACACCCGTCGGCCGGCCGCCGCCCGCGCGGGCCACGCCCAGGCCCGTGCACTGGCACCTTCGGTGGCCGACGTCTGGCAGGGGTGACCTGCGTCAGAGCGCGTGCCGCCGGAGCATCCTCGACCTCGGGAAGGCATGTTCGTCATCCGTCGAGTGACGATGTGTCAGGCCTGGGTGCGGTGCACCCGGCCCAGGCACTGGACACGGCGTGGACTCACCGACTGCCCGAGCTCGGAGGGATGTTGAGGGGTGATGCCGATGCTCCGGTCGGTACCGTGCCGACGGGTTCGTCTGCCGGCACGGTCCGCCCAGAGGTGATCAGCGCTGAAGGTGGACGGTGAAGTGGCGCTCGGCCTCACCCGCGGGGACGGTGCGGACGAAACCCCGGGCGGTGCGGTACTCACCCGACCCGCCCGTGACGGCGACGTCCACCGACGCCGGGGCGGGCAGGTGCAGCAGCGCCTGCGCGGCGAACTGCCCCTCGGGGAGCGCGAAGGTGCCCAGGCACTGGAGAGCGGCCGGACCGACCCGGGTGAAGGTGCAGACCGTGCTGTGATCACCCACCTTCTTGCCGTCCCGGTAGAGATCCTCGTGCACAACCCGCTGGTCACCCACACTGACTCCCGGCTCCCCCAGATCGACTTCTCCGGCCGACGTCTGTTTGCCGACCAGTTCGAAAGTCCCCCCACCGTGTTTCCCGGCGGGCACGTCCGACGCATTCGCCGACGGCGCCAGCGCCGCGGCTCCGGCGAGGACCACCGCTGCTCCCGCAGCCGCGCTCAGGTAGCGCGCCTTGCCGGTCTTGGTGGTTTTGATGGTTTTGAGCATCTGGCTACTCCGTTTCCTTGATCTCTGCCTGGCGGGCATGGGTGTGTGTCGCGCCGGTCGCGCTCGGGCCCGCGTTCGCACCGCTGGGCCGTGCCTGCCGTTCCTTCAGCGGTGCACCGCTCGGCTTGCCGTGCTCCTACGGGCGACCGACGTGGTAACGACTTGTGATCGCGACGCGGTTGAAGGCGTTCATCAGCGTGGCCGGCCAAGCGACGGCCGAGACCTGAGCCGCGGAGAGCACGGCTGCGGCCGCGTCGTAGTCCGCGTCGCTCACGTGCCCATCCGATACTCGGGTGATCGCCTCGGTCAGTCGCAGGGCCGCACGGTCGGTCTCCGAGAAGTAGCCGGTTTCCTCCCACGCGGGCAGCACTGCGATCCGGTCCGGGTTCTCACCCTTCTCGAGCGCGTCGCGGGTGTGCGTGCGCAGGCAGGACGCACAGCCATTGATCCGGGACATGCGGATCTTCAAGAGCCCGGCCAAGAGTGGGTCGAGACCCTCCGCGGTGGCGGTCTCTTCCACCGCTGACGACAAGTCGAGAAGTGCCCTGTAGTTGGAGGGGTGCTGCTCACCCAAGTCGACGCGTTGCTTCTCGGGCACTGTGTTGCTCATGCGTTTCTCCGTAAGTTGTCAGGCGGCCCGCACCCCGACCGCGCCTGCCGGGACAAGATGACGGGCGGCATGGGTCGGTCTCCTTGCTTTGCGACGGGACAAGATCGCGCACGCGCGATCGGCGCGGGACAGGCGGGGGCGCGCGACGGTTCGGGGGTGCTCTTCCGCGAATGCCACTGGGAAGACGCGCGTCGAGTCGCGATGTCGCCGACGATTTATGAGCACATGCTCGTAAAACGAAGGTACCAGAGCTTGCCGCCCACGCCCGCTCGTTGTGGAGGGTGACACAACACCGCACGGGCCCGACGCGAACCTTCCGCCGGCGACCGCCACCCCACCGCCCGGCGGCGACCGCCACCCCATCCCACCCGCCCACGGCAGCGGCGAGCCCCTCCTTGCCGCAGACCGATTACGCGCATATGCTCCTAAGTGTTGCCGGTGCGACTCTCAACGCCCGAGCAGCCCCGTCGTCCGCGTTTCCGCGGTTCGCCCAGGCGGCACCTGCCCTGGCAGCAACGCCGACCGTCGCGACCGAAGGCGGACCCACTCCACCGACTGCGCCCCTCCTGTGAAGCCGTGGCGCACAGGCTGCGAGATTCACTGATACCGAGAAGGAATAACCCCCACATGAACCTGAAACTCGAACTCATCGTCCTGCCCGTTTCCGACGTCGATCGGGCCAAGGCCTTCTATCAGGCCGCGGGCTTCCGGCTGGACCTCGACCGCGCCGTCGGGGACGGCTGGCGCGCGGTGCACCTCACCCCGCCCGGTTCCGAGGCGTCGATCATCTTCGGCACGGGGCTCACCTCCGCCGCGCCCGGCTCGGCCCAGGGCCTGTACCTCGTCGTCGCCGACATCGAGGAGGCCCGCGCCGAGCTCACCGGCCGCGGTATCGAGGTGAGCGAGGTCTTCCACGACGCCGGAGGCATCTTCTACCACGGCCACAGCGCGGGAGAGGTCACTCACACCGGCGAAGGCCAGAGCCGGGTGGCGGGCCCCCACCCCACGCGCGCCTCCTACGGCTCCTACGCCACCTTCAGCGACCCGGACGGCAACGGCTGGGTGCTCCAGGAGGTCACCCAGCGCGCCCCCGGCCGCTGACCCTCGCCACTCACCCAGGAGGCTGACCGCCATCGCCCGCCGGCATGGCGGTCAGCCCCTTGCGGTCTTCGGGCGGCGCCGGCGCAGGAACGCGGCACGAACAACCACCACGCCGCACCGCGCCGCACCGACGCCGACATGCCGCCGGGGCGCACCCCCTGCTTCAGGGTGCGCCCCGGTGGCGTCTCTCCACCACAGCGATCTGGGGAAGGTCCGGGCGGACGACTCGTCGCACCGGCGCATGCCCGCCGAAAGCAGCGGAGCGTCGATGGCGCCGGACCCGCGAGCGGCGAGCCGCCCGGAACGGTCCTCGTCAGCCCAGGTAGAAATCCCTGCGTGCCGCCACGAACTCTTCGATCGTCCGGGCGGGGACGCCGGTCAGGCGCTCGACATCGCCGGAGATCCGGTCGTAGCGGTTCTGCCGGTGGAGGCGGCACATGGTGACGATGTGCTGCTCGATGTGCGGGGGCAGGCCGACCCGGGACAGCACTTCTTCGCGCCACTGGTCCAACGGCACGTCCACGTAGGAGATCGGCCGCCCCAGCGCCTTGGAGAAGGCGTCGGCCAGCTCCGTCATGTCGACCGTTCGCGGCCCGGTCAACTCGTAGACGTGACCGATGTGGGGGGCGGGGTCGCGCAGCACGGTCGCGACCACCCTGGCGACGTCGTCCACGGCGATCGGCGAGGTGCGCCCGGCTCCGAACGGCAGCACGATCGTGTTGTTCCTGCGGATCGTCTGCGCCGGGAGCGTGGTGAAGAGCGGGTTGTCCAGGAACGACGTCGGCCTGATGTGGACGACCGGTAGGCCGGACCAGTTCAGCACCTGCTCGGCCAGCCAGTGCAGCCGCTGCTGGTGCGACTCTCCTACGCTGGTGGCGGTCATCTGCGAAACCGTCATCTGCGACATGTCGACGAGGGCGTCCAGCTTCCCGTACTCCCGCGCGACGCTCGCCACGACGGTCGCCGCGAGGAGGTGGTCGGGCGACACGGGCATGGCGAAGTACATGCTCCGGCTGCCCTGCAGGGCGGCCGCGACGGTCTCGGGTCGCGTGAGGTCGCCGAGGACGACTTCCGCGCCGAGTGCCCGCAGGTGTGCCGCACGGTCGTCGTCCTTGCGGACCATGACGCGCACCGGCACGTTCTGCGAGCGCAGCTTCTCGAGGACATTGCGCCCCACCCCGCCCGGGGCGGTGATGAGGACGGGGTGACTGGCAGCCATGGTTCGGCTCCTTCTTGATGAACATCAGGTGCAGTTCTGGGGTGTGCGTGAGCCGGCTGGTGTCGCGCACCGACCGCCGCGCCGGAAGCACGTGCACACCGACCCTGCATTACGAGCATATGCTCCTAATGTGGAAGCGGCAAGAACGGGACACCAACCGCCTCCCGGCCCGGCGACGACCGGGTCCGTGGCTTTTGCGAGCAGATGCTCCTATCATGGGTGCCACCCACGGAGGAGCCCATGACCAGCATGCCGCCGAACCCCGCCGATCAGTGCAACAACCTGGCACTGCGCAAAGCGGCCAGGTACCTCGGCGCAACCTACGACAAGGCCCTGGCCTCGGTCGGGCTTCGCGCGACGCAGTTCAGCATCCTGCAGCAGCTCAGCGCGCACGGACAGATGACCATCGGCGGCCTCGCCGAGGCCATCGCCATGGACCGCACGACGATGGCCTCGAATCTCAAGCCGCTGGCGCGCGAGGGGCTGGTGACCGTGGAACCGTCGCCGACGGATCGCCGGGCACGGATCGCCGCGATCACGCCGGAGGGCCTCGCCCGCCTGAAGGAGTCACTGCCGCTGTGGAGGGACGTGCAGGCGCGGTTCGAGGAGAACTTCGGCGCCGAGGACGCCGCTCGTCTGCGTGCGACCCTCGCGGCCGTCCTCGACACCGGCTTCACCCCCTGGGCGGAGTAGACGGCTCGGCCTGTTCCCTCGTCGTGCCGCGACCTGACGCATTCACCAGCCGGTCAGCAGCAGGTGATTGAGCAGCAGCGCGACCAGCGCCTGGGCGGCGAGCCAGCCGCGGTGGTCCCTCCGCGGCAGGAAGGCGGCGCACGCGGGCAGCCACAAGGTGAACGGCAGCCAGATCCGTTCGGTCTCGGCCTTGCTCATCCCCGAGAGGTCGGCGGCGAGGATCGCCAGCAGGAAGCCGCACGGCAGCAGCACCGCGGCGATCGACCGCCGGTCGCCGCCCAGCCGCGCGCGGACGAGGGCGGGGACACCCGCCATCACCCGGCGCAGCCCGGCGACCGAGGCGAGCCCGGCCGCCGCGACCACCGTCGCCAGGTCGCCGAAGAACCAGTAGCTGTACGGCCGCACGCCGCCGTAACCCTGGAAGTAACGGGTCCTGAGCAGCCCGTACGCCTCCCACCAGTCGAAACCCACCGCGGTGAACGCGGCCACCACCACGGCGACGCCGGCCAGCACATACGGCACCGGGCGCGCACTGCGGGCACACAGCAGCACCACGACCGCCGGTACCACCAGCAGCACCAGGCCGTACGACAGGTAGCAGGCGCCGCCGAGCAACAGTCCGGCACCGAACCCGGCCGCCGCTCGGCCCGCCGGCGAGGTCCGCGTGGCGGAGACGGCGAGCAGCGCCATCCCCCAGGCGGCGACGGCCGCGAAATAGCCGTCGGCCGACACCCCCACCCACACCGCTCCCGGCGCCAGGACGAGGAACGGCGCGGCCGCCCGTGCCCTCTGCTCGCCGGTGAGCAGGCGCAGCGTCACCAGCACCGCGACGACCAGCGACGTACCGGTGGTGAGCACGAACGCCGCGGCCCAGGCGCCGCCGCCGAGCCCGATCCGGTCCAGGCCCACGAAGGTCAGCACCGCACCGGCCGGGTGGCCCGCGATGTGCGTGGTCCAGTGCTGCGGGGAGTCGATCAGGATGTGGTCGGTGTAGGTGCGCAGCGCCGACCCGAGGTCGTCGAACCGGTGCAGTTGCGTCAGGTACTCACCTGTCCCCAGGAGCCGCCCCGCGATGCCGCGCTGCCAGCCGTCCACGAGAGCCAGCGACCAGGTCCACGCCATCGCCGCGGCCCACGCCGCCCACGGCAGCGCGCGCCAGGACAGCCGTGCGGCGACAGCCGGCCCGTACCCGACGACGAGGACGGCGACCGCCATCGCGAGCGGTGTGCCCCATCCCGCGTGCGGTCGCCACCACGCCTCCAGCGGTGGGAACGGCGACCTGAGCACATAGCTGTCACGTTGCAGCCAGGCGCCGATCCCCGCCATCGCGGCGAACAGCAGCAGGGCCGCGCCGGCGGTCACCAGGTCCCGCCGCCGGGAGGTGCCGTCCGGCCGGGGACGGTCGTGCCCGTCCATGGGCGCCTCCGAAAGTCCGGGTGCTGCTGAGACGGTGCCCTCGGGGGTCTGCGGACTCGGGGAGAAGGAGCTCACCCGCCGCACCCTAGGCGCGCGCCACTCCCCGGTCACGGCGGCTCGGCAGGACGTCACACTTCTGCAAGAACTGTGTGCGGCCCAGACGACGTCAGACTTTCGTCATGGGTGGATCCGGTCACCTGCGCGGTTCGCGCGCCTATGGTCAGCCCACATGAAAGCCCCCTTCGCCCACCGGACAGGTCCCTGGCGCAGCCCGCTGCGCGGCCCCTGGCTCACGTCGGTGTTCGGCGCCGTGCTGCTGGTCGGCATCCCGGTGCTGTTCGTCACCGGCCTGCTGTCGTACGCCGCGTACAACCCGGACCTGTCGCATGTGAACGACAAGACCCCCGGCAAGGGCCTGCTCGGCTTCTACCTCTTCTCCTGGCCCACGCACCCGCACTGGCTCTACCGGGTGAACCAGGGCGTGCACGTCACCCTCGGGGTGGTGCTGGTCCCCGTGCTGCTGGCCAAGCTCTGGTCGGTGGTCCCGAAACTGTTCACCCTGCCGCCCGTGCGCTCGGTCGGCCACGCCCTGGAGCGGCTGTCGCTGCTGCTCCTCGTCGGCGGCGGGCTGTTCGAGTTCGCCACCGGCATCCTCAACGTGCAGCTCGACTACATCTTCCCCGGCTCGTTCTACCCCCTTCACTTCTACGGCGCGTGGGTGTTCTTCGGCGCCGTGCTCGCCCATGTGGCACTCAAACTGCCCGCCGCGGCGAAGGCGCTGCGCAGCCGCGACCTGCGAGCCGAACTGCGGACCCCGACCTCCCGGACACGTCCGGAGCCGCCCGACGCCTCCGGGCTGGTCCCGTCGGACCCCGCGGATCCCACCATCTCCCGGCGTGGCGCGCTCGGGATGGTCGGGCTCGGCTCGATCGCGTTGTTCGTGGTGACAGCCGGGCAGAGCATCGGCGGGCCACTGCGCCGCACCGCCCTGCTGGCACCGCACGGCCGTTCCCCGGGCTCCGGGCCCGGGGGCTTCCCCGTGAACAAGGCCGTGGCCGCCGCCCACATCCGGCCCCAGGACATCGGCCCCGACTGGCGGTTGACGGTCAGCGGGGCCGGCGGCAGCGTCCGGTTGAGCCTTGTCGACCTGCAACGGATGGCCCAGCGCCGCTCGGCTCTGCCCATCGCGTGCGTCGAAGGCTGGTCCACGGACGACCAGCACTGGGAGGGCGTGAGGCTGCGGGACCTCGCCGCGCTGGTCGGTCACGAGGCGGATCCGCCGGGGGTGTTCGTCGAGTCCGTGCAACTCGCCGGCTCCTTCCGCGCGGTGGCGCTCAGCGCGGGCCAAGTGCGAGACAGCCGTTCGCTGCTGGCCCTGCGGGTCAACGGCGCCCCGCTCACACCCGACCACGGCTATCCGGCTCGCGTCATCGTGCCGGCCGCGCCGGGCGTGATGAACACCAAATGGGTCAGCCGACTCACCTTCGGCGCCACCGACTTCCCGGAGCGGGCATGAAACGGCTCTTCCACGTCCTGTACGGCGAACCCTGGTGGCACCTCGTCGCCCTGCTCGCCTCGTTCGCCCTGTGCGGCTACGCCATGGTCCAACTGCTGGCCGGCGACTGGTGGGGCGTGGTCCAGTGGGGGGTCGGAGCCGCTCTCGTCCACGACCTCGTGGCCGTCCCGCTGTACGGCGGCGCGGACTGGCTCCTGCACCGGGCGGTGCGCGCCGGCCGACCGCGCTCGCGGCGCCGCATCGCCATCGTGAACCACATCCGGATCCCCGCGTTCGTCTCGCTCGTGCTGCTCCTCGTCTACTGGCCGCTCATCTCCATGGACAGCGGCGCGCAGTTCCGGGCCGCGACGCTGCTCGACCCGGGTGTCTTCCGGTCGCGGTGGCTGGCGGTCACCGGGGTGCTGTTCGGCCTCTCGGGGATCCACCTGACCTATCGTCTGTGGCGTGACCGGGACGATGCGAACCCCACCGGTTGAAGCCGCATATCGGGGCGGCTCCGCGGCTCTTCACAGCGCGGGCGCCCGCTGCCGCTGGACGTCGCGCGGTGGTGCGTTCGGCCCGATCCGGCCGAGCGCACCGTCCGCCCGGGTGCGGCAGTCATGTGCTGGACATCGGACGCGGCCGGGCCGAATGGTGCCGGCACCGGCCGCGCCAGGACGTCAGCCCCGGCCGTCGAGAAGTGCCGGCCGGGGAGTCGCCGTTCAGCGGCAGTCGCGTTCGATGACGAGGTCGGTCAGATCGTCGAGGTTGTCGGCGACGATGTCAGGCCGGGGGCCGATGGGGCTGAGCACGGCGCCGGAGCGTTGCAGGAACGCCGCCTTGCAGCCGGCGTGCAGGGCGCCTGTCACGTCCCAGGCGTGGGCGGCGATCAGGCGTACGTCGGCGGGGTGGACGTCGAACGCGGTGGCGACCGCGAGGTAGGGCTCGGGTGCGGGCTTCAGCCGGCGGACGGTGTCGGCCGACATCACACGGTCGAAGAGGTCCCGGATTCCGGCGTTGCGCAGTTGCTGTTCCGCCACGTCCTGGACGGAGTTCGTGAGGGCCACCAGGCGCAGGGGGGTGGCTGCCAGCCGTTCCAGGGCCGCGGGCACCTCGGGGTGGGGCGGCAGTGAACTCATCAGAGCCACCGTCGCGTCGACCTGCTCGTCGTTCAGCGACGCGCCCTCACGTTCGGCGATCATCCGGAGGGCTGCTCGCTGGGCCGTGGTGAAATCGACGTAGGAGCCGGTGACACCGCCGACGAAGGACAGTTGCAGCATCTGGGCGAACCACTGCGGTCGGAGTGCCGCGTTGCCCAGAAGCTTTTCGAACGGCTCGTCCAGTGCTCTCAGGTCCAGGAGCGTCTCGTTGACGTCGAACGCCAGTACTCGGGTCACGGCAGATCATCCGTTCCATGTCGGGGCGGGGCGGGCGGGGCAGGGCCGGGATGCATCGGGCGCGCGGCGACGGGAGCCGGCCGTGCTGCTGTCAGCGGGAGTCATGGACGTCCCAGACCTGGCCGGTGGCGTCGTCGGCGAGCCGGGCTACGAGGGCGCGCGCGGAGTCGTCGGAGCTGATCAGCTTGCCCTCCTCGTGGCTGCGTACGAACCGCGTGTGGGTGGCCTCATCGAGACGCCCTTCTCCGGTACGGCGGATCAGGTCCTGCATGGCGGTGTCCACGGAGCCGGGCCGGTAGACATTGACCGTCACGCCCGTGCCCGCCAGTTCGGAGGCGAGGTTCAGCGTGTGGGCTTCCAGAGCTGCCTTGGTGGCCGCGTAGGCGCTGCCGCCGATCATTGTCCCGGGGCGGGTGACGACCCCGCTCGAGACGTTGACGATGCGGCCCCATCCTGCCGCGGTCATCCCGGGCAGCACTGCCGCGGACAGCGCGGCAGGGGTGATCACGTTGAGGCGGAACGCCGCTTCCCACGCTTCGGGCGCCATGTCGATGCTCGGGCCGAGCGGTTCGACGGTGGCCGCGTTGTTGATGAGGATGTCAGGGCTCCCCAGCTCCGCGGTCACCCGCCGCACGACGTCCGGCGCCGTGCGGGGATCGCCCAGGTCCGCGGGGACGGCGAGGGCGCTGCCACCGCGGGCTGCGACGAGTTGGACGGTGCGGGAGAGCTCGTCCTGGCTGCGCGCTACGCACGCCACACGGACGCCGGACTCGGCCAGGCCCATGGCGAGGGCTCGTCCGATTCCTCGGCCCGCGCCCGTGACCAGGGCGGTCTTGCCGTACAGGGACACGTACTGCTCCATTCGGAAAGGGGGCGTGCCGGGGCTTCGGCACGCCGGGACGTGCGGGGCGGTTCAGGCGGCCGTCCGCGAGACGGCCTCGAGGATCTCGTCGGGCTCGGTGCGGGTGGCGTAGTTGGGGTGGACGTCGATCCAGCGCACCACACCCTCGGCATCGACGACGACCACCGTCGGCATGACGATGTCAGCGGTACCGTCGGCGTTCACCTCGGTGAAGTCCAGACCGAGGGATGCCTGGGCTTGCAGGGTCCGGTCGTCGGGCCGCGTGACGATGCCCAGGGCGTGGCCGAGCACGTTGCCGGGGTCGGACAGGACGGCGTAGGACAACGCGTGGGTCTCGGCCATGGTCAGCGAACCGTCCGGCGTCTGCGGGCTGACGGCGATCAGGGCGACGCCCCGCGCTTCCAGCTCCGGGGCCAGCTCGCGCTGATAGGTGCGCAGAGCGACGTTGCAGTACGGGCACCAAGCACCCCGGTAGAACACGATGACGGCGGGCCGGCCCGCGCGCGTCGCCCGCAGGGTGGTCGGGTTTCCGTGGGCGTCCAGCAGCTGGGCCTCCGGCATGGCCGTGCCCGGCACAGCGACGCCGTCCGGCACCGTGGTGGCGTCCAGCTTCAGCTGTTCGGCGCGGAAGGCCTCCAGCGCCTCGGCCGGCACCTGCGTGGCCATGGTCTCGGTGAGGGCAGCCACCTGATCGGCTATGGGACTGGTCATGTCCGTCCTTGCTACGAGGGAGAACGGCGAAGGGCCGCTCCGAGGGGAAGCGGTGAAGGGCCCGGGAATCGGTTTTGGATCGATTGCTCCAATCTGGCTGCCGCAGATTAGAATGTCAACTCTAAAAATGGGAGCCGGGCTGTTAACCTGACCGGGTGAGCAGCAGTACTCAGACGCGGCGCCTGACGGCGAAGGGGCGTGCCACGCGGGACCGCATCGTGGCGGCGGCCGCGGCCGTCATGTACGACCAGGGGGTGGCGGGCACCAGCACGGAGGACATCCTCACGGCCGCCCGGGTGACCAGTCCGTCGCAGCTGTACCACTACTTCGGCGACAAGAAGTCCCTGGTCCAGGCGGTGATCGAGTACCAGACCGAGCACGTTCTGGGATTCCAACGCCCCCTGTTGCACCGCCTGGACAGCTTCGAGGCGCTGGAGGCGTGGCGCGATGCCGTCGTCCAGGCGCAGCATGCGCGCGACTGCCGGGGCGGCTGCCCCATCGGATCCCTGGCCTCCGAACTGTCCGACGTGGATCCGGAGGCCCGCACGAAGCTCGCGGCGGGCTACGCACAGTGGGAGGACGCCATCCGCGACGGGCTGGTGTCCATGCAGGAGCGCGGCGAACTGGATGCGGAAGCCGATGCCGGAAACCTCTCCATGGCCCTGCTCACCGCGCTGCAAGGCGGTCTGCTCATGACGCAGATGCGGCGCGACACCGTTGCCCTCGAAGCCGTTCTGAACGCGATGATCGACCGCATCCGCTGCCACGCCGTCGGCCAGAGCCTGTCCAGCGGATCGTGAATCGGACATCCGGCGGCGTCCGCAGACCGAGCGCCTGTCGTGCGGGCATGTTTCGAGGCACCGTCGCCGGTGTCAGCGGCGGATCAGTCCGGTGCGTTTGACGGTCGCCGGCAGCAGGTTGTTGCGGACCTCCGGACCGTGCAGGAAGAAGATCGTGGAGATCTCGTCGCCGCCGCCGAGGATGTCGACCCGGACGGTGTCCGTGCGGAGGGCCGGCGCCTGGGCGACCGGACAGATCTTGTTGGGACGGCACCGGATGCGCAGGGCCATGGGGATCAGGTGCGGGAAGCGCGCCGGGGTGCGCACGGCGGTGGCGCGCAGGGTGCCGTCGGCGTAGAGCGGGGCGACACGGCGTACGACGGTCCGCTCGGACAGCCCCAGGCAGCGGGCCACCTCACACGCCAGGAGGCACGCGGCGCCGCGACCAGGGCGGCCGCGATCCGCCGATCGGTCCTGTCGAGCACGTGTCGCACGATAGGCATGACAAGCGGCACTGCCGGCGTGTTTCCCGCGCAGAGCACATCGGTTCGGTGCTGGATCACCGCACCCCTTCTACAACAGTCTCGTCACCGAGCGAGACGAGGGAGAAGACGATGACTGACCACGGAGCCGACCTGCTGATCCGCGCCGGCACGGTGCACACCCTGGTCCCCGGTCAGGCCCCGCAGCGGGCGCTGGCCGTGCGCGGCGACCGGATCGCCACCGTGTCCGCCGACCCGCACGGCCTCGACCACCTGGTGCGGGCGGACACAGAGGTCCATGACCTGCCCGGCGCCACCGTGCTGCCCGCCTTCGACGACACCCACACCCACCTGATCTTCGCGGCGCTCGGTGCCCATGACGTCCCCGTCCACCGGGCCCGGAACATCCCCGAGTTCCTCGACCTGATCCGGCAGCGGGCCGCCGTCACCCCCGAGGGCGAGTGGATCCGCACCACCGCGAACTGGCAGGAACTCAATCTGGCCGAGCGCCGCATGCCCACCGCGGCCGAACTCGACCAGGCCTCCGACCGGCACCCGGTCCTCGTCAAGCGCGGTGGTCACAACGACGTCGTCAACACCTACGCGCTGCGGCTGGCGGGCCTCACGGAGGACACCCCCGCACCACCGGGCGGCACCATCGGCCGCGGCGCCGACGGCAAGCTCGACGGACGGCTCATCGACAACGCCCTGTACCTGGTGGAGCACCTCGTCCCGGCCCCGGACCGGACGGAGCGCATCGACGGACTGCGCCTGGCCGGCCGCGACTACGCCGCCACGGGCATCGGGACCGTTCGCGACTGTGCGGTGACCCCCGAGGACTACGCCGTTCTCCTGGCCGCCCGGGAAGCAGGGGCGCTGAGCACCCGGGTGCGGGCGCTGGTCTCGGCGCTCGGCCTGACCAGCGCCGCACAGGTGGAGGACCTGCTCGACGTCATGGAGGAGTGGCGTGACACCTCCGACCCGTGGCTGTCGGTGTGGGGTGTGAAGTTCGGCCTCGACGGCGGTCTGGAGGCCGGGGCCACCGAGGAGCCGTACGCCTGCGACCACACCTTCTCCGGGATCCTGATCTGGGAGCCGGACGCGCTGGCCGAGGCGGTCGAGGCGGTGGTGCGGCGCGGCCGGCGGGTCGGCACGCACGCCTACGGCGACCGCGCGGTGCGCACGCTCCTGGACGTTTACGAGCGGGTCCTGGAACGAAACCCCGGTCTGCCCGCCGGCACGCTGGTGATGGAACACGGCGGCCTCGCCGGACCCGAACAGCAGGCCCGCGCAGTCGCCTTGGGCATCCCCGTCACCATTCAGCAGCCGCTGCTGCACGACACCGCCGAGGTGGAGGAGGGCTTCTGGGGCCCCGAACGCGTCGCCCGCCTGTTTCCCGCGCGCGGCTGGATCGACCTGGGCGCCGACATCAGCGCCGGATCCGACTTCCCCGTCGGCCGGTTCGGCGCCATGCGCTCCATCTGGGGCATGACCACACGGCAGACCGTCATCGGTGTCAAGGGCCCCGAGCACGCCATCACCTACGAGGAAGCCCTCACCCTTCACACCACGGGCGCCGCCCGCCTGACCGGCGAGGAACACCTGCGCGGCGCCCTCACCCCCGGCCGCCTCGCCGACCTCACCGTCTGGGACCAGGACCCCGCCCGCTGCCCCGGGGACGCCCTGCGCGACCTCAACCCCACGCACACCTTTGTCGGGGGCCGCCTGGTCACTCCCACCGGCACGCGGTGAGCCGACGCCCCCTCGCAGCCACCGGCTCGCGGTGGGTGCGAGGTCCGCCCTCCCCGTTGAACTTCCGTCGCGCCGGAACGCGAGCGAGCACCTGTGCCGGGCCGTTGCGGGCTGATCGGAGGTGGGTCACGGCACCAGGACGATCTTCCCGGTGGTGTGACCGGCCATGAGCTCACGGTGGGCTGCGGCCGCCGCCCGCAGGGGGTGACTGGATGCGATCAGGATGCGCAGTCGTCCTGCTGCCGCGGCTTCCGTGAGGTGCAGGCGGGCCGCCGCCCGGATGTCGGTGCCCGGGTCGGCGCCGGGCCCGCCGCCGAGGAGCTTGATCCCGGTCCTGGCCCCGCGCTCGAATCCCGCGATGGTGGCGATGCGGGAACGGTCGGCCACGAGTTCCACCGAGACGTCCACCGCCTCGTCGGTGCCCACCAGGTCGGCCGCCGCGTGGACCCGCTCCGGCGCCGCCACCCGTACGCGGTCCGCCAGTCCCGGCCCGTAGGCGACCGGGATCGCACCCAGGTCCCTCAGCAGTTCGTGCTTGGCCGGGCTTGCCGTCGCGACGACGGTGGCGCCGCGTGCCACGGCCAGTTGGACGGCCACCAGGCCGACCCCTCCCGCGGCCCCGTGGATCAGCACCGTATCGCCCTCGCGAAGTCCGATCGCCTCCAGGACGTGGACGGCGGTCGCGCCGGCGACCATCAGCCCGCCGGCCTGTTCCCAGGACAGTTGGGCGGGCTTCGGCACCACGGACGCGGCCGGTACGACGAGTTCCGCGGCGTACGCGCCGGGCGCGCGATAGGCGATCACCTCGTCGCCCACCCGGACGGGGCCTGCCGGACCGGTCGCCTCGGGTCCCACCGCGGTGACGACGCCTGCCGCCTCGCCGCCCAGCCGCATGGGCAGCTTCGCCGGATCTGTTCCGAAGGCGCCGCTGTACATCTTGTGGTCGAAGGGATTGACACCGGCCGCTCGGACCGCGATACGCACCGTGCCGGGCCCGGGTTCCGGAACGTCGACATCGATCACCGACAGGACCTCGGGGCCGCCGTACGCGCTCGCCACTACCGCTTCGCTCATACCCGGGGCAACACGCCGCCGAGGTCGATCATTCCGCCACCTCGCTCGCGGGGACGACGGCGCCGGCGGCGAGTTGAGGTTCGCTCAGCATCGGGACGTACGAGGCGTGGTGCCGCGGACGGCCGAGCGGGAGGCCGCTCGACGCCGGCGGCGATCCGGAGAGCGGCTGACACGGCGTCGTCGCCCTGACTCCGTCCGCGCCCCGGACCACCCGAGACTCATCGAGGGGGCGGCGCGATGCCGTCGATGAGGTTGGAGACCAGGGCGACGACGAAGTCGTCGGTCACGGGCTCGTCCGGGATCAGCAGGCGGTGGTAGACCGCGCCCCACAGCTGGTCGACGAGGACCTGGACGTCGACCTCGTCCCGGATCTGGCCCTGCTCCTGGGCACGCTTCAGGCGCTCGCCCGCCAGCCGTCGCCGTTCGGAGGAGTACAGCGAGCGGAAGGCGGTCGCCAGGTTCTCGTCCGTCTGGGACTGGCCGATCAGCTCGGTCACCACCCGGCCGGCCGGTGTGCGGGTCATGATGCGAGCGAACGCACGGAGCTGGCTCGTGAGGTCGGCGCGGATGTCACCGGAGTCCTCGAAGGCGAGGGTCTGCTCCACGGCGTGGAAGTAGCCGTCCAGGGCGAGGGAGCCCTTGGAGGGCCACCACTTGTGCAGCGTGGTCTTGCTGACACCGGACAGACGGGCCACTCGTTCGAAGGTCAGGTCGGCGATCCCCTCCCGCAGGAGGATCTCCCCGACCACGCGGAAGACGTCCGCGCGGACCTCGTCGGCCGGGCGGCGGCCGCGCCCGCGGGCCGGGCGCTCGCCGGCGCCCTCGGCCTGCCTCGTCACGATGTCTCTCCCTCGGTCGTGCCCGGACCCGATCAGTGTAGGTAGCCGTCGGCGGGTGGTCAGGACGGTGCTCCCTTGACGTGGAGGAGCTCGCCGAAGCCGAGGCGGGTGACGAACTCCTCCTGGGCCCGGCGCAGGACCTCGTTGGCCTCCTCGACACCGGCCTGGCTGAAGTCGACGACGGTCCGGAAGGGGCGGGTGCCGGGCGGAAGGGCGAGCACACGGGCGATCTCCTCGGCCACGGCACGCGGGTGGGCGTCCACCCCCGGTGGGAACAGTCCCTCCGTGGCCTCCTCGTTGCGGGACACCCTCGCGTCCAGCGCGGCATAGGCGCGGCTGCGTTCCGTGTCACCGGCGTGGCCGGCGTTGGGGAAGTGCTCCGTTCCCCGGGTGAAGGGTCCCGGCATCACGATGGTCGTCTCGATGCCGAACTGGCCGACCTCGTACGCCGTGACCTGGGCGAGCGCGTCCGCGGCGAACTTCGAGGCGACGTAGGGGCCCAGGAAGGGCGGCACCACCACCGAGGTCGTGCTGCCGACGTAGAGGAGGGTGCCGGAGCGGCGTGAGCGCATGTGCGGCAGGACAGCGCGGTTGACGCGCTGGATGCCGACGGCGTTGACGTCCAGCAGGCGGTGGACGTCCTCGGGGGTGAACGCCTCGACGTAGCCGACGCAGAGGTGTCCGGCGTTGTGGACGACCGTGTCGAGCCGGCCCGCCTCGTCGAGGACGGCCGCCACGGCCGCTTCGGCCGAGGCCTCCGACTGCACGTCGAGTTCCACGACACGGATGTCCTGTCCCTCGCGGCGGCCCAGTTCCAAAAGTTCCCCGGCGCGGCCTGCGTTGCGGCCACGGACGTCGCGCATGCTGGCGTAGACGGTGTGGCCGGCGGCGGCGAGTTCACGTGCGGTGAGGTTGCCGATGCCGGTCGCGGCACCGGTGATGAGAACGACGGACGGCATGGGTGGCTCCCTTCAGGGGTGGCTTCGTCGAGGCACCGGGTCGGTGGCCGGGGTCGTCAGGCGAGGCCGCCGTTGGTGTAGAGGACCTGGCCATTGACCCAGCGGGCGGGCCCGGCCAGGAAGGCGACCGACTCGGCGACGTCCTGGGGCTCGCCCAGCCGCTCCAGCGGGGTGGCCTTGGCGAAGTTGGCGACGGTGGCCTCGTCCTTGCCCTCGAAGAAGAGCGGAGTGGCGATCGGGCCGGGGGCGACGGTGTTGACAGTGATGTCCTTGCCGCGCAGTTCGCGAGCGAGGATCAGCGTGATGCCCTGCACGGCGGACTTGCTGGCCACGTACCCGCCGTACGTGGGCAGTTGGGTGCGGGTGACGGAGGTGGACACGTTGATGATCGCGCCACCGGGGCGGACGCGGCGGGCGGCCTGCTGGGAGACGACGAAGGTGCCGCGGATGTTCGTGCGGTGCATCCGGTCCAGGTCGTCCAGGTCGAGTTCGGCGATCGGTGCCAGCACCATGATCCCCGCGGCGTTGACCACGACGTCGATGCCGCCGAACGCGGTCTCGACGGCGTCGAAGGCCGCTTCCATCGCGTGCTCGTCGGCGACGTCCCCACCGACGGCGACGGCCCTACCGCCGGCTGCGGTGATCTCTTCGACGATGGCGTCGGCCTTCGCCTTGTTGCCGGCGTAGTGCACCCCGACGGCGAAGCCGTCCTGGGCGAGCCGCTCGACGACGGCCTTGCCGATCCCGCCGGAACCGCCGGTGACGAGGGCGACGCGGGGAGTCGTGCTGGAGGTGGTGGTCATGGGTCTCTCCCTTTCGCTCAATATGAACGCTGAGTTCATATAACCAGAATATGAACGCCACGTCCACATCTTTGGGCAACGCGTCTGCGGTCACACCCGGTTCCGGTGTCGCAGACACCCGCCGGACACGCATCCGGGCGGCGGCAGCCGTGTGATGCCCGTCGGGTATCAGAGGCGGCGAAAGAGGTCTTGGACGGGGGTCCGCACGCGGGCGCAGGCTGTTCAGCGACGTCGCAGAACTGGAGAGACAGGAGCCATCGACCATGAAGATCTTCCTCACCGGCGGATCCGGATACATCGGCAAGGCCACGATCAGCGCGCTGGTACGCCACGGACACACCGTCGAGGCGCTGGCCCGCAACGACCGTTCCGCCGAGACCGTGGCCTCGTTCGGGGCGACGCCGGTGCGCGGTGGGCTGGGAGACCTGGGCGTACTGAACGCCGCGGCGGCCCGCGCGGAGGCGGTCGTCCACCTGGCGCAGGCCGAGACCGGTGACGAGGACCTCGCGGCCGCCACCGCCATGCAGGACGGCATCGGGACGGGCACCTATGTGCACACCGGCGGCACCTGGGTCTACGGCGACACCGCCGGGGTCGTGCACGAGACCGCCCCCTGGAACCCGCCGGCCCTGGTCGCCTGGCGCAAGCCCGTCGAGGAGGCCGTCCTGGGGCGCGCGCGACAGGGCGGCCGACCCGTGGTGGTGCGGCCCGGCCTGCTGTACGGCGGCGAGAACCGTCTGATCGACATCTTCTACACCACCCCGGGCAAGGAGGCGGGCGCCATCCCCGTCATCGGCGACGGTGCGAACCATTGGGCGCTGGTCCACGTCGACGACATAGCGGAGCTGTACGTCGCCGCACTCGGGGCGGGGCCCGGTTCGGTGTACGCCGGCGTGGGCGGCGTGCACCCCACCGCCAAGGAGTGCTCGCTGGCCGTCGCCCGCTCCGTCGGCCTCGACGGCAAGACCATCTCCATCACCCTGGAGCAGGCCCGCGAACGGATGGGCCCGATCGCGGACGCCTTCGCCCTGGACCAGCAGCTCACCCCGGCACGCGCCGAGGCCGAGCTGGGGTGGACCCCCGTGCGCACCGACCCGCTGGCCGTCCTCGCCGCCGGTGAGTGACCCCGTCGGGAGGGAGGCGGGCGCTGTCCGTGACGGCTCGCCGTGCCGAGGGCGGTAGATTCGTGATCCGGTGCCTCGGCCGTCTCCAATGGCGGCGGAGACGGCCGTTGCCGGGACGACCGGGTGCCCAGGCGGGTCGTCGCATCGAGAAAGTGAGCGGTGAGTCCGGGTGGATCTGGATCTGCGCAAGCTCCGGTATTTCGTGGCGGTGGCCGAGGAGCTCCACTTCGGGCGCGCCGCCGAGCGGTTGCACATCGCCCAGCCGGTCCTGTCCCGGCAGATCCGCAGCCTGGAGGACGAACTGGGCGCCGCGGTCTTCGACCGCGATCGGCGTGGCACGCTGCTCACTCCGGCTGGAGAGCAGTTGCTGGAGGACGCGGTCCCGCTGCTCGCCTCGGCCGAAGCGCTGGTTCGGCGGGTGAAGGCGGCGGCGCGGGACACTCCCACGCTGACCATCGGTTTCATGCCCGGCATCACGGTCACCTCCGCCATGGCCGTCTTCACCTCGCGGCACCCCGACGTCACGGTGCGTCTGCTGCGCACGACCTGGGACGACCAGGTGGAGGTGCTGCTCGACGGCCGGGCGGACGTCAGCGTCGTACGACTGCCCGTCGACCGGCACGGCCTTCGGGTGCGAACGCTCTTCCAGGAGCCGCGGGTCGTCGTGCTGCCGGCGGGCCACCGCCTGGCGGACAGGGCGTCGGTGACCGTCGGCGACCTCGCCTCCGAGCACCTGCTCCAGGACCCGGAGGCGGTCCCCGAGTGGCGTGACGTGGCGTCGGAGTTGCACGAGAAGCGGCGCCCCGAGGTTCCGGCGATCCGCCAGGTGGAGGAGAAGCTGGAGCTGGTGGCCTCCGGAGCCGGCATCTGTGTGATCCCGCTGTCCACCGCCACCTTCTACACCCGTCCGGACGTGGTTCCGCTTCCCGTCGAGGGCATCGGACCCAGCGAGGTGGCCCTGGCATGGGTGGCGTCCCGGCGCTCCCCCCTCATCACCGACTTCGCCGAAGCCGCGTCGGAGACCCTGGGCAGGCCCACGACCGAGACCGGCCCTCGGGGGCACTGAGCAGCGGCCGGCGGTGGCCGCGCCCACCTGATCAGGGGCAACGGCACCCCGCGGTCAGGACGAGCCGCCAGCGGACCTCGCCGGAGGCGGGGACGCGGGCCACGTCACCGGGGCCGGCCTCGGCGAGGTCGAAGGTGCGGCCCAGCATCGGTTCCACTCCGGTGCTGCGGTAGGGGTCCTGCCGGGGGAAGCCGCCCAGGTTGCGCCACAGAGCGACGGACACCGGCTGTCCCCCGGCCTCGACGGCAAGGGCGAGCCGGTCGGGTCCGTCATGGACGCAGACCCGGCCGTCCGCGACGACGGCGCCGACCGCGCTGCCGTCGTCGGCACCGAACCGGTCCAGGCGCAGTCCGCGCGGTGCGGGCCACTCCCCCTCCACCCAGGGGGCGCCGTCCGGCCAGGGGCCGTCGAGCAGGGGTGCCGCCTCCGGGAAGACGCGGGTGGGTGTGCCCGCACGGGCCCGGAGTTCGGCGCCTTCGGAGAGGTCGAGCAGGGCGTGGGCGGCCCAGACGAAGCGGTAGCCGGGCTCGGCGGTGAGCGTGTAGTCCGCCTCGATTCCATCGGCGGTGGTCCGGACGGTGCGGGCGAGGGCGAACGCGCCACAGTCGACGCGCTCGGTGTCGTCGTCCCGGGTCCACGGCCGGGACCAGGCGTCGCCGTGGTCGGGAGTGCCGCGCACGGTGGGGACGCACTCCTCCAGGCCCCCCGCGTCCACGAAGGCGTCGCCGGGTGCGACGTCTTCGCGTGCGGGGTCCGGGCGGTGCCACAGCCATTCGCGGCCGGCGGCGCGCAGCGAGATCCAGCGTCCGCCGTGCGCCGGGTCGGTGGTGAAGGCGAGGGGCACGCTCACCACTCCGTGAACGAGCCGTCGGCGTGGCGCCACACGGGGTTGCGCCAGGCGTGCCCGCCGCGGTGGGCGGCGCGTACGGCGGCCTCGTCCACGGTGATGCCGAGGCCGGGCGCGTCGCCGCGGTGGGCGTGTCCGGCGGTGAAGCGGAACGGCTCGGGGTCGACGACGTAGGAGAGCAGGTCGGCGTCCTTGTTGTAGTGGATGCCGCGGCTCTGTTCCTGGATGAGGAAGTTGGGCGTGGCGAAGGCCACCTGGAGGCTGGCGGCGAGCGCGATGGGGCCGAGCGGGCAGTGCGGAGCGAGCAGTGCGCCGTACGTCTCGGCGAGGGAGGCGATACGGGTGACCTCGGTGATGCCGCCCGCGTGCGAGAGGTCGGGCTGGGCGACGGCGATGCCGGCGTTCAGCACGGGCAGGAACTCGGCGCGGGAGTACAGGCGTTCGCCGGTGGCGAGCGGAACGGGAGTGGCGGCGACCAGGCCGGGCAGCAGGTGGCTCTGCTCGGGCAGGACGGGTTCCTCCACGAACATCGGGTGCAGCGACGCGAGTTCGGCCAGGACGCGGCGGGCCGAGGCGGCGCCGAGGCGCCCGTGGAAGTCGACGGCGACGTCCCGGTCGGGGCCGAGCACGTCACGGGCGGCGGCCACGCGGTCCACGACGGCGGCGGTCTCGGCGGCGGTGGCGACGGGCGAGGTGGGTCCGGCCGCGTTCATCTTGACGGCGGTGAAACCCGCCTCGACCTGCTCCGTGATCTGCTCCGTGAGCTGGGCGGGTTCGTCGCCGCCGACCCAGGCGTAGACGCGGACGCGGTCGCGGACGGGGCCGCCGAGCAGTGCGTGCACGGGGGCGCCGTAGGTCTTGCCGACGATGTCCCACAGGGCCTGGTCGAGTCCGGCGACCGCGCTGGACAGGACAGGGCCGCCTCGGTAGAAGCCGCCCTTGGTGAGGACCTGCCAGTGGTCCTGGACGCGCAGCGGGTCCTGGCCGATCAGGTACTCGGAGAGGACCTCGACGGCGCTGCCGACGACCTCGGCGCGGCCCTCGACCACGGGTTCGCCCCAGCCGACCACGCCGTCGTCGGTCTCGACGCGGCAGAACAGCCAGCGTGGCGGGACCAGGAAGGTTTCGATGCGGGCGATCTTCACTTGCCGCCGTTGCCTTTCGTGTCGTCGGAAGTGTCGACCCGGTCCGGGTCGGGGCCGGCCGGGTCGGTCAGGACGCGCGCGGCGGACTCGGCGGCCGGCGGTTCACGGTCCCGCTCGGCGTCCGGGACCGCGCCGTGGGCGGGGAACCGGTGGGCCGTGGCGGTGCAGCCCGGGAACCGCCGGCGCGGCATGTCGCGGTGGGCCGGCCCGTCGAGGAGCGGCGTCCGGTGCGTGCTCCCCGTGGGCCGGCCGCAGGCCCTCGTACCGGATGTGCTCGGGCTGTGGGCGGGTGCAGCGGGTGGGGGTACCGGCCACGCCCTCGAGGCAGTGGGGAAGCGTGCGGGACGTCGCGACGGGGCGGACGTCGTCCGTCGCGGCACCGGGTCGGGCGCGGTCCCCGCGGGAAGCTCACCGCCCGCTCTGCGGCGCGCGAGCGTCTCCACGGTCCGGCCGTGGGTGCCTCGGCGTGCGTAGGGCGTCATGTCGTAGAGCCTTTCTCGGTTCGCGGTCGGCCTCGCAGACCCGGTGCCGGGCGGCGGTCGTGATGGGTCGGGGCAGTCGGCGTCGACGCGGGCCCCGGGCGGTACCCGACGGCGGGCTTCGCGCGAAGGCGGGGCAGTTGACCCCTGGTGACGGCGTGGGCGGGGTCGCCGGGGGCGCCCTTGCGGGCGGGCACGGGCGGGGTCAATCGCGGGTCAGTACGACGAGCCGGGCGTCGTGGTCGGCGGTCCAGGCGAACGGCAGACCGTAGTGCAGCAGGTGAGCGCCGCTGTAGTGGGTGCCGGTGTCCTCGTCCCGGTAGGCGGCGGCCGGGTCGAGTCCGCGCAGCCGGAGCCGGGCGGGGCGGCCGGGCACGAGCGGGGCGCCGTCGAGGACGCCGGTGCTGAAGGCGGCGACGACGGTGCGCGAGCCGTGGCTCTCGGTGTACTGGACGCCGCAGACCGGGTCCTCGGGGGTGCCGAGCAGGCGGACCTCACCGTGGTGGACGACGTCCCTGATCTCCTTGTAGCGGGCGATCCAGCGGGCGGCCTCGGCGCGCTGGGCCGGGTTCCAGGACCGCAGGTCGGCGCCGATGCCGAGGACGCCGCACATCGCGAGCACGAACCGGAAGGCGAGGGAGCGGGGCCGGGGGTCGAACACGCCGGGCGAGTCGGTGACCCAGGAGCTCATCACGTGCGGGGCGTGCGCGTGCAGGAAGCCGTACTGGATGGCGAGCCGGTCCAGGGGCGCGGTGTTGTCGCTGGGCCAGACCACGTCGGTGCGGGCCAGGGTGGCGTGGTCCACACGTCCTCCGCCCCCGGCGCAGCCCTCGACGGTGACGTGCGGGTGGGCGGTGCGCAGGTGGTCCAGGACGCGGAGGTATCCGGCCACGTGTCCGGCGTCCAGGTCGAGCCGGTCGGCGGGTCCGGCGCCGGGCCGGCCGCGCTCGGTGGGCGGCCGGTTCATGTCCCACTTGAGGTACTCGATCGGGTACTCGGTCAGCAGCCGGTCGAAGGTGGCGATCACGAAGTCCTGTACATCGGTGCGGCCGAGGTCGAGCAGGAGCTGGTTGCGGACCAGGCGGCCGGGGCGGCCCTCGACGCGGTAGACCCAGTCGGGGTGTTCGGCGTGCAGGCGGCTGTTCGGGCTGACGGCCTCCGGTTCGACCCACAGTCCGAAGCCGAGGCCGAGGGCGCGGACGTCGTGCACGAACCGGTCGAAGCCGTGCGGGAACTCGGCCGGGTCGGGGTACCAGTCGCCCAGGCCGCCGGTGTCGTCGTCGCGCCCGGTGAACCAGCCGTCGTCCACGACGAACAGCTCGGCCCCGATCTCGGCGGCTGTCTTGGCCAGTTCCAGCTGGCCGGCCGCGTCGACGCCGAAGCCGGTGGCTTCCCAGGAGTTGTAGAGGACCTTGCGGGTGCGGTGCAGGCGGTCGCCGCCGAGGTGCCGTTCGTAGCGGTGCCAGACGCGGGCGAGGCCGTCGCGTCCTTCGGGGCTGAACGCGCAGGCCATGCGGGGCGTGGCGAGGGTCTGGCCGGGCTGGAGAACGACGGCCCCCTCGTGCGGGACGCGGCCGGCGCGGACACGGACGGCGCCGCCGGGTTCGGCCTCGGCGGTGATGTGCCAGTTGCCGGGCCACTCCAGGGCGATGCCGTAGGCGGGGGCGGTGCCGTCGTCGGGCAGGGACGCGTCCTGGACGGCGAGCCATGGGGCGTAGGCGTGGCCGGGGACTCCCTGGGTGCTGCCCATGGCGAACGTGCCGCGCCGGAGGTGGAGTTGGGTGTGCGTGAACTCCTGCGACCACTGGCCGGTGAGGTAGGTGAGCCGGGCGCCGTCGGCGACGGGGACGGTGATCGCGCCCGAGTCGAGGCGCTCCATGCGGAGTTCGCCGTCGCCGGTGCAGGTCAGCTCGGTCCAGCGCAGGACGACGTCGGTGCCGGGGACGGTGGCGTAGCACAGCACGGTGCGCAGTCCGGCGACGTCGTCGGTGAACGTCAGGCGCAGGCCGTCCTCGTCCTGTCGGGCCCCGGTGAACTCCCACCACACGCCGCGCTGGTCCCCGGAGTGTCCCACGACGAGGTCGGCGCCGGTGAAGGGGCGCAGGCCCTGCGGCAGGTACTCGGCGGGGGCGGCGTCGGCCGGAGTGATGAAGTGGGTGCGCCGGGACCAGTCCAGGGCGGACGGGCCGTCCTCCGCGCCCAGGGGTCCCCAGGCGTCGAGTTCCGCCCAGGGGCCGTCCGGGGAGAGCCGCACCGTGTAGCTGGTGTGCTCCGTGCGGAGGGTCCAGCGTTCGTAGGGAGTCACTTCACTGCTCCGAGGTTGAGGCCGGCCACGAAGTGGCGCTGGAACCGCAGGAACACGGCCACCGTGGGGGCGGCGGCGATGACGGAGCCGGCCGCGATCACGTTCCACATGGAGACGTACTGTCCCTGCAGGCCGATCAGGGCGGCCGTGATGGGCATCTTCGTGTCGCTGCGCAGGACGGTGATGGCCCAGAGCAGGTCGTTGAAGATCCAGGTGAAGGCGAGCGCGCCCAGGGCGGCGAGCGCGGGACGGGTGAGCGGGAGGATGATCCGCCAGAAGATCTGCCAGGGGCCGGCGCCGTCGACGACGGCGGCCTGCTGGATCTCGTTGGGGATGGCCCGCATGAAGCCGTGCAGGACGAAGACGTAGAAGCCGACGCCGAAGCCGATCTGTACGCCGACGAGGGCCGGCAGGGTGTCGTAGATGCCCATGATCTCGCTGAGCTTGGACACCGGGATCAGCAGGATCTGCGGCGGCAGCAGGTTGCCGCCGAGCATGAGCAGCAGCAGGCTGCGGCGCAGCGGCAGTTCGTAGCGGCTGAGGGCGAACGCGGCCATGGCGGCGAGCGCGAGAGTGATCAGCACGCAGGGGACGGTCACGACGAGGCTGTTGATCAGGGCGCGCTGCTGGCCGCCGTCGACCCAGGCCTGACGGAAGTTGCCGAGGGTGAAGGAGTGCGGGAGGCTGCCGAGCCCGTTGGCGGCGATGTCGTCGAACGAGCGGAGGCTGGTGACGAGGACCAGGGCGATGGGCAGCAGCCAGAGCGCGGCCAGCAGTCCGGCGCCGAGGTGGAAACCGGCGGTCGCGGCCCGCCTGCGCCTCAGGGCGGTCGAGCCGTCGGACATCAGTCGGCCTCCCGGAACGCGCGGACGAGGTAGGAGCAGATGACGCCGAAGGCCAGCACGAAGATGACGACGGCGAGTGCGGAGCCGTAGCCGAGCCGCAGGGACTGGAAGGCGGTGGAGTACATGTAGGTGCTCAGCAGTTCGGACGAGTGGTAGGGGCCGCCCCGGGTGAGCGACCACACGACGTCGAAGGAGCGCAGCGAGTCGATGACGATGACGGACAGCACGACGGCGTTGACGCTGCGGAGCTGCGGAAGCGTCACGTGCCGGAAGCGCTGCCAGCGCCCGGCGCCGTCCATCTTGGCGGCCTCGTACAGCGAGGGGTCGATGCCCTTGAGGCCGGCCAGGTAGAGCACCATGACGTAGCCGATCTGACGCCACAGGGCGGGCACGATCACCGCGTACAGGGCGGTGTCCTGGTCGGCGAGCCAGGCGTGGCGGAGACTGCCGAGGCCGACCCCCTGGAGGATCCGGTTGAGCACGCCGTCGGGCTGGTATATCGCCTGCCAGACGAGGGCGGTCGCCACCAGGGAGAAGACGACGGGCAGGAAGAGGGCGGCGCGGTAGACGCCGACGCCTCGGCGCTCCTGCTGGAGCAGCAGGGCGGCGGCCAGGCCGAGGACCGCCGACAGGCCGCCGAACAGCACCAGCCACAGCACGGTGTCGATCGTGGCGGTCCGGAAGATCTCGTCGTGCACCATCTCCTGGAAGTTGCCGAGGCCGACGAACCGGGGCGGGGAGACGCCGTCCCAGGAGGTGAGGGCGAGGTAGAAGCCCTGGAGGGCCGGCCAGAAGACCCACAGTGCCTCGGCGAGCAGGGGTATGAGGACGAACGCCAGGACGAGCGGCGGGGTGCGGCGGACGGGTCTCGGGCCGCGCCCGCCGCCGGGCGCGGGGGCGGCCGGAGTCCTGCGGGCGGTGGTGGTGAGCACTGCCACCTCAGGCACTCCAGATCTTCTGGGCGTCGCGCTGCCACGTGGTGAGGATGGAACCGATCTCCTTGGGCTTGGCGATGAACTTGGTCAGCGCGGTGTCGGCCGTGGGCTGGAGGGCGTCGCTGGAGTCGCGGTTGAAGAACTGCGTGATCTCGGCGGCGGACTCGATGTGCGCGCGGCCCTTCTTCACCAGGGCCGTGCCGGCGTCCTTGGCGTCGGGGTGGCAGGGCAGGACGGTGCCGGAGGAGCCCTTGATGTAGATCTCCTGGGCCTCGGCGGTGGCGAGGTACTTCATCAGGTCGCCGACCTGCTCGGCACGTCCGGTGCGGGCGCTGGCGAAGTAGCCGTCGGTGGGGGCCTCTTCGACGAGCGGCACCTTGGGGTCGATGACCGGGAAGCGGAAGAAGTCGATGTCGTCCAGGGCGTCCTTGGGCGCGGCGTCGGCGAAGAAGGTGCCGATGAGCATCATGCCGGTGCGACCGTTGAGCAGAGCGGTGGTGGCGTCCTGGAAGGCGACGGCGGTGCCGTTGGGGTCGAAGTAGGGCAGGGCCTCGGCCCAGCGGTCGAAGACCTTGTGCACCTCGGGGTCGTCGAAGCGGTGCTCCCCGGCCAGCAGCCGGCGGTGGTAGTCGGCGCCGTTGATGCGGACGTTGAGGTAGTCGAACCAGGCGGAGGCGACCCAGGGGGTGTTGCCGCCGGCGCCCAAACCGATGGGGGCGACGCCCTTCGACTTGAGCTTGTCGCACAGGTCGAGGAACTCGTCCCAGGTCTTGGGCTCCTTGACTCCCCACTTGGCGAAGTGGGACTTCCGGTAGAACATGCCCCACCAGTAGTAGGTCGAGGGCACGAACACCTTCTTGCCGGAGCTGGAGGTGCACAGCGAGTTCAGCGCCTTGGAGTAGCGCTTGAGGTCCGGCGAGGACGCCCAGACGTCGTCGAGGTCGAGCAGCAGGTTCTTCTTCGCGTAGGCGTCGGCGACCGAGCCGGGGTACCACGTGTAGACGTCCGGCGGGTTGGCGGACGTGAGGTACGTCGGAAGCTGGGTGCGGAAGGTCTCGGCGGCGACGGTGTTGAGGCTGACGCGCTCGGACCCCTTCTTGGCGTAGGCGGCGGCCAGATCCTCCATCGCGGCCTTGGCCTGCGGCGCCGAGAGGTTCGACTGAAGGGTCACCGGGCCCTTGGCGGGGGACTTGGCATCGGAGGAGGAGGTGACACAGCCGCTGAGCAGAGCCGCCGTCCCGGTGGCACCGAGTCCGGCGAGGAAACGCCGACGGCTCGTCTGAAGGTTCGTCATGAAGGGCTCCCTGTGGATTCACGCGGCGGGGCCGTGCGGCCGGGGGCCGGGCACGGCCCCGTCGCGGCGGATCAAGGTTCGCGTGGCACTCGCGCCACGTCAAGATTAATTACTAATTTATTTGAACTGGGTGCGGTGGACCGTGCCGTCGACCCCGCGGTAGACCGCGTCGACGGTGCCGTCCGGGCCCGCGACGGCACCGAGGGAGCCGTCGAACGCGGCGCTGGGGAACTCCTGGCGCTTGCTCCAGCCCTGCCAGGCGCCGGCGTCGTACCGCTGCTGCCAGAGGGTGTAGTCGGCGGCGCGGGCGTAGAGCAGGACGCTGCCGCCGGAGGCGACGAGGGTCGGGCTGCCGCTGACCGTACCGCCGACCGACGTCCAGTCGGACCAGGCGCCGTCCGCCGAGCGGGTCCGGGTCCAGATGTCGTCGGCGGCGGAGCGTACGGCGACGTGGACGCGGCCCTCGGAGTCGACGGCCGCCGACGGCCTGCCGTACGCCGGCCGGCTGCCGGGCGTGCCGAGCGAGGTCCAGCCGGTGTTCGCGCCGCGCCGGACGATCTGTCCGTCCGCTCCGGTGGCGAACAACGTCCAGTGCGCGGGGTCCGTGAAGGCGACGCCCGGGGCGTCGGCCACCGTGCCGCCCAGCTTCTGCCAGCCGCTCCACCGGCCGCCGGTGTAGGCACGCCGGTAGACCCGGGAGTCGGCGCCGCGCACGAAGACGTCGATCCGGTCGTCGGCCGAGGCGTAGGCGGCGGGCTGGCCGAGGATGCCGCCGCGGACCGGGCCGCCGAGGTCGTGGACGCGGTTGCCCTTGCCCTCGGAGGTCTGCTGGAGCAGGGTCCCGCGCGGGCCGCGCACGAAGGTGCTCAGCCCCGAGCCGGTACGGACGGCGGCCGGGCTCGCGGTGGCGGGCAGGCCGAGCTTCTCGCCCGGCAGCGCGTCCTCGCCGGTGAGCCGGAGGAAGGCGGTGCCGTGCGCGGGCACGGTGACGGTGTACGACCCGGTGTGCGTGCCCCGGTCGGCGCGGGCCCGCAGGTCGCGGACCTTCACCCGGCCGCCGAGGGCGGCGTCGGAGAACTTCACGGTGCGCTCGGCCGCCTGGTCGGAGCGGTTGAGCAGGACGACCGCACGACGGCCGTGCCCGGACAGCACCTTGCTGTAGACGTCACCGGTCGCGTCGGTGGCCACGCGGACGCCCTGGATGCCGAGGGGGTCCTGGTCGACGCCGATGATCTCCGGGTTGCGCAGGGTGGCGAGCATCGACGGCGACAGCGTGCGCGGGTCGGAGCCCAGGACCAGCGGGGAGCCCATCTCCGCCCACATGACGAACTGGGTGGTCGACTCCTCCTCGGTCAGCTCCAGGGTCCCGTCCGGCATGCGGCGCGTCGGGATCAGGTAGTCGGGGTCGTTGTAGTGGCCGGGCCCCTGTGCCTCGGGGTGCCAGGCGTTGGCGTCCATGTTGCGCAGGACGTTGGGCCACTGGCCGGGGCTCGGGGTGCCCCAGGCGATGTCGGTGCCGGTGCGCCAGGAGTCCGCGATCGTCGGCGCGTAGGCGTAGGTGTTGTGCGCGTCCTGCTCCGGGGTGTGGGGCAGGCCCCAGTCGTCGGTGAGGGGGTTGCACAGGTTCAGCAGCATCTTGCGGCCCGACTTGGCGACCGCGTCGCTGAACTCCTTGAAGGCCGTGCCCGGGTCGAGCTTCTCGGAGATGCCGCACAGGAAGTCGACCTTGACGGCGTCGATCTTCCACCCGGCGAACTGCCGGGCGTCCTGCTCGTAGTGGCCCCGGCTGCCCAGACCGCAGCTCTTGCCGCCGTCGTAGGTGCCGGCGTCGGTGTAGATACCGGCCCTCAGGCCGCGCTCGTGCAGGTAGTCGACGAGTGCCGGGATGCCGGACGGGAAGCGCTCGGGGTTCGCCACCAGCCGCCCCTGCGCGTCGCGGGGGTCGTCGGCCTGCCAGCCGCCGTCCAGCCACACGATGTCGTAGCCGCTGTCCCGCAGACCGCTGCCGACCAGTGCGTCCGCGACCGAGCGCACCTCCTTCTCGGTGGGCGCGCCGAGGCCGTAGTAGGTGTTCCAGCCCATGTAGGGCGTGGGCGCGAGACCGCTGTCGTAGTAGTCGGGCGCGCCCTGGTCCACCGCCGGGGCCGCATGGGCGGAAGGCGTCACGGTGGCGGTCAGGGCCACCGCGGTGGCCGCGGCGAGCGTGGTCCGGGCGAACCGGACGCGTCTGTGATCGTGTGCGGGCGGGCGTGAAGTCACGTGCCTCTCCGAGGGATTGGGATGTGGGATGCGTGACGCGGGCCGCACCGGAGCAGGGGCCTGCGGCGCCACGGCGAAGACTGTGACGCTCGACCGAAATCCTGTCAATATTTATTACTAATTTACGAGAAACAAACGTGGAGCCGCCCGGGCACCTTGACACTCCGAAGTCGCGGCGGCAGTGTTTGGCAACGTTGTCAACGCTGTTGGCAACGTTGTCATCCCCTGGTCCACGGGTCCCTCGTTCCCTGGTCTTGTCTGATCGGAGCCTTGTTCATGTCGGATCAGCTCTCCCCACCCTCGCGTCGTACCGTACTGGCGGCCGGGTCCACGCTGCTGGCCGGGTTCGGTCTCGGCATGGGCCCGCTCGCCTCCGCCGCCGCGGCCGGAACCGCACGCCCGGACACCAGTCCCCCGGCCGAACTCGCCGCGTACCGGCCGGTCTTCGTGTCCTCGACCGACTACGCCCCGACGGCCGCCGAGTTCGCCGTGGACCGTCTCGCGGTGCGCGGAGTGAGGGGCAGCGGCTGGCGCGCCGCGGCGGGCGATCCGCAGTGGATCAAGGTCGACCTCCAGGCACTGTGCGACGTCACCTCGCTGCGGCTGGTGTTCGAGGCCACGTCCGACGACCCGCCCTTCCAGGACTCCCCGGCCGGCAGCCCGCGCGACAACACCACCGGGCAGGAGATCCTGTCCAGTTGCGCGGTGGCCTTCGTCATCGAGACCTCGCGCGACGGCAGTTCGTGGACGGCCGTGTACCGCACGACCTCCGGCAAGGGCGGCGAGATGGACATCGCGCTGCCGAAGGCGGTCACCGCGCGCTGGGTGCGGATGACCGTCACCGAACGTTCCAACTCCAACCCGCTCGGCCTCAACGGCCTCCAGGTGTACGGCACCTGCCGCGCCCGCCGTCCCGAGGTCACCGGCTGGACCGACTGGGGCGTGCACGAGCGGCGTCCCCAGCCGCTGAAGCAGGCCGCCGACGGCACCGTCCCGCTGGAGTCCGGCTGGCACCTGACGATGGACGACCGGGCCGGCGCCGACGGTGCCGTGCTGTCCCGCCCCGGGCACGACACGAGCCGCTGGCTCCCGGCGACCGTCCCCGGCACCGTGCTGACCTCGCTGGTGGACCAGGGCCGTCTGCCCGACCCGGTGGCCGGGTTCGGCAACCTGCACATACCCGAGGCGCTGTCCCGGCACTCCTGGTGGTACCGGCGCGAGTTCACCCCGCCCCGTGGTCTGCGGACCGGCGCGGGACGCCACGTCTGGCTGGAGTTCGACGGCATCAACCACCAGGCCGAGGTCTGGTTCAACGGCACCAGGGCCGGCGCCTTCAGCAACCCGTTCTCGCGCGCCTCCTTCGACGTCACCGAGCTGCTGGCGCCCGGCGACCAGGCGGTCGCGGTGAACATCACCCCGATGCCGTTCCCCGGCAGCCCCGCCGACAAGGGCCCGGCCGGCCTGGCGTTCGTGGACGCCGGCGCCAACATGATGAACCGCAACTCCCCCACGTACCTGGCCTCCTCCGGCTGGGACTGGATGCCCGCGGTGCGCGACCGCGGGGCCGGCCTCTGGAACCACGTGCGGCTGCGCTCCACCGGTCACGCCGTCATCGGCGACCCGCGCGTGGACACGCTGCTGCCGAACCTGCCCGACACCCGCACCGCCGAGTTGACCGTCGTGGTCCCGATCCGCAACGCCGACTCCGCCGACCGGCGGGTCACCGTCACCGCGGCGTTCGACACCGTGAAGGTCACCAGGACCGTGACGGTGTCCGGCGGCGGAAGCACCGACGTCGTCTTCGCCCCCGCCGACTTCCCGCAGCTGCGCCTGCGCGACCCGAAGCTGTGGTGGCCCAACGGCTACGGCGAGCCGAACCTGCACGACCTCACCCTGACCGCCTCCGTGGACGGCCGGGAGAGCGACCGCCGCACCACCCGCTTCGGCATACGTCAGTTCGGCTACGAGTACGGCGCCGTCCCGATGACCTTCCGGTGGGGCAGCGACGTCTTCACCCAGACCGTGGACTTCGCCCGGCAGAAGGCGCGCTACGTCCGCATCCTGTGCCACACCCGCGCCACCGACTGGGGCTGCTCCATCTGGAACCTGGCGGTTCTGAACAGCTCCGATCCCGGCGACGACCTGGCGCTCGGCAGGAAGGCGACCGCGTCCTCCTTCGACGATCCCTCGCGCCAAGCGGCCAACGTCACCGACGGCAACGGCGACACCCGCTGGTCGTCCTCGTACGACGACGACCAGTGGGTCCGGGTCGACCTCGGCTCCTCGGTCTCCTTCGACCGGATCGCGGTCGACTGGGAGCAGGCGTACGCGAAGACGTACACCATCCAGGTCTCCGAGGACGGCTCGGCCTGGACCGACGTGAAGGATGTGGACAACGCCGCCGCGCCGCTGCCGTTCCACACCTCCGGCGCGGCGAGCATGCAGAACGTCGGGTTCGACGCGGTCACCGCACGCTACGTCCGGGTGTTCTGCCGGACCCGGGCCACCGGCTGGGGCTTCTCCATGTGGAACCTGGCCGTCGTGGACAGCGCCAGACCGGGCATCGACCTGGCGTCGCGCAAACCCGCCACCGCCTCCTCCGAGGGCGAGGGCACGGTCGCCGGCAACGCCGTGGACGGCGACCTCGACACCCGCTGGACCTCGGTCTACGAGGACGACGGCTGGATCCGGTTCGACCTGGGCGCCCCCGAGCGGTTCGACCGGGTGGCGATCACCTGGGAGCAGGCGTACGCGAAGACGTACACCATCCAGGTCTCCGACAACGACTCCGACTGGAAGGACGTCGCGTCGGTCGACAACTCCATCGCGCCGCTGAAGATCAGCGTCAACGGGGTGCGGGTGTTCTGCCGGGGCGGCAACTGGGGCTGGGACGAACTGCTGCGCCGGATGCCGGCCGAGCGGATGGACACGGCGGTGCGGATGCACCGCGACATGAACTTCACGGTGATCCGCAACTGGGTCGGCAGCAGCAACCGCGAGGAGTTCTACGCCGGCTGCGACGAGCACGGCATCCTGGTGTGGAACGACTTCCCGAACGCGTGGGGCATGGACCCGCCGGACCACGACGCGTTCAACAGCACGGCGCGCGACGTCGTGCTCCGCTACCGCATCCACCCGAGCGTCGTGGTGTGGTGCGGGGCCAACGAGGGCAATCCGCCCGCCGCGATCGACGACGGCATGCGCGACGCGGTGCACTCCGGGGCGCCCGGAGTGCTCTACCAGAACAACTCGGCCGGTGGCATCGTCACCGGTGGCGGCCCCTACGGATGGGTGGAGCCGGAGAAGTACTCCTCCGCCTCGACGTACGGCAGCAACAACTTCGGCTTCCACACCGAGATCGGCATGCCCGTGGTCTCCACGGCGGCCACCATGCGCCGCCTGGTCGGCGACGAGGCCGAGTGGCCCATCGGCGGCGCCTGGTACTACCACGACTGGAGCACCAAGGGAAACCAGGCCCCGCAGAACTACCGCGCGGCCATCGAGTCCCGGCTGGGCACCGCCGAGGACCTGGACGACTTCTGCCGCAAGGCGCAGTTCCTCAACTACGAGAACCACCGCGCCATGTTCGAGGCGTGGAACGCCAGGCTCTGGGACGACGCGAGCGCCCTGCTGCTGTGGATGTCCCACCCGGCCTGGTACAGCACGGTCTGGCAGACGTACGACTACGACTTCGACGTCAACGGCGCCTACTACGGCTCCCGCAAGGCCTGCGAACCCCTGCACGTGCAGGCGAACCCGGTCGACGGGCAGGTCATCGCCGTCAACCACACCCCGCGCACCCTTCGCACAGCCACGGTGACCGCCCGCTGGTACGACCTGGACGGCCGCCAGGTGGCCGACGAGCAGAAGGCGACCGTGGACGTGCCCGCGTCGGCCACGGCGAAGGCGTTCACCGCCGACGCCCAGGGTTCCCTGCCCGACCTGTACCTGCTGCGCCTGCGGCTCACGGACGAGCACGGGCGGACACTGACCGAGAACACGTACTGGCGGTACAGGACGCCGGAGGCCATGCGGGCGCTGAACAAGACGCGGCGGACCAGGGTCTCGGTGGACGTCGGGGGCGCGCGACGCGGCCCCGACGACCGCCACGAGCTGACGGCTGAGGTGACCAACCGCGGTTCGTCGGTGGCGGCGATGGTGCGCCTGTCCCTGGTGGACTCGGGTTCCGGGCAGCGGATCCTGCCCGCCGAGTACGGCGACAACTACCTGTGGCTGCTGCCCGGTGAGTCCCGGACGGTCACCATGTCCTGGCCCCATCGCGTGCACACGGCACGGCCGGAGCTGAAGGCCGAGGGCTACAACGTCCCCGAGGTGGTCGGCCGGCCGTAGCCGGGTTCGCGGCAGCTGAATGACCGGATGAACAACCGCACTCGCTCCCGTGCCCGCTGTCGGCGTCAACCAGGCCGGTCCGCGGCCACGGGAGCAGCACCCTCAAGCGGATCGCGCTGCTACGGGCTGCCGCAGAATCGTCCTGAGCTTGGCGGGGTCGGTCCTGCGGGGGCCGCAGGTAGATCTGGTGGTGCAGCCCCGCCTCCCTCAATTCGTTGGGAGGTACTCGTGGTGGAGCCTGGTCAAGATCGGTGTCTCGTCGTCGGGGGGCTTGGGCGGACCGGATGAGCCCCGAACATCTGCAAACAGGTGACCGAACAGGTCGAACGCTGCCGCCTCGCGTCCGAAGGGACCGGCATGAACCGCCGCGTCACCAGGCCGAGAACGACGAGGATCTCGCCCGGGCGGGCGTGCAAGTACCACGCCTGAGCCGAAGAACCCGCGATCTACGGCTCGTCACCTGATCGTCCTATCTGTCCATCGGAGCGGACCCGGCCGGGGGGCGGCCGTGACGAGCCGTTACGTCGCCGGATCGCGGCCGGTGTCCGTCCTGCAGGCGCGGCAGGCGAAGCCGCGCACGTCCGGCCGCCGGTGACAGCTCTCTCCCGTTCCGTCCTTCGCCCCAGCCCGCAAACCCGCACAGGCGGCCGCATCGCGGTGCGCAACGCGGCCGCGGCGTCGCCCGGTTGGCGCGACGACCGCCGGGCCGCCGTCAGTTCCGGCGGCCCCCCGTGGGGCCCACGGCGGCGGCGCCGGCGCGGGCCGCTCTTCGGGCCCCTCGAGGGGGCTTTCGTACCGGCGGCAACGGTTTCGGCGTGGACTGGCAGGGATCGACACCGGTTGCCCGAAGTACCGTGTCGCCCTTGGGACATGTCACAGCTGTGACAGCCGGTACCCGGTGACACCTTCCCGGCATCAGCAGATTCTGTCGGACAGCGCGTAACCCGGAGCTGTACGAAAGGTGTTTGGCTGATGGCAAGGTTCCGCCTCGGGGCGGCGATATCGACAGTACTGGTGGTGACGCTCGGGGGCACGGCCACCGCCTCCGAGCCGACCGCCTCGGACGCACCGGCGCGATCCACCGACCGTGGCGAGGCGTCCTCCACCACCGTCCGGCTGGTCACCGGCGACCGGGTGACGGTGACGTCGCTGCCCGGCGGACGGCGCACCGCCTCGGTCCAGCCGGGACCCGGCCGCGACCGCATCCCCTTCCGCACGCTGGAAGCCGACGACAAGTCCCTGACCGTCCTGCCCTTCGACGCCGAGGCACTGGTGTCCGCGGGCACCCTGGACCGCAGGCTGTTCGACGTGACGGCGCTGATCGCCGCCGGCTACGACGAGGCGCACACCTCCGCGCTGCCGTTGATCGTCTCCTCGCGGCCCGAGCCGGCACGGGACGGGGCCCGCGTCGCGTCCCAGGCCGCGAAGGCCGCCGAGGCGACCGCGGACCGGCTGGTGGCGCTGCGCGCGGACAAGACGCCCGCGCGCACCCTGGAGAGCATCGACGCCCGCTCCTTCCGCGTCGACGGCGACGAACTCGGCGCCTTCTGGAAGACGCTGAACCCCGGCGGGGCCGCGGACGCCGCCCGCGCCGCGGTGACCCCTCGGGTCTCGCTGGACGGCCGGGTCAAGGCCGTCCTGGACCGCAGCACGGGCCAGATCAACGCGCCCACCGCCTGGAAGGCCGGCTACGAGGGCCAGGGCGTGAAGGTGGCCGTGCTGGACACCGGTGTGGACGCGTCCCATCCCGACCTGGCCGGACGCATCGCCGAGGCCGAGGACTTCTCCGGCAGCGGCAACACCGTCGACCACTTCGGCCACGGCACGCATGTCGCCTCGACCGTCGGCGGCACCGGCGCGGCGTCGTCGGGCACCCGGCGGGGCGTGGCGCCCAAGGCGGACCTGCTGATCGGCAAGGTGCTCGGTGACGACGGCTCCGGGTCGGAGTCGCAGGTCATCGACGGTATGGAGTGGGCGGCGGGCAAGCACGCCAAGGTCGTCAACATGAGCCTCGGCGCGGACATCCAGACCGACGGCACCGACCCGATGAGTCAGGCCGTCAACACCCTGACCGCGTCGACGGACACGCTGTTCGTCATCGCCGCGGGCAACGCGGGCCCGGGTCCGTCCACCGTGGGCTCGCCGGGCGCCGCCGACGCCGCGCTGACGGTGGGCGCCGTGGACCGGGACGACTCCCTCGCCTCCTTCTCCAGCCGCGGCCCACGTTTCGGCGACGGCGCCGTCAAGCCCGACGTGACCGCCCCGGGCGTGGGCATCGTGGCCGCCCGTGCCGCGGGCACCACCATGGGCGACCCGGTCGACGCGAACTACGTCGCCGCCTCGGGCACGTCGATGGCGACTCCACATGTCGCGGGCGCCGCGGCGCTGCTGGCGCAGCAGCACCCGGACTGGGGCCCGCAGCAGATCAAGGACGCGCTGATCAGCACCTCACGCACGGTGCCCGGCACCAAGGTGACCGAGCAGGGCGGCGGCCGGATCGACCTGGCCACCGCCACCGGCCCGATCACGGCGACCGGCACGATCGCGCTGCCCTCGGTCCAGAACGGCGGAACGGCGGGACGGCAGCAGGCGGCCACCGTGCGCTACACCAACACCGGTGACAAGCAGGTCGATCTGAAGCTGGCCGTCAAGCTGTCCACCGGAACCGGGCGTGCGCTGCCCGACGGGGTCGTCACCCTCGGCTCCGGCACCGTGAGCGTCGCGCCCGGTGCCACCACCGAGGTCCCCGTGAGCACCGACCCGGCCCACGCCGCGCGCGGCAAGTACTACGGCTACGTCACCGCCACGGCAGCCGACGGCACCGTTGTCGCCCACACCACCGTCAGCCTCAACGTGCACGCTCCCAAGCACAAGCTGACCGTGATCGCCCGCGACCGCGACGGCAAGGTCATCGAGGGCGCGGCGCCGACGATCTGGGGCGCCGACGGGTTCGTGGAGTACAGCAGCGTCGAGCCCGCCGTCGCCGAGGTCGAGGAGGGCACGTACCAGCTCAGCTTCGGCACGCTGGAAAACGCCGCCGACGGCCAGGAGCTGCGCGAGGTGGTCAACCCGGAGGTGAAGGTCACCAAGGACACCACGGTGACGCTCGACGCCTCCAAGGTCACCGAGGTGAAGATCCGCACCCCCCGACCCGCCGAGCAGCGCGGCATCCTCAGCTACCAGACGTACCGGAAGATCGACGGCAACGGTTTGATCCAGGGCGTGATGTTCTTCGACATCGCCAAGCGGATCTACGTCAGCCCCACCGCGCGCGTCACCGACGGCGACTTCGAGTTCGCCTCGCGCTGGCAGCTGGTCGCCCCGCAGCTGAGGGCGAAGGTCTCCGGCACGTCGTCGGCCTTCACCCCGTACTACGTGCCCGCGTCCCCGGCCTTCGACGACAAGGGCGCCGAGCTGACCGCCGTCGACGCCGGTACCGGCACCGCGGCCGAGCTGAAGAAGGCCGGCGTCCGCGGCAAACTGGCCGTCGTCCGCTGGCACTTCACCGATGAACGGGAGCTCGCCGAGGCGGCGAAGGCGGCCGGGGCCAAGGCGCTGATGCTGGTCGTGGAGGACGGCTTCTACCCCTGGACGCGGTGGAGCCCGACCGGTGACCGGATGGCCGTGCCCACCATGCGCGCCGGCGCGGCGGAGGGCACCGCGCTCCTCAAGAGCATCAGCAAGCGCACCACCACGGTGGAGTTCTCCGGCACGGTGCGCAGCCCGTACTTGTACGACGTGATGCAGGTGTCCAAGGGCTTCGTTCCGAAGAACCTGGTGCACACCGTCTCCGAGCGCGAGAGCGCCGTGGTCCGCAGCACCTACACCCGTACCGGCGCCTCGCAGTGGGCGAGTGAGCAGCGCTTCGGGTGGCGTCCGTACCAGGACACCGCCTGGAACCAGTACAGCCGTGAGGTGCCGACGGGCCAGGAGCGCGTGGAGTACGTGACCGGCGGGGACACCCTGTGGCGCCACACCGTGCACCACAACGTCGTCTTCGGCGTGGACACCCCGCTCGGGGCAGGCATGCAGAACCTGCCGCGCACCTACCGGCCCGGTCAGAAGGCCACGGAGCGCTGGTTCGGGGCCGTGGTCCGTCCGTCGATTCCGCGCGGTGCGGCCTGGCCGTCGGTGCGCAACGGCAACACCCTGTCCGTCTACGTTCCGGAGTTCAACGACTCCGGCACCGGTCACTACTCGTTCTACGAGCTCAACGACATGGGTGGCGGGATCGGAACCGGCGTTGCCCGCGCCGGAGCCCCGGTGGACGACACCGCCACCGCGGTGCTCTACCGCGACGGGAAGCGGATCGCCGAGTCCGACCAGGGCGCGTGGGGCGACATCGAGGTGCCGGCGGGCGACGCCGAGTACCGGCTGGACCTGACCACCGCCCGTACCTCGGACGACTGGCGCTTCGGCACCGGCACCCGCACCTCGTGGACGTTCCGCTCGGGCACCGAGGCGCAGCCGACGACACTGCCCCTGCTGCAGGTCGACTACTCCGTGCCGGTCGACGCCCGCAACGCGGTGGGCCACGCCCGCCGGTACGAACTGGGCCTGAACGTGCGGATGCAGGACGGCATGGCCGCGCCGCGCGGGGTGACCCTGCGGGTCGAGACCTCCTACGACGACGGGCGGACCTGGACCCGGGCCACCACGGCCCGCAAGGGTGGCGGTTTCACCGCCACCGTGGAGCGTCCGTCGCGGGTGCGCGACGACGCCTATGTGACGCTGCGTGTGACCGCGACCGACGCGGCGGGCAACAGCGTCCGGCAGACGGTGGACCGCGCGTATCTGCACAGCGGCGCACGGGCCTCCGGAGGACGGTGACGGTGGGACGTCACCGTTGACACTGCGGCGGGTGCAGGGGAGTGTGGGCCCCGGCACCCGCCGTGCCATTGGCACGAAACATTTCCCGGGTATAGTCCAGCCTTTAACGATGTGTACGGCTTGTGCCCATGCGGTGCCCCTGCCGTGCGGACCGTCCTGTACCCGGAGGAACGCGGCATGCTCGAGGCGGCTGGTCTCACCGCGGTCGAGGAGACCGTCTACCGGCTTCTGGTCACCACCGTGACGGCCTCGGCGGACGAGGTCGCCGAGCAGACGGGTCTGCCACCCGGTCAGACGGAGGGCGTCCTCGCCGCCCTCGCCACCAAGGGGCTGGCCAGCCCGACCGACAGCCTCCCGCGGCACTACACCGCCACCCCGCCCGACGTGGCCCTGCTGCCGCGGCTGCAACGTCAGGCCGACGCCCTCGACAAGGCCCGCACCGCGGTCACCGACCTGCTGGAGAGCTACCGCAGCACCGCGCGCCGCCAGGACGCCGGCCAGCTCATCGAGGTGATCACCGGCAGTGAGGCGCTGCGCCAGCATCTGCGGCAGATGCAGGAGAACGCACGCCACGAGATGCTCTGGTTCTGCAAGGCGCAGTACGTCGCCATGCCCTCGGGGAGCAACCGCGCCGAATACGACGCCCTGGCCCGCGGTGTGCGCTATCGCGTCCTGTACGAGCGGGCGTTCTTCGACGACGACGGGGCCATCGCCAACGTTGTCGAGGGCGTCCAGGCCGGGGAGATGGCCCGCTCCGTGCCCCACCTGCCGCTGCGGCTGGCGGTCGCCGACCGCACCATAGCCATCTGTCCCCTGGTCCCCGGCGGCCCGCACGGCAGTCCCAGCGAACCTACCGCGGCGCTGCTGCGCGACAGCAGCCTGCTGGAGGCGCTGACCGCGCTGTTCGAACGCTACTGGGAGGACGCGGTACCGCTGCACGTCAGTGCGTCCGGAGCGATGAGCGGTGCCGACGGCGCCGGGGAAGCGGACCCGCTGAGCGATACCCACCGCCGGCTGCTGTCGCTGCTCGTGGCGGGCGTCGCCGACAAGGCCATCGCCAGCCAGATGAACCTGAGCCGGCGCACCGTCCAGCGCCACATCCAGCAGATGATGACGCTCGCCGGCGCCGCCACCCGCATGCAGCTCGCCTGGCAGGCGGCCCGCCGCGGCTGGCTGTGAAGGGGGCTGGACGGCGACCTGAGATTCGAGGAAGCCCCCTCAGGAGCACCCCGGCCGGCGGCGTTCGTCAATCGTCAGGCTGCCTGAGCCACCGACGCAGCCGCTGGTCGGAGTGCGCGACTCGACTCGCTGCCCGCAGGCCACCCACCATCCCGGTCACCGTGCCGTCCGGGCCGAACCGGCCACCGCCCTCGAGGTTCTCAGACCGAGGTGGGTTAGGGGCGGGGCGGTCGGTTTCAACCGACGTCCTCCGGGATGTCGTCGCGGCACGCTACCTCTGTGCCACGGCCCCGCCTTGCCGGTGATCATGGCCCGGTCCACGACTCTGTATGAGACCCGTGGGGCGGCCTTCGGGGGCCTGTGAGTGTGAGGCTGTCCATAGGAGCCAGATCACATGCTAAGAACGGTCGTAGCAGACAGACCACATCCGGCGTGCTCATAGATACCAATATCGGCACAATCCGGACATCGCTCCGATGCAGGGTAGTACGTCACATTCTTGCAACCCGTCGCGGGCCTGCCCAAACATGGCTGTCGTTGCACGGCGACCGGACAGGACGCAAACCCAGCACACCGCCCGGACCGCAACGACACGAGGACCCCGCCCTCATGCCACACCGCCACCGCCACCCGCAGCGGACGGCACCCCCCGACGACGCCCCTGGAGACTTCCTTGCGCACGACGATCACCCGCACCAACCGCTTCGCCCGCCTGCGCACCCTCGCCCTCACCGGCATCGCCACCACCGGCGCCGCAACCGCCGCCCTCACCCTGATGCCCACCACCGCACAGGCCGCCGAAAACACGCAGGTGACCGCCACCACCACC
>NZ_JBSFRB010000048.1:0-64050 GCF_053589015.1 Streptomyces sp. NPDC003393 | reverse complement strand
TCCGACTCTATCAGATCTTTTCGACCCGATTTCCTCGGTGCTTTCCAGGTTCCCGCTCTCGCGTTTCCCTTTCCGGCGGACCCGACTTTATCAGAGATTCTGAGTCGGATTTCCCGCCCCCTCCGGGTACCTCCGTCGGAGCGCGTGAAGCCTCCAAGTTCCCGTCCGGGCGGAGCCGTAAACGTACTGGAGCGGGGCGCCTCGATGCAAATCGAGGCGCCCCGCTGCCAGTTCGAGCCTCAGACCTCCACGACGACCGGGAGGATCATCGGCCTGCGCCGGTAGGTGTCCGAGACCCACTTGCCCAGCGTGCGGCGGATGAGCTGCTGCAGTTGGTGGGCGTCGGCGATGCCCTCCTGGGCCGACTTCTCCAGGGCGTCCGCGATCTTGGGGATGACCTCTCCGAACGCGGAGTCCTCGATACCGGAACCGCGAGCCTGGATGTGCGGGCCGCCGGTGACCTTGCCGGTGGTGGAGTCGATCACCACGAAGACCGAGATGATGCCCTCGTCACCGAGGATCTTGCGGTCCTTCAGGGCAGGCTCGCCGACGTCGCCGACGGAGAGGCCGTCGACGTAGACGTAGCCGGCCTGGACCTTGCCGGAGATCTTGGCCTTGCCCTCGACGAGGTCGACGGTGACACCGTCCTCGGCGATGACGATCCGGTCGTGCGGCACACCCGTGAGAGCGCCCAGTTCGGCGTTGGCGCGCAGATGGCGCCACTCGCCGTGGACCGGCATCAGGTTCTTCGGGCGGCAGATGTTGTAGAAGTACAGCAGCTCGCCGGCGGAGGCATGGCCCGAGACGTGCACCTTGGCGTTGCCCTTGTGGACGACGTTGGCACCCCAGCGGGTCAAGCCGTTGATCACCCGATAGACCGCGTTCTCGTTGCCCGGGATGAGCGAGGACGCCAGGATCACCGTGTCGCCCTCGACGATGCGGATCTGATGGTCCCGGTTGGCCATGCGGGACAGGGCGGCCATCGGCTCGCCCTGCGAGCCCGTGCAGACCAGGACCACCTCGTGGTCGGGCAGATCGTCGAGCGTCTTGACGTCCACCACCAGGCCCGGTGGGACCTTGAGGTAGCCGAGGTCCCGGGCGATGCCCATGTTGCGCACCATGGAGCGGCCGACGAAGGCGACCCGGCGGCCGTACTCGTGCGCCGCGTCCAGGATCTGCTGGATGCGGTGGACGTGGCTGGCGAAGCTCGCCACGATGATCCGCTTGCGGGCGCCGGCGAAGACCTGGCGCAACACACCGGAGATGTCCCGCTCGTGCGGCGTGAAGCCGGGGACCTCGGCGTTCGTGGAGTCGGCGAGAAGGAGGTCGATGCCCTCTTCGCTCAGCCGCGCGAACGCGTGCAGGTCGGTGCGGCGGTTGTCCAGCGGCAGCTGGTCCATCTTGAAGTCGCCCGTGTGCACCACCATGCCCGCGGGGGTGCGCACGGCGACGGCGAGTGCGTCCGGGATGGAGTGGTTGACGGCGATGAACTCGCAGTCGAAGGGCCCGATGCGTTCGCGATGCCCTTCCGCCACTTCCAAGGTGTAGGGGCGGATGCGGTGCTCCTGGAGCTTGGCCTCGATCAGGGCGAGGGTCAGCTTGGAGCCGATCAGCGGAATGTCCGGCTTCTCCCTGAGAAGGTAGGGGACCCCGCCGATGTGGTCCTCGTGGCCGTGCGTGAGGACGATGCCCTCGATGTCGTCGAGACGGTCCCGGATGGACGAGAAGTCCGGCAGGATCAGGTCGATTCCGGGCTGCTCCTCCTCGGGGAAGAGCACTCCGCAGTCGACGATCAGCAGGCGGCCGCCGGACTCGAAGACCGTCATGTTGCGGCCGATCTCGCCGAGGCCGCCGAGCGGGGTGACCCGGAGGCCGCCTTCGACGAGCGGCGGGGGCGGGCCGAGTTCAGGATGCGGATGACTCAAAAGACTCTCCTCACCACGCGCGCCACGTACCGGTGGGCACGTGGCGCGCGTGACGTTCGTGCAGAAGCAGTTGTCGTTGTGGGGTGCGGGCACCGGTGGCCCGCTTATTCAGTTGCCTGTTCGGTTGTGGAGCCCGGTTCCCGGCGGGGTGCCGGGTGGAGCCGGGCGGTGCGAGAGGATCTCGCGAAGTCTTGTTGTCAGAGCTGTACCCCGCCGGCGGCAAGATCGATCTTGAGCTGCTCGGTCTCCTCGGGCGTGAGCTCGACCATGGGCGGTCGCAGTGGTCCGCCGGGCAGTCCCCGCAGGGCGAGCGCGGCCTTGGTGGTCATGACGCCCTGGGTGCGGAACATTCCGGTGTAGACGGGGAGCAGCTTCTGGTGGATCTCGGTGGCCTTCTGGACGTCGCCGGAGGTGTAGGCGTCGATGAGGGCGCGCAGGTCGGGGGTGACGACGTGGCCGACGACCGAGACGAAGCCGACCGCGCCCACGGAGAGCAGCGGCAGGTTCAGCATGTCGTCGCCGGAGTACCAGGCCAGGCCGGAGCGGGCGATGGCCCAGCTGGCACGCCCGAGGTCGCCCTTGGCGTCCTTGTTGGCGACGATCCGCGGGTGCTCGGCGAGACGGACGATGGTCTCGGTGTTGATCGGCACGCCGCTGCGCCCGGGGATGTCGTAGAGCATGACCGGGAGGCCGGTGGCGTCGGCGATGGCCGTGAAGTGCCGGTACAGGCCCTCCTGCGGGGGCTTGTTGTAGTACGGCGTGACGGTCAGCAGGCCGTGCGCGCCGGCGCGCTCCGCGGCGCGGGCGAGCTCGACGCTGTGGTGGGTGTCGTTGGTGCCGACGCCTGCCACGACGTGGGCGCGGTCGCCGACGGCCTCCACGACCGCGCGTACGAGGTCCGATTTCTCCGCATCGCCGGTCGTGGGGGACTCGCCGGTGGTGCCGTTGACGACCAGGCCGTCGTTGCCTGCGTCCACCAGGTGGGCGGCGAGCCGCTGCGCGCCGTCGAGGTCGAGTACGCCGTCCGCCGTGAAGGGCGTGACCATGGCGGTGAGGACCCGCCCGAAGGGGGTCTGCGGAGTCGAGGTCGGAGCCATGGGTAACACGCTACTCGTTGCTCGGTGCGGGGTCTGCCCTAGGGGCAGGCGACAAGTCGTGACAAAAATGGAGCCCGGCACTGCCTGCTCGGGGGTTCAAGCAGTGCCGGGTCCGTTTGATCAGGCTAGATGAACTTCCACAAAGGCCGCAATACGGACACCTCGCGAGGCTGACCCGTACATCAGTACCTGGGAAAACGCGGGGTCCGGGCGACTCGGGACACGGACTACGGGGCGACCCGTCCGTTGGCGTTGAAGGCGGCGTGGGTGAGCGGCATGAGCTTCGCCCACTCGGCCTCCATCCGCTCGCCCACCATCTCGATCTCCCGCTGCGGGAAGGACGGCACCTTGGCCAGCTCGTGCTGGGTGCGCAGGCCGAGGAAGTGCATCAGCGAGCGGGCGTTGCAGGTGGCGTACATCGAGGAGAACAGACCCACCGGGAGCACCGCGCGGGCGACCTCACGGGCCACGCCGGCGGCGAGCATCTCCTGGTAGGCCTCGTAGGCCTCGCGGTAGGAATCCTCCATCACCCTGCCCACGAGCTCCTGCTGGGCCTGGGTCCCCTCGACGAACCTGTACTTGCCGGGGCGGCCCTCCTGGACCAGCTTGCGGGAGGCGTCGGGGACGTAGAAGACCGGCTGGAGCTCGCGATAGCGCCCGGACTCCTCGTTGTACGAATTGTGCACGACGATTCCGTTCGCGAGGAAGTTGTGCCACGGCCCCTCGACGGAGAGGTCGTACGTCATCTCCTCTCCCGCGCCCTCAATGGCGACGATCCGGTCCGGCACGGCCGTCGCGATCTTGCCGCCGCGCTGTGCCAGGGCCTGCTCCCCGGCGCTCTTGGCCGCGTGGCAGGTCTCACAGGCCGGGGCGAGATTGCTCTCGTCGAGGGCCCGGGTCAGGTCCTCCGCCACCGGAACGACGTGATCGAGGGCCAGCTTGGCGCGCGGGAAGCCATTGCCGCAGAGGTGACAGGTGTCGGTCTCCTGGATCAGCCTCTGCCGTTGCATCGCGGTCCACACGCCGATGCCACGCCGCAGGCTGGGCGGCACGAGCGCCTGGGAGGGGCGCGGAGCCGTGCCGGTGGCCATGACGCAGTCACCGACCGCGAGTTCGCCCGCCTTGCGCCAGCCGTCAGGGGTGAACACGGCATGATCGACGGTACAGCGCAAGGTCTTGCCGGACGCCGTGGTCACCTTGATCAGGCTTTTCACGCCGGACTGGATGACGTCCACGATCCTGGCGCGCTGCGCCAGCAGGGTTTCCTCGTCATAGCAGCGCACGTGGTTCCGACGGACGGACTCGAGTTTCCGCAGGCGCGTACTCGGATGCTGCTCGCGGAATTCCGCGACGGCGGACTCGGCCGCCTCGCGGTTCTCGTGGAGGCCCAGATAGTGGTTGGTCCCGCCGCTCCGCACCTGGGCCATCCACTTACCCGCCCGGCTGTGCCAGGTGACGCCACCTGCGGAGTGTGGAAGCCGGTCCTCGGCACCCAGGTGCCAGAGCTTGTAGAGCTCCGCAATGGTGCGCCGACGCAGGTTGCCTGCCTCGCTCTCGAGTGTGATCTCGGTGTCTCCGGCGACGCACCAGCCCACGCGGTGCCGCATGAACTCGCGGAAGACGAAGATCGGGGCGCTGACGAAGAACGTCATCGAGTTGTGCTCGAAGGGGCTGCCGTGCCGGTCCCGCATCAGGTAGTTGATCAGGCCCTTGGAGCGCTCGGGGTCCTTGTTCAGCTGGTCCAGGGACTGCTCGCCGATGGTCGAGACACGGGCTGCGAACAGCACGTCGGCGTCCGACGCCGTGTGCTTGACCAACTCGACGGTGACGTCGCTGCGGAAGCTGGGCTTCGGGTGGTCGGCGGGGGTGTCGGTCACGGCTCGGAGGGTCCCTTCCTTCACGTCTGACGGGCGGCGCCCACTCTACGGGCCGCCTCTGACACCGGGGCGTTCGATGCCGGGCCGCGACATCTTCGGTGAAGATCTGAGAATTCGGGGAAAGCGGGCACCTTTCGGGACACTCGTGCGTCTGTATGGGTGAGAAACCCCCGTTCGACCCGGAAGGGAGCCGTGTCCCGGATGTTCCGCCGGCGCGAGTCCGTCCCGTTCGCCTTCGTCGCCGAGGCCGACAGGTTCCGCAGCAATGTCGCTCCCCCGCCCCGGCAGCGGCCGTCCGCCGCTCGGATGGCGGGGCGCTGCCTGCTGGGCCTGACGATCGTCGCGGGACTCGTGGGCTCGCTGATCCTCGGGATGCCCGCACTGTCGAGCAGCCAGTCCCCCACGCAGACGCAGCAGGCCTCCCACGGGCACTGAGCCGCGGGCGCGCATGACCGTCCCGCGGACCGCCGCGGGACCGGCCCTCGCAGACCCCTCGGGTGGTGAGCGGGCACACAGACGGATAACCTCACCGGGCACAGCCCATGCCTGGACGGAGTGAGGACCAGCCGTGCCCCTGCCCTTCCTGACGGCCGACCGCGCCTTCGACGCAGCCGACGACGTCGCGCTGCCGTTCGACGACCGCGAGCGCTGGCGACGCCCCTACCGGCCGGGCCCGTGCCGGGTGGGCGTGGCCGCCCTGGCACTGCTGCTCGCCTCGTTCGTGCTGCTCGCGGCGATCGTGATCGCGGCCACCGACGGCCCGTCCGCCGCCACGGTCTGCTTCGGGGTCGCCCTGGTCGTCATCGCCGCCGCGCTGCGGCTGCTGCGCATGGGGGTGTGGGTCAGCGCGCGCGGGCTGCGCCATGTGGGCTTCCTGCTGACCCGTACGACGCGGTGGTCCGACGTGGTCAGCGTGCGCACGCTCCAGCAGCCGGTGCGCTGGCTCGGGCTGCCGCGCACGGTGCAGGGGCAGGCGCTGGTGCTCTCCCGCCGGGGCCGGGCCGCTGGGGCCGTACCGCCGCTGCTCACCACGCACAACGCCGACTTCCTGGGCCGTGTCACCGCCTTCGACCGGGCGGCGGACTCGGTGGAGGCATGGGCCGAGGAGCACCGGCCTCGCTGACGCCTCCGTCCCGACCTCACACGCCGGTGGGTCCGGTCCGCGACGTACGGACCGGACCCACCGGCGTGTGACGGCCCGAGCCGTCGGGTGTCAGGCGGCCGGGGCCGGTCTGCCGTCGTGCAGGGCGATGGCGCGCTGCATGGCCTTGCGGGCGCGCGGCGTGTCGCGGGCGTCGTGGTAAGCGACGGCGAGGCGGAACCAGGTGCGCCAGTCGTCGGGCGCGGCCTCCGTCTCGGCCTTGCGCCGGGCGAAGACCTCGTCCGCCGAGTCGCGGTCGATGCGCCCGCTGGGCGTCCGCTTGAGGTCGTCGACGGGCAGGCCGCCCTCGGCGTCGAGTTCGGCGGCGAGCTGGTTGGCCCGGCGGACGAACTGGGTGTTCTTCCACAGGAACCACAGACCGATCACCGGCAGGATCAGTACGGCGATCCCGAAGGCGATGGTCACAGGCGTGCCGGACTGGAGGAGCATGACGCCTCGGCTGCCGACCAGGCCGAAGTAGAAGACCAGGACGGCGGCCGTGACGAGGTAGGTGATCTTCGCGCGCATAAGGGGCTCGGGCTTCGGTTCCGCTCGGTGCTCGTGGCTCAGCTCAGGTCGAGGAAGTGTTCCAGGCCGAAGGTCAGGCCCGGAGCGGTCACCACCCGGCGGGCGCCGAGCAGGATGCCCGGCATGAAGCCGCGGTGGTGGAGGGAGTCGTGGCGGACGGTGAGGGTCTCGCCCTCGCCGCCGAGCAGCACCTCCTGGTGGGCCAGCAGGCCGCGCAGGCGGACCGCGTGCACCGGGACACCGTCGACGCTCGCGCCGCGCGCGCCGTCCAGGGCCGTCGTCGTGGCGTCCGGCGCCGGGGCCGTGCCGGCGGCCCTGCGGGCCTCGGCGATCAGCTGCGCCGTGCGCGTGGCCGTGCCGCTCGGCGCGTCCACCTTGTTCGGGTGGTGCAGCTCGACGACCTCGACCGACTCGAAGTACGGCGCGGCGATCTGCGCGAACTTCATCGTCAGCACGGCGCCGATGGAGAAGTTCGGCGCGATGAGCACACCGGTCCGAGGCGACTCGGCCAGCCATCCCTTCAGCCGCGCGAGGCGCTCCTCGGTCCAGCCGGTGGTACCGACGACCGCGTGGATGCCGTGGTGGACGCAGAAGTCGAGGTTGTCCATGACGGAATCGGGGGTGGTCAGCTCCACGGCGACCTGGGCCCCGGTCTCCGCCAGCGTCTGGAGCTTGTCGCCCCGGCCGAGGGCGGCGACCAGCTCCATGTCCTCGGCGGCCTCGACCGCCCGTACCGCCTCGGACCCGATCCGGCCCTTGGCGCCGAGAACCGCCACGCGCAGCTTGCTCATCTGTTGTGCTTCCTTACGGGAGGTGGTCAGGCGACGGCGTCGTTCAGCCGCGCGGCCTGCTTGTCCTTGAGCGGGCCGATCACCGACAGCGACGGGCGCTGTCCCAGGATGTCCCGGGCGACGGAGCGGACGTCGTCCGGCGTGACCGCCGCCATCCGGGCCAGCATGTCGTCCACGGAGATCTGCTCGCCCCAGCAGAGCTCGCTCTTGCCGATACGGTTCATCAGCGCTCCCGTGTCCTCCAGGCCGAGCACGGTGGAGCCCTGGAGCTGGCCGATGGCGCGGGCGATCTCGTCGTCGGTCAGGCCGTTCTCGGCGACGTGGTCGAGTTCGTCGCGGCAGATCCTCAGCACGTCGTGCACCTGGCTGGGGCGGCAGCCGGCGTAGACGCCGAACAGACCGCAGTCGGCGAAGCCGGAGGTGTAGGAGTACACGCTGTAGGCGAGGCCGCGCTTCTCCCGGATCTCCTGGAAGAGCCGGGAGGACATGCCGCCGCCGAGGGCCGTGTTGAGCACGCCGAGGGCCCAGCGGCGGTCGTCGGTGCGGGCCAGGCCGGGCATGCCGAGGACGACATGGGCCTGTTCGGTGCGGCGGCTCTGCACCTCGACGCGGCCCGCGGTGCGCAGGCTGCGCCGGCCGTCGCGGGGGGCGATGGGCGTCGCCTGGGTGCCCCGGAAGGATCCGGCCTTCTCGAAGGCGGCGCGGACCTGGCGTACGACCTTCTTGTGGTCGATGTTGCCGGCGCAGGCCACCACGAGGTGGGTCGGGTCGTAGTGCTTGCGGTAGAAGCGGCGGATGCGGTCGGCGGTGAGCGCGTTGACGGTGTCGACGGTGCCGAGGACCGGGCGGCCGAGGGGGTGGTCGCCGAACATGGTGTGCGCGAACAGGTCGTGCACGCAGTCGCCGGGGTCGTCCTCGGTCATCGCGATCTCCTCGAGGATGGCGCCGCGTTCGACGTCGACGTCCTCCTCCCGGATGAGCGAGCCGGTGAGCATGTCGCAGACCACGTCGATGGCCAGCGGCAGGTCCGTGTCGAGCACGCGCGCGTAGTAGCACGTGTACTCCTTGGCCGTGAACGCGTTCATCTCGCCGCCGACGGCGTCGATGGCGGAGGAGATGTCCAGGGCGGACCGGCTGGAGGTGCCCTTGAAGAGCAGGTGCTCCAGGTAGTGCGTGGCACCGCCGAGCGAGCGGGTCTCGTCGCGGGAGCCGACGTGCGCCCAGATGCCGAAGGTGGCCGAGCGCACGGAGGGCAGGGTCTCGGTCACGATGCGCAGGCCGCCCGGAAGGGTGGTCTTGCGGACCGTGCCGATGCCGCTCGTGCCCTTGACAAGGGTTTGGGTACGGGCGACGGCCCGCGCCTCCGAGGAGGTGCGGGCCGTCGCCTTGAAGCCACGAGACGTCACTTGGCGGCTTCGTCCTTCTGCTCTGCGTCAGCCTCCTCGCCCTCGATCACGGGGACCAGGGAGAGCTTGCCGCGGGAGTCGATCTCGGCGATCTCGACCTGGACCTTCTGGCCCACGCCGAGCACGTCCTCGACGTTCTCCACGCGCTTGCCACCGGCCAGCTTGCGGATCTGCGAAATGTGCAGCAGACCGTCCTTGCCGGGGAGCAGGGAGACGAACGCGCCGAAGGTGGTCGTCTTCACGACCGTACCGAGGTAGCGCTCGCCGACCTCCGGCATCGTCGGGTTGGCGATGCTGTTGATCGTGGTGCGGGCGGCCTCGGCGGAGGGACCGTCGGCGGCGCCGATGTAGATCGTGCCGTCGTCCTCGATGGTGATCTCGGCGCCGGTGTCCTCCTGGATCTGGTTGATCATCTTGCCCTTGGGGCCGATGACCTCACCGATCTTGTCGACCGGAATCTTGACGGTGATGATCCGCGGGGCGTGCGGGGACATCTCGTCGGGCCGGTCGATGGCCTCCATCATCACGTCGAGGATGTGGAGGCGGGCGTCGCGGGCCTGCTTCAGGGCGGCGGCCAGGACGGAGGCCGGGATGCCGTCCAGCTTGGTGTCCAGCTGGAGGGCGGTCACGAAGTCCTTCGTACCGGCGACCTTGAAGTCCATGTCGCCGAAGGCGTCCTCCGCACCGAGGATGTCGGTGAGGGTGACGTAGTGCGTCTCGCCCTCGATCTCCTGGGAGATCAGGCCCATGGCGATGCCGGCGACCGGGGCCTTCAGCGGCACACCGGCGTTCAGCAGCGACATGGTGGAGGCGCAGACCGAACCCATGGACGTCGAGCCGTTGGAGCCGAGGGCCTCGGACACCTGACGGATCGCGTACGGGAACTCCTCGCGCGTCGGCAGCACCGGCACGAGGGCGCGCTCGGCGAGGGCGCCGTGACCGATCTCGCGACGCTTGGGGGAGCCGACGCGGCCGGTCTCACCGGTGGAGTACGGCGGGAAGTTGTAGTTGTGCATGTAGCGCTTGCGGGTCACCGGCGAGAGGGTGTCCAGCTGCTGCTCCATACGCAGCATGTTGAGGGTGGTGACGCCCAGGATCTGGGTCTCGCCACGCTCGAACAGCGCGGAGCCGTGCACCCGCGGGACGGTTTCGACCTCGGCGGCCAGAGTGCGGATGTCGGTGACACCGCGGCCGTCGATGCGCTTCTTCTCCTTGATGACGCGCTGGCGGACCAGGGTCTTGGTCAGCGAGCGGTACGCGGCGGAGATCTCCTTCTCGCGGCCCTCGAACTCCGGCAGGAGCTTCTCGGCGGCCAGACCCTTGACGCGGTCCAGCTCGGCCTCGCGCTCCTGCTTGCCGGCGATGGTGAGCGCCTGGGCGAGCTCGGGCTTGACGGCAGCGGTCAGCGCCTCCAGGACGTCGTCCTGGTAGTCGAGGAAGATCGGGAACTCGCCGGTGGGCTTGGCGGCCTTGGCGGCGAGGTCGGACTGGGCCTTGCAGAGCACCTTGATGAAGGGCTTCGCGGCCTCCAGACCGGCGGCGACGACTTCCTCGGTGGGGGCCTCGGCGCCACCCTCGACGAGCTTGATGGTCTTGTCGGTGGCCTCCGCCTCGACCATCATGATCGCGACGTCGCCGTCCGGCAGGGTGCGGCCCGCGACGACCATGTCGAAGACGGCGTCCTCGAGCTCGGAGTGCGTCGGGAACGCCACCCACTGGCCGTTGATCAGCGCGACGCGGACGCCGCCGATCGGGCCGGAGAAGGGCAGGCCGGCCAGCTGCGTGGACGCGGACGCGGCGTTGATCGCCACGACGTCGTACAGGTGGTCGGGGTTGAGGGCCATGACCGTGCAGACGACCTGGATCTCGTTGCGCAGGCCCTTCTTGAAGGACGGGCGCAGCGGGCGGTCGATCAGGCGGCAGGTGAGGATGGCGTCCTCGGAGGGCCGGCCCTCACGGCGGAAGAAGCTGCCGGGGATCTTGCCGGCCGCGTACATCCGCTCCTCGACGTCGACCGTCAGCGGGAAGAAGTCGAGCTGGTCCTTGGGGTTCTTGGAGGCGGTGGTGGCCGACAGCACCATGGTGTCGTCGTCCAGGTACGCCACGGCGGAGCCGGCGGCCTGCCTGGCCAGGCGGCCCGTCTCGAAGCGGATGGTGCGGGTGCCGAAGGAGCCGTTGTCGATGACGGCCTCGGCGTAGTGGGTCTCGTTCTCCACTAGCGTTTTCTCCTCGTCTTCGTCCCACGCGCCCGTGTGGCGGGGGGACGGTGGCGGAGAAGCGCTCCGTCTGGTGCGGGCCGGTCTTCGATCGAAGCACCCGGGAGTCACTCCCGGGAGCCACTACCGAGGACCGGCGGCGGCGAGGCGCGCTTCTCCTCGTTCGTCGTGCGGGACGGCGCCCTACCTGCTGTCGGTGGGCACTGCCACGCTGGGTCATACGTATGCCGTTGTGCTACCACACTACAAAGCGGCACTGACAGTCCGCACGTTTCCGTACGTTCCGCCGGGCCTCACGCGCATACGGCGAAGGGAGCGGCCCCCTGTCGTCCGGGAACCGCTCCCTCCACGGCGTCCTACTTGGCGCCCGCCGCACCACGGCGGATGCCGAGGCGGTCGACCAGCGCACGGAAGCGCTGGATGTCCTTCTTGGCAAGGTACTGCAGCAGGCGGCGGCGCTGACCGACCAGGATCAGCAGGCCACGGCGGGAGTGGTGGTCGTGCTTGTGGGTCTTGAGGTGCTCGGTCAGGTCGGAGATCCGACGCGACAGCAGAGCGACCTGGACCTCGGGGGAGCCGGTGTCACCCTCCTTGGTACCGAACTCGCCGATGATCTGCTTCTTCGTAGCGGCGTCGAGCGACACGCGTACTCCTCATTGTGTGTGAGTGGCCACCGAGTGCCCCAGGTCTTCGTCTCTGGGGAGCTTCCGTTACTCGGGAGGCGGGGATCCGCTGGGCGCGGCCTCCAGGGCCCGCAGGGCTTCCTGCGACGGTTCCGGGGGTGCGTACACGAACGGCCGTCACTCAGGGTACCAGGCGGTCACGGGCGCCCTGACCTCGGTCCCGGAACGCTCCTGGCGGGGCCGCGCGGACCACTAGGGTGAGCGTCGGCCCAGTGCCCGAGTCCGTACTGGGTCCGTACCACGTCGGGAAGGGGTCGCTGCGCGATGGCGGAGACGGAAGCGGAGATCAAGGCACGCAAGGAACGCGAGCGCGACGAACTGTACGCCCTCGACATCTCGGATGTGGAGTGGCGCTGCGCGCCGGGCACGGAGGAGCACGAGGAGCGCGTCGAGATCGCCTCTCTTCCCGGCGGCGCCGTGGCCATGCGGTCGTCGCTCGACCACGAGACGGTGCTGCGCTACACGGAGGCGGAGTGGCGCGCGTTCGTGCTGGGGGCGCGGGACGGCGAGTTCGACCTGGAGCCGGCGCCGCAGGACGGAGGCGTCGCGGCCGAGTGAGGGGCGTACGGCGGTGATCGAAGGTGTGAGGGGGCGCGGCACACGCAGTGCCGCGCCCCCTCACGCCGTTCCGGTGCTCCAGTGCCTCTTCCGCGCCTCGGTACTCCGTCGCTTCGGTACCGCGCCGCTTCAGTGCTTCAGTCCGGCGCTGCCGTAACCGATGGCCATGAGCACCTTGTCTTTGGGGGCGTCGTCGTCGCGGACCAGTTCGCGCCGGGAGAAGAAGATGCGGCCCTGCTCCACGACGATGTCCGACTGCTCGGGGTCGCTGAGCTCGTACGCGTCGTCCTCCGGGAGCTGGAACAGCAGCAGCGGGGTCTCCTTGTCCGTCCGCGGGTTCCAGCTGACCAGGGCGGCAGGGGCGAGGGTGCCGGCGCCCGCGCGGTAGATGAGCAGTTCGTCGCCGCTCATCCGGAGCGGGTAGACCATCTGCAGTTCGCGGCCTTCGAACTTGCCGCGCGTCTTGCCGGTCGTCAGGTCGAAGGCCACGATCCAGTCCGCCGGCTGGTCGTTCGCGATGTTCTCCTTGCTCATGACGTAGGCCCGGATGGGGCCCACGACCATGCCGTCGCAGTTCTCCACCACACCGAAGTACGGTCCGGCGTAGGACCGGCTGCCGCACTTGGCGTCGTACCCGGTCAGCGAGATCGTGGCCCGGCTCAGCCGGTCGGGCGCGGTTCTGTCGGCTCGGCCGGGCGTTCCGGGCGGCTCGACGCCCAGTCGTCGGCGGCCGGTTCCGCCGGGCCGGTTCGCGCCGGTGGTTCGGGCGCCGGGGCGTGGTGACGGAGCGTCGTGGCCGAGGCGGTCACCCGCGGCGCCCGGTCCGTCGGCTCAACCGCCGGCGTGTGGCGGGCGGGTCCGCTCCGCTCCCGGACGTGCGGGCTCGCCCGGCCGTACGGCTCGCGCAGCGCTCGTGGTCGTGCCGGGTGCTCGGACCGGGTCCGCCCGCCGGGCGGGCATCACGCGGACCCGGCTCGACCGGACGGCCGATCCTCGTCCTTGCCTGCCCGTCAGCTCGGCCAAGGGCTGTCCCGTCATCCGCGGTGGATCAGCGCGCGGCGCCGGGGATTGCGGGACAGCCCTCGGGGGCGCCGTCGCCGCTCAGCTCGTCATCGCGCGTACGGTCGCGTAGACGTCGAAGACGGCCAGGGTCAGCGGGACCAGCGTGAGCAGGACGAAGCTCTCCGCGATCTCCAGGAAGCGGCCCCAGAAGGGGGTCACACCCCGCCTGGGGGCGATCAGGCCGATCGAGGTGACCAGGGCGGCCGCCGCGGCGACGGCCGCCGCGAGCCACAGGCTGCGGATGTCGAGCGCGGTGGTGTCGCCCTGGAGCGCGTCGCGCACGTACTCCAGCGGCGGGTGGAGCGCGAGGCCGACACCGAGGAAGACGAGCGCGGCCAGGCCTGCGGCCAGGGTGGCGGCGACCTGCGCGGTGTAGCGGAACAGGCCGGCGCGCATGAGCATCGCCACTCCGGTCGCCAGCGCCAGGAGCTGCGCCCAGACGTTGCCGGAGAAGCCGAGGACGATCGAGGCGCCGACGGAGACGAGCGCGCAGCCGCCGACCAGACCGACGAGCAGTTCGTGACCGCGGTGGGCCTGCGCCGCGACGCGCTCGGCGTCCACGGGCTCGGGCGCGTTCGGCTCGCCCTCCGCGTAGCCGCCGCGCGAGGGGTTCGGGGCCGCGAAACCGATGGGCAGCCGCGCGAAGCGCATGGACAGTCCGGGCAGGAAGGCGAGTGCGCCCACGGAGAGCGGGGCGCAGACGGCAGCCGTCTCGATGGGCCTGAGGTCGGTGAGCATCCCGATGAACGTGGTGACCAGACCGACCGCCGAGGCGAAGACGAACGCCACGAACGGGCCGTCACCTCCCGGCGAGACCAGGGTGAGCACCACGGAGGCGATCAGGACGGCGGCGCAGGCGAGCAGGAACTGGAGCCGTCCGATGCCCTCCCCGGCTCCGAGGGACAGCAGTCCGGAGCCGCCCACGGCGATGTTGGGCAGGGCGCCCAGGCCCAGGGCGACGGCGGAGCCCCGGTCGTCGTACACCCGTGCGCGGACGCACGCGAAGACGGTCAGGAGCACCCCGGTGACGGCGGCGAGGACGCCCTGGAGGCTGTGCATGTCGTGGCGGAGCTGCGAGCTCCAGACCACGAACGCCAGCAGTGCGGGCAGGATGCCGCCGGCGACGAGGCCGGCCACGCGGGTCAGGTCGCCGTCCCACAGGGCACGGTCGCTGATGACGGCGGAGGCGACGGCCTCGGAGACGTCGTCGAAGACGGCGGGCGGCAGCGACTCGGCGAACGGGCGCAGCGTGAGCAGTTCGCCGTCGAGGATGCGCTGCGCGGCGAAGGAGCGGGAGCTGTCGAGGACCGTGCCGTCGCGGCGGACGAGGTGGTATCCGACGGGTGCGCCCTCGCCGGGGCTCTGCCGGGCGAGCCGCAGGATCTCCGGGTACAGGTCGGCGACCGGTACGTCGTCGGGCAGGGCGACGTCGATGCGGCTGTCGGGCGCCACGATCGTGACCCGGCAGAAACCGAAGCCCGTGCCCGCCCCGGAAGGGGCTCCGGTGCCCGGTCCGGTGTTGGCGCCGGCCGGCGCGGAGGCCGTCATGCTCACCTGTCTGTTCCCCCTCGTCGGTGGTGCGGCCGGTCGGCACGTCGTCGCGCGCATCCGGCCGTGAAAGACCTGTGCAAGTTCTGGTGGGAGTTCGTGCGGTGTCTCCCCCGCTGTCCGCCGACTGCGCCGTCAGGGCCGGACGGCACGAGAGGCACGCGCATCGAACGTCGCGAATTGCCCGGATTCATCGGGCGATTCGCAACTGCTCACACAACTCCCCACGCGTCTCCCCGGCACCCTACCGCCCGTCGGTGTCAGTGGTTGTCAGTAGGATCGCGGTGCGCGATCGGCGTCCGCCTGACACGGGGCGGCGGACAGAACACCTTGGTCGGGCTAGGGAATTGGTGCGTAGTGAGCCATATCGTCGTCAAGCGCCCGCCGCGGGCACTGCCGAAGGACGTGCCCACGGACGAGATCGTGCTGCAGCCCCCGCCGGAGCTGCCGCGCGGGCAGCAGGAAGGCGCACTGATGCAACTCCTGCCCATGCTGGGCATGGGCGGCTCGGTGGTGTTCTTCTTCAACCCACAGGCCCAGCCCTTCATGAAGATCATGGGCATGGTGATGGTGGCCTCCACGATCGCCATGGGCATCTCCATGCTGGTGCGCTACCGCCGCGGCAACCAGGGGCAGATGGCCGACATCCGCCGCGACTACCTGCGTTACCTGGCGCAGACCCGGCGCGCGGCCGTGGACACCGCGCGGGCCCAGCGCGACGCCCAGTACTACCTGCACCCTTCGCCTGAGCAACTGTGGGCGCTGGTCGCCGAGGGCAGCCGGGTGTGGGAACGGCGCACCGGCGACGAGGACTTCGGACAGGTCCGCGTGGGCCTGGGCCCGCAGTCCCTGGCGACGCCGCTGATCTCGCCGGAGACCGGCCCGGTGGACCAGCTGGAGCCGTTGACCGCCGGTGCGATGCAGCGCTTCCTGGCCACGCACAGCACCCTCGAGAGCCTGCCCATGGCCGTGTCGCTGCGCGCGTTCTACCACGTGACGGTCAGCGGCGAGCCGGCGACCGTACGCGGCTCGGCCCGTGCGCTGATCGGCTCCCTCGCCTCGCTGCACTCCCCCGAGGACATGCTCGTCGCCGTGGCCGCCCACCGGGACACCGTGCCGGAGTGGGAGTGGGTCAAGTGGCTGCCGCACAGCCAGGCTCCGGGCGTCGCGGACGGCGCGGGCAGCCGCCGGCTGATCGCCGCCGACCCGGCGGAGCTGGAGGACCTGCTCGGCAGCCGCCTCCAGGGCCGGCCGCGGTTCCACCCGGCCGGGCCGCCCGTCCCCGAGCAGCCGCACCTGGTGATCGTCCTCGACGGTGTCTCCCTGTCGCCCACGTCGCTGCTGGCCGCGCCCGAGGGGCTCCAGGGCGTGACCGTGATCGAGGTCGTGCCCGGCGAGCTCACCGCGGGACGCGGCGACCTCTCCGTGGTCGTACGCCCCAAGGAGCTGAGCCTGGAGTCGGCCCACGGCATGGTCTACGAGGGCACGCCGGACGTGCTGTCGTACGAGGCAGCCGAAGCCCTGGCCCGGCAGCTGGCGCCGCTCAGGGTGGCCTCGGGCGGCGACGACGACGAACCTCTGCTGGCCAACCTGGAGTTCACGGACCTGCTGAACCTGGGCGACGCGGCCTCCGTCGACCCCCAGCGCTCCTGGCGACCGCGCGCGCAGGCCGAACGGCTGCGGGTGCCGATCGGTGTCGGCGAGGACGGCCGGCCGGTCATGCTGGACCTGAAGGAGGCCGCCCAGGAGGGCATGGGGCCGCACGGTCTGTGCGTGGGCGCGACCGGTTCCGGGAAGTCGGAGCTGCTGCGCACCCTGGTCCTCGGCCTCGCCGTGACCCACTCCTCCGAGACGCTCAACTTCGTCCTCGCCGACTTCAAGGGTGGTGCGACGTTCGCCGGCATGGCGCAACTCCCGCACGTCGCGGCGGTGATCACCAACCTCGCCGACGACCTCACGCTCGTGGACCGCATGGGCGACTCGATCCGCGGTGAGCTCAACCGCCGCCAGGAGATGCTCCGCGACGCGGGCAACTACGCCAACATCCACGACTACGAGAAGGCGCGCGCGGCGGGCGCCCCGCTCCAGCCGATCCCGTCCCTCGTCCTGGTCATCGACGAGTTCAGCGAACTGCTCACCGCCAAGCCCGACTTCATCGACATGTTCGTACAGATCGGCCGCATCGGCCGGTCGCTGGGCGTGCACCTGCTACTGGCCTCGCAGCGCCTGGAGGAGGGCCGCCTGCGCGGCCTGGAGACCTATCTGTCGTACCGCATCGGTCTGCGCACCTTCTCGGCGGCCGAGTCACGGGCCGCGCTCGGCGTCCCGGACGCCTACGAACTGCCGAACATCCCCGGTTCGGGTTTCCTGAAGTTCGGCACCGACGAGATGGTGCGCTTCAAGGCGGCGTACGTCTCCGGGGTGTACCGCACGAGTTCCCAGCAGGCGGCGGCCGCGATCGGCGGACCGCTCCCGGTGGACCGCAGGCCCGTGCTGTTCACGGCCGCCGAGGTGCCCGTGCAGTACGTGCCGGTGCCGCAGCAGCGGCAGGAGCCGCAGCGCGAGGAGAAGGACGACGCGCTCGCCGACACCGTGCTCGACGTGATCGTGCGCCGGCTGGAGGCACAGGGACCTGCGGCCCACCAGGTGTGGCTGCCGCCGCTGGACAGCCCTCCCTCGCTGGACTCGCTGCTGTCCGGGCTCGCCCCGGTGCCCGGCCGCGGCCTGACCCAGCCGGGCTACGAGGGCGCGGGCCGGCTCGTCGTCCCCGTCGGCATCGTCGACAAGCCGTACGAGCAGCGGCGCGACCCGCTGTGGATCGACTTCGGCGGCGCGGCCGGACACATGCAGATCCTCGGCGGTCCGCAGTCCGGCAAGTCGACGCTGGTGCGCTCCCTCATCGCCGCCTTCGCGCTCACCCACACCCCGCACGAGGTGCAGTTCTACGGCCTCGACTTCGGTGGCGGCGGTATGTCGTCCCTGACCGGCCTGCCGCACGTGGGCGGCGTGGCCTCGCGCCTGGACCCGGAGAAGGTACGGCGCACGGCGGCCGAGGTGTACGGCGTGATGACCCGGCGGGAGGAGTACTTCCGAGCCTCGGGCATCTCCTCCATCGCGGAGTTCCGCGCCCGCCGCGCCCGCGGGGACATCTCGGTCACCGACCAGCCCTGGGGAGACGTCTTCCTGGTCATCGACGGCTGGGGCAACTTCCGCTCCGACTACGAGGCGCTGGAGCCGCTGGTGCTGGACATCGCGGCCCGCGGCCTCGGTTACGGCATCCACCTGATCCTGACCGCCTCACGGTCGATGGAGGTCCGCTCCAACATGAAGGACCACCTGATGAACCGTCTGGAGCTGCGGCTCGGCGACCCGATGGACTCCGAGTTCGACCGCAAGGTCGCGGCGAACGTGCCCACGGGCGTGCCGGGACGCGGCCAGACGCCGCAGAAGCAGCACTTCATGGCGGCGGTCCCGCGGATCGACGGCCTGTCCTCCGACACGGACCTCGCGGAGGCGACCACGGCCCTCTCTGCGGAGGTCACCCGGCACTGGCAGCAGCCCGGAGCCCCCGAGGTGCGCCTGCTCCCCCGCGAGTTCCCGGCCACCCAGCTCCCGCCGGGCGACCGCTTCCCGAACCGCGGTGTCGCCTTCGCCCTGGACGAGGACAACCTCGAACCGGTGTTCGTGGACTTCGACCAGGACCCGTTCTTCCTGATCTTCGGTGAGAGCGAGTCCGGCAAGTCCAACCTGCTGAGGCTGCTCATCCAGCGCCTCACCGAGCGCTACGACGGCGACACCTGCAAGCTGTTCGTGGTCGACAACCGCCGTGCGCTGCTCGGAGTGACCCCGACCTCGCACCTGGCGGAGTACATCCCCATGTCGAGCCAGATGCAGCACCACATGGACGCTTTGGCCGACCTGATGCAGCGTCGCACGCCGACCTCGGACGTCACCCCCGAGCAGCTGCGCGACCGCAGCTGGTGGCGCGGCCCCACGGTGTACGTGGTCATCGACGACTACGACCTGGTCTCCACCTCCAGCGGCAACCCCCTGGCCGTCCTCACGGAGATGCTCCCCTTCGCCCGCGACGTCGGCGTCCGTTTCATCATCGCCCGCTCCACGGCGGGCGCGAGCCGGGCCGGCTACGAGAACTTCATGCAGCGCATCAAGGAACTCGGCGCCCAGGGCGTGGTCCTCTCGGGCGACCCGAACGAGGGGGACCTCCTCGGCGGCGTCCGCCCCCGGCCGATGCCGGCGGGCCGGGGGGTGTTCGTCTCCCGGCGGCAGGGGAAGCCGTTGGTTCAGGTGGGCCTGGGCGACGACTGAGGCGTCGCCCGACTGCTGGTGCGGCTTGGTCCGGAGCGTGGAGCGGCGACCGCCGGGTGAGCGCGCGACAGAGCCCGCTCACCCGTGCTGTCAGAAGTCGTCAGCGCGATTCCCCGATGACGTGGCGCACGACAGCGGGGTGGGCGCCTCCCGCGCGCGCCCACCCCGCCGTGTTGCTACTCGGCCGTCGGCCTACCGGAAGTAGCTGGCGGCCTGCTTGTCGCCCTCCATGTAGTCACCGCCGGCCGTGTGGACGACGTGACCGATGCCGGTGAGCGCGGTGTGGATGTCGTTGGCTTCCTTGTCCCACTTCTGCAGCTTCTCGTGGAAGGTGCCCTGGGCCTCGCCCTCCCAGTACTGGAGGCTCTGCACGACCAGCTGCCGCAGCTCGTGCAGGTCCCGCTCGAGCGTCTTGGCCTGGTTACCGATCTGCGTGGCCGCGACATCGAGCCCGTTGTAAGTGACGCTCAGTCCGTCGCCGTTGTTGGCCATCTCTGTCTACCTCGTCTCGCTCGTGTGTGCCTGATGGATGCCGGCTGCCCGGCCGATTCCGTGGAGCCGCCCGTGTCAGTACGAGCTGAAGGGAGAGACCGTCGGCGCGCCGTCGTGAACGTCGATCTTGTTGACCGCCGCGCGCACGTCGTCTTCCTTGCTGTCCTTGATGTGACGCGTCTTGGTCATCGCCTCGATGACGTCGCCCAGGATCTTGCCGATGTTCTGGAGGGACTCGTTGATCTCGTACTGCTTCTTGTCGAAGGCGGCACGGCCGATGCCCTGCCACTGTCCCTCGAGGCCGTCGATGACCTGCTGCAGGCTGTGCACCCGGCTCCGGATGCCGTCGTACTTCGTGTACATGTCGTTCTGCAGCTTGACTACTGCGGCGTCTTCGAGCTTCTGCTTGCCGGTCATGACCAGCCCGCCCTTCTTCCGTCTGTTGTCCGGTCCAACTGTGTCGGCTCAGCGCCCGGGTTGGCGAAGAGCACGCTTGGGGCGCCTGTCGGCACGTTCTCTCTCGAGCCCGGTCCGGCGGGCTGTCGAAGTCTGTCGTCCGTTCCCCGGCTCGCTCACCGGGCTCGCCGTGCCCGCATGACAGCGAAGCCGGCGCCGCCGATCACGACCACCGCCGCCGCGCCGAGTGCGATCCAGAGCGTGCTGTCGTCGTTCGACGATCGCGCATTCGATCCTGCCGCAGATGTGCCGCCGCTCGTACCGTTTTCCGGGGCCTGTGACGAGGCTGATGCGGAAGCGGATGCCGAAGGCGCCGGGGTAGCCACGGACTTGGCCAGCAGGTCACCGCCGTTCTCCTTCGCGAGTGGGTCGACGTCGGGCGAGCCGGCGTCATAGCGCCCGTCCTCCAGGACCAGGCCCGGCCGGACGATGCCGTAGCCGAGGTGCGTGCTGGGCTTGTCCTTCGGCCACGTGCGTCCTGCGGTGTCGATGAGAGAACGAGTGACCTGGTTCACACTCCAGTCCGGGTGAGCGGACCAGATCAGGGCAGCGGACGCCGCGGTGATGGCGGTCGCCGGACTCGTACCTTCGCTGTCGCAGTACGAGTGGAAGTCGGCATTGCACCACGCCGGAATGTCGGCGCCCGGCGCCGCGAGGTCCACATAGCCACCGGACGAGGAGAACTCGGAGACCTTGCCGGACTGATCCGTCGCCGCGACGCCGATCACGTACGGATAGGCAGCCGGATAGTCGATGAAGCCGGACTTGCCGCTCTCCGCGTTGTTGCCCACGGCCGCTACGAGCAACTTGCCCTTGGACGCCGCGTATTCGACGGCCTTGCGATCCTCTTGCGTGGTCATCCCGCCGAGGGACATGCTGATGATCTTCGCGTCGGTGTCGGCCGCCGCTCTCAGCGCCTCCCAGGCGTGTGGGGTCTTGTCCTTTTCGGCGCCGCGCTTGAGTCCGGCGAGCTGTACTCGGTAGGGCACGATCTTCGCTCCCGGTGCCAGCCCCTTCAGCCCGCCGTCCGCCCCCGTACCTGCGATCAGCTCGGCCATGCTCGTGCCGTGGCCGGTGTAGTCGTCCGTGGCGTGGTAGGCGACCGCCTTGGGGACCTCATCGGACAGGACCTGGCCTTCGAGCGCGGGGGTCCGGGCGTTGACGCCGGTGTCGATGACGGCAACCTTGACCCCCTTCCCCGTGCTGGTTTCCCACATCTGCTCGGCGTGCATGGCAGCCAGGTACCACTGCTTGGATCCGGCATCGTAGGCAGCAGCCTGAGGAGCGAACTGCACGCTCACCGCGGCCAAAGCCCCTACGGCCGCGCCAACGGTGCGCGCTCGGGCGCCACGGCGCGTGCTGAGGAACCCGGCTCGCCCAGGCTGTCGACTGATACCTGACTTCATCGCGTTGCTCGTCCTCGTCGGTGCTCAGTTGGCGGTCGGCGGCACATCGCGCCGCGGCTCGGTGGGTGCGGGGCTCTCTTCATCCTCGACCGAGCGGTCAGGGCGCCGCGACCCACGCGCTGCGCCGCCGCCATCGGCCTTGCCACGGCTGCCGGGCCCGCGTACGAGCCCGCTGCCACCACGCGTCATACCGTTGCGCTCGGCCCTTGCCAGGGAGTTCTGCGCGGTCGGCCTGGCATTGACACCCTCGGGCGCATCACCGGCAGCACGGGAGTCCACTGCTGGTGAAGCGGGTCGTCCGACGGATCCGGTGCCGCCTGTGCCTCTGCCCGGCCCGGGCCGAGCCGGCGAAGTGCGGGAACCGGCTGATTCCTCCGCACCGATGACGGTGCCGCGTGGAACTCTCGGCCCGCTCTTCACTGAGGCACCGGCAGCAGTGGGCCGTCCCCCGATCACACCGCGCGAGCGAGCTGCTCCCGTGTTCGGGGCACCGCCTGTTCGCGGCGTCGTGCCGCCGCCGGTTCGCGGGCTACCGCCGGTGATTCCCCGCCCCGTGATAGACGGTTTCGACGAGGTCGGGCTGCCCTTGGTGGCCTGTCCGCCCGCCCCTGTGGCGCGGCCCATCTGGCTCATGGTTCCTCGAGCCGTCGCCCGCCCCGATCCGGACTCGGTCCGTCCCGGCGTACCCGCGCGTCCCTGGCCCGAGGCGGGCCCGCGCAGGCCAGCCGTTCCGCCCGGCCCCTTGGTGGACAAGCCCTTGGATACGGGCGTTCCGAAGTCTCCAGCGAAGGGAGTGACGTTGCCACCGGCAGGCGGTGCACCCGTGACCGGGGGCGCGGGTGGTGTCGGGGTGGTGGGCGAAGGCGGCGGCAGCGTCCCCACACTGTCGATGCTGGTGCCGACGGGCGTAGTGATGTCCTGCCTGATGTCCGTGGCCGGCGGCTGAACCTCGCCACCGGGAATCGGCCCGACCGGCCGAGTCGGCTCGACCGTCGCATGGTGACGCACGACACCGGCCGGCGAACTGACCCGGTCGTCGGAGTCCGGGCGGGTTCCCCCGCCCGTGCCGGGGTCGTGGACAGTCGAGTACGAAGGCTTGGGCACTCCGACGTCCGGCATCGTGCCGAACGTCGGCGCCTTGTTCTGCCAGGCTTCGAGCTGCTGACCGGAGACTGCGTAGTACGAAGCCAACCTGTTCATCTGGTTGATCGCCTCTTGGCGATCCTTCTCGACACGTACGGCGGCGTCGTAATCGTCCTTGTTCGCGGCCTTCTCCGCCGCCGTGAACGCCTCCGGCCGCCTCCGGTTGGGATGTGAGTCTCGGGCGGGCATGGCGGCACGCACCGAAGCGAGACCCGTCGCGGCGGCCGTGATCTGGTCGCCCGCCCCTCCAGCGAACTCACTCAGCGCGTGGGCGCTCGCGACAAGGTCCCCACCCCAATTGCGGAACGCGTCGCCCGACTCTCCGACCCAGTGGACGTGGTCGATGTGCCCCGAGAGTTCCTCAGCGGCCGCCTTGATGGCATCTCTGGCGTCCCACAGCGCTTTGCCGGAGGATTCGAGATCCTCGGGATTCGCCTGCGCGATCAGGTCGAGCAACTGATTGAGGCCCAGTTGGGTGTTGCCGAAGTCCGTACTGCCGAACACAGCCTGGCCGGACGGGGTGGCTCCGACCATCGTGCGCAAGGTGCCGTTCACCAGCCTGGTGAGGAAGCCGCCACCATGCGGTTGTTCCTCGACCTGGCGAGCGAAGTCGGCGTAGGAGTTCTGCGTGGAGACGCGGTCCCAGTCGGCCTTGTGGTCTTTGGTCATCGCCAGTAAACCCCGGTGTCACCTGAGCTGTCGGTGTGCTTGCCTTCCTTGGCGTCCTGCAGGCTCGCGATCTGGGCCTGGATCTGCCAGAAACGTCGTCGCTGGTCCTCTTCGAGTCTGTCGAAACCGCGTTCCGCGCCATGGACGGCGATACCGATCGCCTCGATCTGCAGGTGCAGAGTCTTGGACAGTGTGGTGAGCCGCTCGTGCACCTTGCCGTATTGCGCGTACAGGCTGTGCGCTTCGGGGAACACGTCCGCGCTGGCGTCACTCAGGGACGACAGCTTGATCGTCTGGGCCCCCACCTTCGTCGGGTTGCCCGCCGACTCCTCGAGATCCCGTAGGACGGCGTCGACCCGGGTCACGAATTTGCTCAGCGCCTCGCCGCTGGCCTCCAGGTTCGCCTGCCGGGTGGGCGACACACCCCCCACCATGTCTGCCGGAAGCACGACGCTCCTCCCCGTTTCCCCGTTGGTCACATCGATCGACGTGGCCGGCCAACCTCCGTACGATCGCAAACCGAGCCACGCGTCACAACGTGATTCCCACTTTAGTCAGCATGCACATGGGGACCAACCGGACTATGTCTCAACCCAGTTGCAAGACTGACTCGACGGTGATGCTTTGTCCGGTTTGCCGTCAACGACGGGACAGGCCGATGCAATCTCCACCAAATTTCCACATGCGAGGCCGACCTCGGTGGACTCCTCCCGGTGGAGCGTCTCTGACCATCCGAATCCCCGGAAACCTTCACGGTCGACAGTGCGCGCACAACGGACGTGGCGCTGATTCGCGCCGAGGCGGGTTGCTAATTTGGCCGAATACCGCAACATCGGAACGGCAGCATCCGCCCGCGCGGACAGCGAAGGCTCGGCACACGGGGGAAGGGGACCACCATGGCGTGGGACGAGTGGGAGCAGCTCAAGTCGCAGGCGGCCGAGCGGCGGTCGACCCACATGCGAATCAACCACGTGCCGCTCGAACCCGGGGGCGGAGGAACCGGATCGGGTGATCTGGTGGCCCACGAGGACGACCTGGGTGCCGTGGGGCACGAGGCGTTCATCCTGTTCGACAAGCTCGACAAGCAGGCCAACGTCCCGGTGACCGGCAAGGGCGGAACCGGCTCCACCTCGCAGGCGGCCGCCGCGCTGAAGTCGCACGCCTTCGCCATGGGCGCCGCCCTGGACAAGACCGTCGAGATGTGGACGTCTCAGGTCAAGTCCGTGCTGCAGGCCTGCGCGCACATCTCCAACCACCTCGACTACAGCAAGAAGCGTCACTCCTCGGACGACGCCCAGATCGCCGCCGCCCTGCGCAACAGCGACGGCTCCACCGTGTCCGTGTCGAAGCTCAACGAGTACTTCAAGTAGGGGAAGCACCGATGGCTGTGAACCTCACGGACCTGATGGACGTCGACCTCGGCAAGCTCGAGACCGCGGTCACGGACTGGAAGAAGACCGTCGACAGTCTGAAGACGCTGGCGGAGGACGCCCGCACGGGTATGCGGGCCAAGTCGGACAAGGCCCGCTGGGCCGGTGTCAACGCGACGGTCACGCGGGAGTTCATCACCAAGACCACCAAGGAGGTCTCGGACCTTCACACCGAGGCGAACAGCATCTACCAGGTGCTGGACGACGGGCACAGGGAACTGGTCTCGCTCCAGAAGCAGCTGCAAACGGCCGTGCAGCATGACGCGACCGGTCTCGGGGTCCGTGTGGAGGACCTCGGCGGCGGGAAGGTCCGCTGTTTCTTTCCCCATGTGCGTGGCGACACGGACCAGCGGACCCAGGAGCAGCTCGACTCCAGGCAGCAGTTGGAGAACCGGATCAACGACATCCTGTCGCACGCCGACGAGATCGACGCCTCCGTCGCCCGTGCGCTGGCCAAGAGCCACGGCAACGACGCCCACAACGCCGGGCACAGCGCGTACGAGTCCCTGAACGACGCCGAGGTCGAGCGCGCTCTGGAACTCGCCCGCAAGCGCGAGAAGATGTCCGACGCGGAGCTCGCCGAGCTCAACCGCCTGCTGCGTTTCAATTCACGCGAGAAGGACGGCGAGTTCGCCACCGAGTTCTATGAGGGGCTCGGCGGCCCCGAGAAGGCTCTGCAGTTCTACGCGGCGATGTCCATCGACGGCACCGACGGGGACGCGGCCAAGACGCGCCTCAACGAGGTGCGGGACCTGCAGAAGGTGATGGGCTACACGCTGGCCAACGCCACCGACCCCGATCACAAGCAGCATCTGCCGGCGTCGTGGAACTCGGACTTCCGGCGCCTGGGGACCCAGCCGATCGGCTGGCTGCCCGGCCAGATGAGCAAGCCGTACGGCTACCAGGTACTCGGCGGCCTGCTCCGTTACGGCAACTACGACGCGCGGTTCCTCACGCCCATCGCGGAGCACATCACCCAGCTCCACAAGGAGGACCCGTACCGCTTCCTGATGAACAAGCCCGCCGGCAGCCCCGACATCTACGGTTTCAACCCGTCGGGCAAGCTGGGCACCGGCAACGACCCGCTGAACAGCGTCCTGGAAGCGCTGGGACACAGTCCCGAGGCCGCCGAGAAGTTCTTCACCCAGACGCCGACCGCCTACAACGAGGACGGCACGGCGAAGCAGGGCGGCGACGTCGGCTTCGACTCCTACCTCGATCTGTTCACCGACAAGGACTTCGAGTGGACGATCGACACGAACGACACGAACGTCCTCGCGGACGAGGACAAGACCAAGCGCGCCCTCGGCTTCGGCCCCGAGGCCCTCGGCCACGCCCTGGAGGCGGCGACGACGGGACGGCCGTACGACAGCGACGCGGCGGCCGACGCCATCAAGCACACGGAGGCGCGGGCGCATCTGGTGAACCAGATCGTCGAGAAGTTCGGCGAACACCCGGAACTGCTACGGCACAACGAGAACGGCGACCTGGAGAACGAGGAGACAGGTCCTCTGTATGCCCTGCGGGGAAGCCTCGGGGACATCACCGCGGAGTACATGGGCGACTTCCAGAGGGCCATGTACAAGGAAGATCCCAGCAGCGAACTTTTCCCGACATTCGGTGCCGCCGCCGACCTGAACAGTGGTCATGCGGCCCGCTTCCTCGGTGCAGTGGGGCAGGATCCCGACGCTTACGCGGCGATCACGAGTGCCCAACAGGCGTACACCAGCGACCTTGTGGACCACGTCATCAACGGAGACAGTCAGTCCACGGCTTCTCTGGACGGACGCGTCGCTGCGGCAATCTCACCAGGGGCGACGATCGCGGGCATCATGAGCGACGCCCGAGCAGATGCTATCTACGACTACCATTCCGCTTCGGACAAGGAATTCAACGAGGCCGCTGCTGACAAGCAGAAATGGGTGAACCGCATCCTCGGTATGGGCATCGAAAAGGTAGGTGAACGCGTGCCTGTTCTCGGCGCGCCGCTCGAATGGGCCTCGGAGGACATCCAGGAGTCCGTCATGAAGAGCATCGAGCAGGACACCGTCGTGGATGCGGAACGCGAGGCAGGGGACCAGTATGCGAGCGGTCGCGAGGCGACCCTCGACTCGGCCAAGGCCGCTGTTGATCGCGCTCTGGTCAACAATCAAAGCATCAACCCAGACACAGCGGATGACTTGGTGCGCGCCGCTCGCACCGCCGCCGGCCAGGCCCACGAATCAGGTGCTCAGTGGAATTCGGAGAGTGACGGAAGCTGATGTCCACCAGGAACACACGGCATGGCATCGCCTTGGTCATCGCCGCCGCTGCCTTGGCCGGATGCTCGTCGGAGGAACCCAAGCGGGAGTTCGCAGTACCGCATTCTCTGTGCGGAGCCTCCGTCCCGGTCGACGCACTCTCCAAGCTTCTGCCCGCGTCCGGCAAGCGGATCACCGTGCCCGACAACGCGTTCTCGGAGGACGGTGAAGGGCTGTGTCAAGTGGCCGTCGACGATGACGTGGTGCTGATGGTCAGCCGGGAGCGCATCGACGTGGGCGACTCCGCAGACAACATCCTGCGCAGCAGGGTTGCCGTTCAGAATCGGAAATCGGCAGACGGCGGCTCCGTTTCCTACGCCGATCGAGGTGCTGTCTCGCTGATCAAGTGCCGAGGCGCCGGAGTGCAAACGGAGGACGTCAGCGTCCTCATCAAGGTTCTGAAACCCGCTCGACCGGACGAGACGGCCATGAAGAACCTCATTACCGGCTACACGGCGGATTACAAGAAGCAGCAGCCATGCAGACCTGGGTCCTGACCGAACAAGAAGGGCATCAGGGTCGCCAGCGGCAAGGGCCGTTTCACCGTCTCGGCGAGCAGGACTCACAGATGACGGGGTATATGCGCACATCTACGATCCGCAGTCGGTGGATGCCCGCAGGGGCGGCTGCCTGTCTGTCGCTGGCCGCCGGGTGCTCGGTGGGATCGGACGACGATCAGTCTGGCGTCTCGGCTGAGCCGGTGCAGACGCCCAGTGCGGCCATGACCAGCAGCAGGATGCGGGCGACCGTGAAGGAGGCGTCGGCGACCTCGGGGGCCGAGGGGTTGATCGAGGTGCGCCAGGCGCGTACTCGAGCCTTGCCGCAGGCCATCGCCACCAGGACGGCGGACAGGACGAAGCTCATGGTCGCCATGGTCGTCACGAGGCACCGCCCGTGCGTCCGTGGCGACGGCGGGCGTCTCGTATCGCCACCGCCGTGCCGCCCAAGCCCGCCACCGTGACGAGGCCGCCGATGACCACGTAGGTGCCGAGGCGGGTGTCGCGTTGTTCGGCGGTCTCGCCGAAGTGGAGCGGGGGGACGGAGGGGGCTTCGGCCCGGGTCACGCCGCCTTCGGGTCGGGGGGACTGGACCGGGTGCGCCGGGTCGACGTCCGTGAGGGCCTTGACCGGGTCGACCACGCCCCAGCCGACGAGGCGGTCGCGGCCGGGGATGGAGCGTTCCGCGGTCTGTTCGATCTGGGCGACGATCTCGCGCGCCGTCCACTTGGGGTACTTGGCCTTGAGCAGGGCGGCCACCCCCGCGACGTACGGGGCGGAGAAGCTGGTGCCGTTGTCGGAGCAGTGCCCGCCGCCGGGAACCGTGGAGATCATGTCGACGCCGGGGGCCGCGACGCCCACGAAGTCTCCGGACTGGGAGAAGGAGGCACGTTCGTTGTTGCGGTCGGAGGCCGCCACCGCGAGGACGCCCTCGTAGGACGCCGGGTAGGTGATCTTGACGTTGCCGCCCAGGCCGTCGTTGCCTGCCGAGGCGACGACCACCACCTGGTGCGCGAGGGCGTTGCGGACCGCCTGTTCCAGTCTGTCGTCGGGCCGTACGGCGTTCGCCGTGTCCTGGGAGATGTTGATGACGTCGGCGCCCACGTCGACCGCGTGTTTGATGGCGTCCGCAAGGGACCTGGCCGTGCCGTCGCCTTCCGCGTCGTTCTGTTTGATCGGGATGATCGTGGCGTCGGGCGCCAGGCCCACGAAGCCGGTGCCCTTGGCAGGGCGGGCCGCGATGATGCCGGCGACGCGCGTGCCGTGGCCGACCGTGTCCGTGGTGCCGTGGGAGTTGCCCCGGTCGATCTTCTCGCCCTTGGCGTTCTTGGGCGGCAGGTTGTTCATGCCCTTCGAGGCGTCCACCGCGTGCCGCAGTTGAGGGTTCTTGACGTCGACTCCCGTGTCGATCACCGCGACCCGGACGCCCTTCCCCGTGGACTGGGCCCACAGTTCGTCGAGGTTGACGCGTTGCAGTGCCCAGGGGCGGCCCGTGTACGGCTTGGCCGGGAACGTGCACTGGCTGTCGTCCGCGTGGGCTGCCGTCGCGGGCAGGCCGATGGCCGAGGTCGTCGCCGTCAGGGCGGTGGCGGCCGTGATCAAAGCCGTCCTTCGGACCGCCGTGACCGCTCTGCCCGCGGTGCGCGCCGTGTCGGAGGCCTTGTGCGGTTCCTGCGGCTTGCGCAACTCCCGCGGCTTGCACAAGTCCCGCGGCTTGCGGAAGTCCTGCGGTTTGCGGGGCTCGTTCGGCTGCAGCATCAGTTCGTCTCCTCTGCCGCTACGAGCCCTGCGGCTGGCGGGCCGCCGCCTCTGAAAGGCGCGGTCCGGTCGGCAGGAACGTCGACCACTCGATGGGCACGGGAGTGGGCTTCACCTGGGCGTAGCCGAGCCGGGTCTGGGCGATCCGCGCCTCGTTGAGTTCCGACTTGCGCTGCTGGGAGGAGGTGCCGATGCCCTTGTCGTCGGTGGCGCTGTCGCTGTTGGACTGCAGGGCGTAGCGCAGGCCCGTGTCGGTGACCAGGAAGACCCCGCCCACGCTGGTCTCCGTGCCCTGCGTCTGGCGGAAGAGCAGGCCGGAACCGGCGGTCACGTAGGCGCTGGAGGAGCCGGTGGGCAGTTGTGCGGGGAAGTCGGTGCCGGCCCAGGTGGACAGGGTCGTCTCGTTCTTGGCGCGGACCGAACGCAGGACGTTGCAGACGGTGTTGCGGCCGGTGGTGGCGCTGGTGCCGTCGTTCACCGTGCGCGGCTTGTACGACGGCCACTTCTTGTCCGCCAGGAACGTGGTGCTGTCGGTGACCGCGCCCGGGCTGACCTGCTCGGCCTCGCCGGCCTGGCCCACGGCGACCAGGGCGCGGCTGTTGAGCAGCAGTGTGGCGGTGAACTCCGAGATGCGGGCCACGCGTCCGCGCAGCACCACGTAGTACTGCATGCGCCGGCCGTCGTAGGCCTTGATGACCATGCCGACCTTGTCGTAGCGGTCGTACTGCTGAAGGCCGCTGAAGGCGCCCGCCTTGGCACCGGGGGTGCCGTCGGCCGCGGGGATGGCGGGGATCGAGACGGGGTCGCCCGGGTGGAGGGTGGCCAGCCATTCCTGGGAGACGCGCTGCGGGGCGCGGCTCTGGGTGTCGAGGGCCTTGAGGAGTTCCTTGTCGGCCGGATCGGCGAGTTGGTAGCGGTAGCCGCGGGCGTCGACGACGTACTGGCTCTTGCCGTCGGGGCCGACGACGTACATCAGGTCGCCGTCCTTGAGCCGGGCGCTGCCCTCGGTCCTGGACCACTCCTTACGGGCGAGGACGAACGCTGCCTTCTGGATGGCCCGCCCGCCGGGGCCGGGGCGTTCGCAGACCGCCCAGCGCTTGGCGGTCTCGGCCTCCTGCGCGGAGGGCAGGCGGTCGGGTGCGTAGGGGATGCCGATGGTGGCGCCGTGCGGGGGCTTGCCGCTGTCGAGGACCTTCTCGTCGACGGTGATGACGCTGTTCTTGTCCGGGTCGAGGAGGAGTTTGGCGGAGGCCATGTTCAACACCGGGTGCAGCTGGGTCTGTTTGCCCGTCTTGAGCACCACGTAGCGGGTCGTGGAGTCGCTGGCGACGATGACGTGCTCCCTCGGTGTGTCCCAGCCCTTGGGGGCGGTCGGGCTGAACAGGCCGATACCGCCGAACACCGCGAGGACCACGACGCCGACGACGACTCCGGGCACTACGGCGCCCAGCGGCTTGGGCGCGCCCTCCTCGGAGCCCGACGGCGAGGGCCGGAGGAAGGACGCGAGCATGCGGCGCTTCGCGAAGGTGTAGGCGTTGAGTTCGTCCCGCCGTGATGCCATCTGTTTTCGCTCTCTCCCCGTGCAGAGCTGTGAAGGGGTCGTGGAGAATGCGCGCGCTCCGTGCCCCGCCCCTTGGCTGCCTCTGGTGCCACGACTGTCAGCACCGGCCCCTACTATGCCTGTTGTGGGGTGCTGCCCGTGGCATGGGTAGGGTGCAGGGGCCCGGATGGGGCCGTGCACGAGAGTTTTCGGGAGAGTTCGGGGGTTTTGCAGTGATGGCTTCCGCAACACGGGCCCGGTCGCGATCGCAATCGGGATCACGATCGGGTGACGGGAGGCGGTCGGGCTCGCGCGCTCCCCGCTCCGCCGGACCGTCCGGGGCGCGGCCGTCCGGCTCCCAGGGTCCCTTCGCACCGCATCCGACGTCGCGTTCGGGGCGTGGCGGTTCCTCCGTGCGCCAACGGCTGGTGCTGCTGGAGCTGGCCGCGGCTCTGGTGCTGTGCGGCTGGGTGGTCGGCCCGTTCGCGCTGGTGCCGTCGGCGGTGGTCGCCGCCGCAATCGTGGCGCTCGCCTTCGTGCGCCGCCGGGGGCGTTCGCTCCCGGAGTGGCTGGGCACCGTGCTCGCGCTGCGGGCGCGCAGGCGGCGGGCGGCGAGCACTCCGGTCCCGCCGGGCACCGAGTCCGGTTTCGCGCCGGCCTTCGAGTGCGACCCCAGTCTGCGGACGCATTCCTTCGGCGGCCGGGACCGGCGGCCGGTCGGGATGGTCGGGGACGGGACCTTCCTCAGTGCCGTGGTGCAGGTGGAGGCCGATGTCACCGCCCTGCGGGCGGAGCGGGGACGGCAGCCGCTGCCCGTCGGGCTGGTGCGGGACGCGCTGGACGTGGACGGGATACGGCTGGAGTCGGCGCAGGTGGTGCTGCACACCCAGCCGGCACCGGCGCTGCACCTTCCGCAGCACTCGGTGGCCGTGACCAACTACGCGCCGCTGCAGGAGCAGACCGGCGCGCCCGCGGTGCGCATCACCTGGATCGCGCTGAAGCTGGACCCCGAGCTGTGCCGGGAGGCGGTGGACGCCCGGGGCGGCGGGCTGGTCGGGGCGCAGAAGTGTCTCGTGCGGGTGGCCGATCACCTCGCGAGCCGGCTGACCGGCGCCGGGTTCCGTACGACGGTGCTCAACGAAGAGGAGCTGACCGCCGCCATCGCCACCTCCGCGTGCGCCAACCCGCTGGTGACGGCGGAGGCCGGGCGGACCGAGACGCGTGAGCGGCGGACCGAGGAGTCCGGGCGCAGCTGGCGCTGCGACAACCGCCGGCACACCACGTACTGGGTGCGGCGCTGGCCGCAACTCGGTGGCCGAGGACCGTCGTTGCCGCAGCTCGTGGCAGCCGTCACCAGCGTGCCCGCGCTGGCCACCACGTTCAGTCTGACGCTCTCGCGCGGGGAGCGGCAGGCGACGGCGCTGTGCGGGCATGTGCGGGTGACCGGGCGCAGTGACGAGGAACTGGTGGCCGCGCGACGGGCCCTCGAGGGCGCCGCGCGGCAGGCGGGCCTGGGTCTCGCCCGCCTCGACCGGGAGCAGGTGCCCGGCATGCTCGCCACGCTTCCCCTGGGGGGTGCCCGGTGAGTTCCAGGGTTTCCACACCCTCCACGGCTTTTCCGGGTTCCACGGCCTCCATGAGTCCGGCGGGCCCGCACAACCCCGCGAACGGCCCGATGGGGCCCGTGAACCCGCAGGCGCCCGGGGCGCCGGATGCCACTGCCGCCTCCGTCGCCGATCGGGTGCGCGGGCGGCTGCGCAGCGGTCTGGGGCTGATCGGTCCGCGGCACGGACGGCACGCGCTGTCGGCGGAGCAGGTGGACGCGCTCGCGCTGCCCATCGGCGACGACGGTGTCGTCATCGGCGTGGACCCCGAGGGACAGCCTGCGGTGCTGGGGCTGAACCGGCCCACGGCGTACGACGTCGTACTCATCGGCAGTCTGTGGACGGCGCAGGTCCTCGCCCTGCGGGCGGCGGCCACCGGGGCGCGGGTGGCGGTGGAGACGGGCCGGGCGCAGGCCTGGATCCAGATGGTGCACGCCATGGGCGGCGGGCAGAACGGCCTGGCGGTGTACGAGGTGGGCCGGGTTCCCCCGCAGGGCGCGTCGGCCGGTACGCCGGTGCTGGTGGTGCGCGACTGCGGTATGCGACCGCCCCGGGGCCGGGTGGTCTCGGGTCCCTGGCAGTCGGTGGTGACGCTGCTGCCGTACCTGAGTCCGGTCGCCCCCCGCCTGGTACGGCAGGCGCGACTGGTCGGCGTGCAGCGGATCTCGCCGGACGAGGCGGCCGAGCTGGGCCGCACGATGGCGCTGCCGCGCACGGACGTCGAGACCCTGCCGACGCTGCCCGACGGCGTCACGCTGTGGTGCGGCGACCGGGACCGGCAGTATGTGATGACCCAACCCACGGACGCCGAGATCGGTTTGCTGGGTACTCCGCGCCGTATGGACTGAACAGGTCCCCCGATGACCGGTATTGACTGGTCGACATCGGGACATGTCGACCGTTTTGGCCGGTTGGTCGTGCGCGTCGGTGGACGGGGTGGGACCGGCGCGCGGAGGTGCGAACGAGCACGGAGCGCCGGACGGGCCTGCCATGAGCCTGCCCGTGGTGATTAGGCTGGGACCGGGCGCCACATCAGAACCCGCGGCTGGACCGTCGGCGCTCCGGGGGAGGACCGGGCGGACCACACGGCCGGACGGGCCGGAACGGTTCCGAGTCGGTCGCCGCAGGACCGCTCGCGACCGATCCCGTACGACACGAACGGTCGCCCCAGCACGGCATGAGGGTGCTCGACCACACCAGGAGGAACTGTGAACAGCGATCGGGACGGGATCCGCGGGGGCTGGGCCACGCCCGGCGATGACCAGTCCGACGCGGAGTCCGCCATCGAGACGACGGGCGAGTTCACCATCGACTACGCGCCGCCCGCCTGGTACACGCAGAACGCGTCGAACCCGGCCGGTGAGGCGCCGCAGCCCCCGGCACCGGCGACGCCCGCCGCCCCCGGGCCGCCTCCACCGGTCGGTCCCCCGGTCGAGCTTCCGGCTCCGCCGCCGAGCGGCGGCTTCCAGTCCTCCTGGGCGCCCGCGCCCGCCGCCCCGGTGGCGGCAGAGGCCGAGGACGCCGGGAGCGGCGACGTCGTCAGCGGTGCCACGATGCGTATCTCCGCGAGCGCCCTCAAGCGGGAGTTCGCGGAGCGCGACGCGGCCCGGCAGGCTGCCGCGCACGACGCGGAGGCCGAGGAGGGCGCGGCGGAGCCCGAGGGCCTGACCGGTGCGCAGGCGCCTGCTCCCGGAGCGGCCGAGGCCGGTGCCGAGGGCGCGGAGAACGAGACGAGCCTGGCGGGTCCGGAGGCTCCGGACAGCTCAGGAGAGATCTCGACGGGGGCCGATGAGGAGCGCACGGACGGCGACTTCGAACTCGAGCCCGCTTCGGTCTCGGGTGTTGATGCCGTTGCCGATGCGGGAACGGACGCCGGAACGGCCCCCCATGCCGACCCGGACGGCGATTCCGACGCTGCCGGCAGCGACTCCGGCTCGGGCGACGCCGACTCCGGGTCCGGCAGCGGCGACGCCGACTCCGGATCCGACACGCCGGAGCCCGTGACCACCCCGGCCGATCCGGCCGCGGGCGTGGACTCCGACACCGACGCCGGCGCCGAGGGTGACACCGACGGCGACCACGAGGGCGGTGACCCGCAGGCGGCCGGTTCTCCCGCCGACGCGCAGGACTCCGTCGCTCGGGCGGCCGTGCCCGCCGACGCCACCGCAGGCGGTGACGTCCAGGACGTTCCGCCTGCCTGGACTCCCCCGCCGGCGCCCCAGGACACGGTTCCGCCGCTGCCGCCGTCGTACCAGCCCGCTGCTCCCGCTCCCGCGGCCCAGTGGCCCGCACAGCCCCAGCCGCAGGCCCCTCAGCAAGACCCCCGTCAGGCCCCGCAGCCGATGCCGCCGCAGCAGCCGCCCTTCCAGCCGCAGGCGCCGCAGCCCGCGCCCGCCGCCTGGAACACGCCCGGGGCGCCGCAGCAGGGTGACGTGCCCGCTCCCGCGCCGCCTCCGGCCGGTTACGGCTTCCCGCAACCGACGCCGCCCGGCCCGGCGCCGCAGGGCGGCTACGGCTTCCCGCAGGGCGGTCAGCCCGGCTCCGGTCCCGGCGCTCAGCCTCAGGGTGGTTACGGCTTCCCACAGCCCGGCGGTTACGGCTTCCCGCAGCCCCCCGCGCAGCCGGGGCAACCCGCACAGCCACCACAGCCCGGGCAGCCGCAGCCCCACCCCGCACAGCCCGCCCAGCCGGGTCAGCCGCAGCCCCAGCAACCCGGGACGGCGCACCCGGCCGGCGCCCCTCAGGGCACCCCCCGACCCGGGCAACCGCAGCCCGGGCAGCCCCAGAGCGGCGTACCGCAGCCTCCGCAGCAGCCCGTCGATCCGCGGGCCGGTGCCGCGTGGCCGCAGCCCATACAGCACGACCAGCGGCAGCCGACCAACCCCGGGGCCGCACCGCTCGGTTACACGGCGGCGGTCGAGCTGTCGTCCGACCGGCTGCTGAACAACAGGAGGCAGAAGGCCCGCAGCAGCCGTCCGGCCGCGGCCGGCTCCCGATTCCGCATCGGTGCCAAGAAGGAGGAGGCCGAGCGGCAGCGGAAGCTGGAGCTGATCCGGACGCCGGTGCTGTCCTGCTACCGGATCGCGGTGATCAGCCTCAAGGGCGGTGTCGGCAAGACGACCACCACCACCGCGCTGGGCTCCACACTCGCCACCGAGCGGCAGGACAAGATCCTCGCGATCGACGCCAACCCGGACGCCGGTACGCTCGGCCGCCGGGTGCGCCGGGAGACCGGGGCCACCATCCGTGACCTGGTGCAGGCGATCCCCTACCTCAACTCCTACATGGACATCCGGCGGTTCACCTCCCAGGCGCCGTCCGGCCTGGAGATCATCGCCAACGACGTCGACCCTGCGGTGTCCACGACGTTCAACGACGAGGACTACCGCCGCGCGATCGACGTGCTGGGCAAGCAGTACCCGATCATCCTCACCGACTCCGGCACCGGTCTGCTCTACAGCGCCATGCGCGGCGTGCTGGACCTCGCCGATCAGCTCATCATCATCTCGACGCCGTCCGTGGACGGTGCGTCCAGCGCCAGTACGACACTGGACTGGCTGTCGGCGCACGGTTACGCCGACCTCGTCGCCCGTTCCCTCACCGTGATCTCGGGGGTGCGCGAGACCGGCAAGATGATCAAGGTGGAGGACATCGTCACCCACTTCGAGACGCGCTGCCGCGGTGTCGTCGTGGTGCCCTTCGACGAGCACCTGGCCGCCGGTGCCGAGGTGAACCTCGACATGATGCGGCCGAAGGTGCGCGAGGCGTACTTCAACCTCGCGGCGATGGTCGCGGAGGACTTCGTCCGCCACCAGCAGGCACACGGACTGTGGACGTCCGACGGCAACCCGCCGCCGGTCGCGGCCCCGCCGCTGCCGGGCCAGCCCTTCCCCGGCCGGCCGCAGCAGCCGTACCCCGGACAGCCCGGCGGGCCGCAGCCCTACGCCGGACAGCCTCATCCCGGACAGCCGTACCCGGGACAGCCCCAGCAGCCGTACCCCGGACAGCCGGGCGGACCGGCACAGGCGGCTCCGGGTCACGCTCCGGGCCAACCCGCGCCGGGTCACCCGGTTCCGGGTCAGCCCGCACCCGGTCAGCCCGCTCCGGGTCAGTACGCCCCGCAACAGCCTGGACAACCCGGACACCCCTACCCGCAGCAGCCGGGCCAGCCCCCGGCCCCAGGCGCCCAGCCGGGGCAACCGCCGGCCCCGGACGGGCAGGGCCAGTTCGCGCCCCCGCCGCAGCCCGGCCGGCCGTACGCCGCCCACCCCCAGCCCGGCCACCCGCAGGCCCCGCAGCCCTCACAGGGCCAACCGGGTCAGCAGGGCCGGACTCCGCCCCCTCCCCCGCCCGCACCCCAGCAGTGACCCGGCGGCCTCCCACAGGCCGCCGCTCGCCCATCCGCACCGCACGAGGCCCGTGCCGTTCCCGAGACGGCGCGGGCCTTCGCGCGTTCGCAGACAGAACCGGCGGAAATACGGCGCCATGCCCTCACCTGGGAGGCGTCAGAGGTCTGCACCAATGAGGGAGGCAGAGCAGCACATTTGTTATTTCCGCAGGCCACATGGGGTTTGACATACCGTTGACGGGCGCAGACTGCCGCTGATAGACACTCAATCCATTCCCCCGGCGCCAACCGATCAAGCTCACACAAGCACGTTCAAGCCTGTTCACAACTGTTCAAGCCGCCCCGCGCGGGGCCACACTCCGCGCGTGCGATGACGCGAGGTCACCGAGCCATGAACACACAAGATCAGCACGGCAGAGGACGCACAGGCCCCCGCCCGAGGAGAGCGCGGCTGCTCGCCGCCGCGGGCGCCGCCGCACTCGTCCTCGCATCCGGGCTCGCGACCCCGGCGGCCTCGGCCGCGCCGCAGGCCCCGGCGGCGCGAGGCGCTCAGGCCCAGGCGGCCGCGACGGCCCAGAAGGACGACGACAAGGGCAGCGACAAGGTCCTCACCGTCGCCGTCGCCCAGAGCGTCGACTCGCTCAGCCCGTTCCTGGCGGTCCGGCTGCTCAGCACCAGCATCGGCCGGCTGATGTACGAGTACCTGACCAACTACGACCCCAAGGACGCGCACGCCATCCCGGCCCTCGCCACCAAGTGGGAGCCGTCGCCGGACAAGCTGACCTGGACCTACACGATCCGCTCCGGCACCAAGTGGTCGGACGGGCAGCCCGTCACCGCCGAGGACGCGGCCTGGACGTTCAACAAGATGATGACCGACGACGGCGCCGCCACCGCCAACGGCAGCTTCGTCGGCAACTTCGAGAAGGTCACCGCGCCCAGCCCCACCCAGCTGGTCATCAAGCTGAAGAAGCCGCAGGCCACGATGACGGCGCTGGACGTGCCGATCGTGCCCAAGCACGTGTGGGAGAAGGTCACCGACTTCTCCAAGTTCAACAACGACAAGACCTTCCCGATCGTCGGGAACGGCCCGTTCGTCCTCACCGACTACAAGCCGGACAGCTATGTGCGGCTGAAGGCCAACAAGGACTTCTGGCGGGGCGCGCCGAAGTTCGACGAGCTGGTCTTCCGGTACTACAAGGACCAGGACGCCGCCGTCGCCGCGCTGCGCAAGGGCGAGGTCTCCTTCGTCGCCGGCTCGCCCTCCCTGACGCCCGCGCAGGCCGCCTCCCTCAAGGGCGACAAGAACATCCACGTCAACGAGGGACCCGGCCGCCGTTTCTACGCGCTGGCCACCAACCCGGGCGCGCAGGCCAAGGACGGCACGAAGTTCGGTGACGGCGACCCGTCCCTGCTCGACGAGCGGGTGCGGCACGCCCTGTTCATGGCGGTGGACCGCAAGGCGATCGTGGACAAGGTCTTCCAGGGCCACGCGGTCGAGGGCCAGGGCTACATCCCGCCGCGCTTCTCGACGTACTTCTGGAAGCCGTCGGCCGGCCAGGAACTGGCGTACGACCCCGTGAAGGCCGGGCAGCTGCTCGACCAGGCGGGTTACAAGAAGAACGCCGACGGCAAGCGTGTCGGCAAGGACGGCAAGCCGCTGAACTACCGGGTCCTGTGCCACGCCACCGACCCCAACGACAAGGCCGTCGGCAAGTACCTCCAGGAGTGGTGGGGCAAGCTGGGCATCGGGATCACCCTGGACTGCCTGGACAACGTGACCGACCCGTGGCTCGCCGGCAAGTACGACCTGGCCTTCGACGGCTGGTCGGTCAACCCCGACCCGGACTTCGTGCTCTCCATCCACACCTGCGACGCCCGTCCGCAGACCCCGAAGGACACCGGCGCCACCGACAACTTCATCTGCGACAAGACCTACGACCAGCTGTACGCCAAGCAGCTCGCCGAGTACGACCCCGCCAAACGGGCGGACCTGGTCAAGCAGATGGAGTCGCGGCTGTACGACCTGGGGTACATGAACGTCATGGCCTATCCGAACGCGGTGGAGGCCTACCGCACGGACCAGATCAAGTCGATCACCACCATGCCGTCGTCGGCGGGCAACATCTACGGGCAGGACGGCTACTGGAGCTGGTGGTCCGCCGTCCCGGCGGACTCCGGTGACTCCTCGGACGGTTCGTCGTCGACGGGTGTCGTGATCGGGATCGTCGCGGGTGTCGTCGTGCTCGTGGGCCTCGCCGTGCTCTTCACGGTGCGCCGCCGGGCCACGGCAGAAGACCGCGAATAGGTGCAGGTACATCCATGACCGCTGAAGCAACACCCTCGCTCGTCGAGGACGCGGCCGCTGCCGGCCCGGCGAAGTCCGGGCCGGCGGGGGCCGGGCGCGCGCCCCGGGCGCGCACCACCACCGCGTATCTGCGGTATGTGGCGGGCAAGCTGGCCGGTGCGGCCGTCTCGCTGCTCGCCGTGCTCGTCACCAGTTTCTTCCTCTTCCGGCTGATCCCGGGCGACCCGGTGAAGTTCATGACCGGCGGCCGCCCGGTGTCGGCCGAACAGATCGCCGCCTACCGGCGGGAGTTCGGGCTCGACCTGCCCATGTGGCAGCAGTTCACGGAGTACTGCGGCAAGGCGCTGACCGGGGACCTCGGGACCTCGTACCAGTTCCACGTCCCCGTCATCGACAAGATCACGGAGGCGCTGCCGAACACCCTGGTGCTCACCGGCACGGCATTCCTGCTCTACACCGCTCTCGGCATCTTCCTCGGCACCCGCTCGGCCTGGCGGCACGGCGGGCTCGGCGACCGCCTCAACACCGGGCTGGCGCTGACCCTGTACTCCATCCCGTCGTTCTGGCTGGGGCTGCTGCTCATCATCGTGCTGTCGGTCGGCGCGGGCCCGATCCCCGGCCTGTTCCCGACCGGCGGCATGGAGTCGGGCGGCGAGGAGGGCTTCGCGTACATCCTGGACGTCGTCCACCATCTGGTGCTGCCGGTGGTGACGCTGGTCGCGGTGGAGTACGGGCAGACGCTGTTGGTCACCCGGTCGGCGCTGCTGGACGAGATGGGCAGCGACTATCTGACGACCGCGCGGGCGAAGGGGCTCAAGGACGACCTGGTGCGGCGCCGGCACGCCGTGCCCAACGCGCTGCTGCCGACCGTGACCCTGATCTTCGTCAATCTCGGCCGGACGGTGGCGGGTGTCATCCTCGTGGAGACGGTGTTCTCCTGGCCGGGGCTGGGCGGGCTGTTCTACCAGGCGCTCAGCGTGCCCGACCTGCCGCTGGTGCAGGGACTGTTCTTCGTCTTCGCCTCGGCGGTGATCCTGATGAACACCCTCGCCGACCTCCTGTATCCGCTGCTCGATCCCAGGGTGGGCCGATGACGACCGCCGAGACCACCAAGACCCCCGCGGCACTCGGTCCGCGCGCGCTCGCCTGGCGGCGGCGCCGGGCCTCCGCCGCGCGGTTCTGGAAGGAGTACCGCCGGCACCGCGCCGGGGTGTTCGGGCTGGCCGCGCTGGTGCTGTTCGGGCTGGTCGCGCTGACCGCGCCGCTGACCGTCGGTTCGGACGTGGCGAGCGTGACGGACGCGCCGGGACGGCCGCTGGAGAGCCCGAGCGGGCACTTCCCGCTGGGGACCGACCAGTTCGGACGGAACCTGCTGGGCCTGCTGATCTGGGGCTCGCGGGTGTCACTGCTGGTGGGGCTGCTCGCGGCCGTGTTGTCGGTGGCGATCGGAGCGGTCATCGGGATCACCTGCGGGCACTTCCGCGGCTGGTACGCCACGGTGATGATGCGGGTCACGGACTGGTTCCTGGTGATGCCGACACTGGTGCTGGCCATCGCGCTGGCCACCGTGATGTCGCGTTCGCTCGGCACGATCGTCCTGGCGATCGGCGTGACCACGTGGCCCACGACGGCCCGGCTGGTGCGGGCGCAGACGCTGGCGGTGGAGTCACGGCCGTACATCGAACGGGCCAAGGCGCTCGGCGGCGGGCACTGGCACATCATGTCCCGCCATGTGCTGCCCAACGTCATGCCGCTGGTGCTGGCGCAGACGACCCTGATCATCTCCTCCGCGATCCTCGCCGAGGCGACGCTGGCCTTCCTCGGGCTCGGGGATCCGACGGTCGTGTCCTGGGGCGGGCTGCTCCAGGACGCGCGGGAGGCGGGGGCGGTGAGCTCGGGCGACTGGTGGTACCTGGTCCCGCCGGGCATCGCGATCGCCGTCGTGGCGCTGGCGTTCACGCTGTGCGGGCGTGCGGTGGAGTCCGTTCTCAACCCCAGGCTGGGGGTGTCCCGTTGAGCCTGCTCGACGTCCGGAACCTGGAAGTCACCTACCCGGGCGGCGCGGCCGCCGTCCGCGGGGTCGACCTGACCCTCGCCGCGGGCGAGAAGCTCGGCATCGCGGGCGAGTCCGGCTGCGGCAAGTCCACGCTGGCGCTGGCGCTGCTGCGGCTGCTGCCGGCCGGGGCCCGGGTCGGCGGGAAGATCCTGCTGGACGGCGCGGACGTGCTCACCATGAAGTGGGGGGAGGTCCGCGCGGTGCGCTGGGCCGGCGCGTCGATCGTCTTCCAGGGCGCGATGCACTCCCTCAACGCCGTGCATCGGGTCGGCGACCAGATCGCCGAGCCGATCCTGCTGCACCGCAAGGCGACCCCGGCGGGTGCCAGGAAAAAGGCCGGTGAGCTGCTGGAGCAGGTGGGCCTGCCGGCGGCGCGGGCGAGCGCGTACCCGCACGAGCTGTCCGGCGGGCAGCGGCAGCGGGTGATGATCGCGATGGCGCTGGCCTGCGATCCGCGGCTGATCGTCGCCGACGAGCCCACCACCGCGCTGGACGTGATGATCCAGGCGCAGATCCTGCGGCTGATCGAGGAGCTGGTGAGCGAGCAGGACGTGGGGCTGATCATGATCAGCCACGATCTCGCCGTGCTGGCCGACACCTGCGACCGGCTCGCGGTGATGTACGCGGGCCGGGTGGTGGAGGAGGGTCCGGCCCGCCAGGTCTACGACGGTGCCCGGCACCCCTACGGCAGGGCCCTGTCGGAGGCGTTCCCGAGGATCGGGGACGCGGCGTCGCGGTTCGCGCCGCGGGGTCTGCCCGGTGATCCGCCCGACCCGGCGGCGGTCCCGGCGGGCTGCGCGTTCCACCCGCGCTGCCCGGTCGCACTGGACGTGTGCGCCACCGAGGACCAGGTGCTGCGGGAGGCCGGAGAGGGCCGGCGGGCTGCGTGCGTGCACGTGGGCGGCGACGGCATCGCCGCGCCGGCGGGCCCGGGGGCGGCGCAGGACGAGGAAATGAGGAGCAGCACGACATGACGGGCACGATCACGGCCACGCCACCGCTGCTGAGCGTCGACGGCCTGCGCATCACCTTCCCGGGCCGCAACGGCGCGCCACCGGCCCGCGCCGTGGACGGTGTGGACCTGGACATCCGGCCCGGCGAGATCGTGGCGCTGGTCGGCGAGTCCGGCTGCGGCAAGACCACGCTGGCCCGGTCCCTGCTGGGACTCGTGCCGCCGACCGAGGGGCGCGTCACCTTCGACGGCGCGCCGCTGGACTACTCCTCGCGGGCACTGAAGGCGTACCGCAAGCGGGTCCAGCTGGTCCTCCAGGACCCGAGCGGCTCGCTCAACCCACGGCACACGGTGTACGACGCGGTCGCCGAGGGGCTGCGCATCCACGGCTACGGCGGGGACGAGCGGGCGGCGGTCGCCGAGGCGCTGTCCCGGGCGGGGCTGCGGCCGCCGGAGCGGTTCTTCCTGCGCTACCCGCACGAGCTGTCCGGCGGCCAGCGCCAGCGGGTCGTCATCGCGGGCGCGCTGGTCCTCCAGCCCGAACTCGTCGTCGCCGACGAGCCGGTGGCCTCCCTCGACGCCTCGGTACGCGGCGAGATCCTGGCGCTGATGCTGCGGCTGCGCGACGAGCTCGGGCTGTCGGCGCTGGTGGTGACCCACGACCTGGGTCTGGCGTGGAACATCGCGGACCGGGTGGCGGTGATGTACCTGGGCCGGATCGTGGAGACCGGCGAGGTCGAGCAGGTGCTGACGGCGCCCCGGCATCCGTACACCCAGGCCCTGCTGTCCGTCCTGCCCGAGGCCCCGGGCGATCCGGTGGTCCTCACCGGCGAGCCGCCCGACCCGTCGCGCATCCCGTCGGGCTGCCGCTTCCACGCGCGCTGCCAGATCCTGGCCGGCGGCGAGGCGGCCCGGGCGGGCGTCGCCGACGCCTGCCGCACCCGGGATCTGCCCGTCCTGACCGGCACCGCCGAGACCCAGGTGGCCTGCCACTGGGCTCGAGCGCGGACCGGCGAGGTGCTGGGCGCCGGGGCGGAGGCGGGAGCCGGGACGGCGACGGAACCGCAGTGATCGAGGGCTGGGGGCCCGAGCGGGCCCCCAGCCCCCGATCACGCTTCTCGGCTACGGCGGCCGGCCTGCTGCGGCCGTTGCCCGTCCGGGGCTGCCCGAGACTGCTGCTGCCTAGGACTGTTGCTGCTGATCCGCCGCGATGATCTCGCGGCACTTCTTGACGTCCTCGGCCATCGTCTCGAGCAGGGCGTCGAGCGAGTCGAACTTGGCCTGGCCGCGGACGAAGGCGAGGAAGTCGACGGCGACGTGCAGGCCGTACAGGTCCAGGCCGACGCGGTCGATGGCGTACGCCTCGACGGTGCGCTCGGTTCCGTCGAACTGCGGGTTGGTGCCGACGGAGACGGCGGCCGGCATCGCCTCGCCCTGGGCGTGCAGATAGCCGGCGTAGACGCCGTCCGCGGGGATCGCGGTGTGTGGGAGCGTCTCGACGTTGGCAGTGGGGAAGCCCAGATCACGGCCCCGCTGGGCGCCGCGGACGACCACGCCCTCGACGCGGTGCGGGCGGCCCAGGATCTCCCGGGCGCCCGCGACGTCTCCCTCGGCGACCAGGCGGCGGGTCAGGGTCGACGAGAAGGGCTTCCCGCCGCCCGCCTCACCGCTGACGTAGAGGTCGACGACCTCGACCTCGAAGTCGTAGAGCTTGCCCTGCTCGGCGAGGAACTCCACGTTCCCCGCCGCCTTGTGGCCGAAGCGGAAGTTCGGGCCCTCGACGACCGCCTTGGCGTGCAGCCTGTCGACCAGCACCTTGACGACGAAGTCGGCCGGGGACAGCTTGGAGAACTCGGTGGTGAAGGGCAGCACGAGCACCGCGTCCACACCCAGCTCCGCCATCAGTTCGGCCCGGCGGTGGTGCGGGGCGAGCAGCGGCGGGTGGCTGCCGGGGCGTACCACTTCGCTGGGGTGCGGGTCGAAGGTGACGACGACGGTGGGGACGCCGAGCTGGCGGCCACGGTTCACGGAGTGCTCGATGATGAGCTGGTGTCCGCGGTGGACTCCGTCGTAGGAGCCGATGGTGACGACGCTGCGCCCCCAGTCCTGGGGGATGTCCTCCAAGCCACGCCAGCGCTGCACTGTGACCGCTCCTCGTCGAACCCGTGTCCGTTGTTCCGGTTGCCTTGTTGCGTTGCCGTTTCGGTTGTCCGCAGGTCTAAGGGTGCCATGCCGTGGGTTCCGCGCTCGCATCGGCATCGGCATCGAGGCTGTGACGGGGCGCACGTCCCGGCGCGCGGGACTCAGGCGGGGACGGGCGTGCCCGACAGGCTCTCGAGCGTCCGGCGGGCGCTGGGGCCCACCACCGCGGCCCAGTCCCGCGGGGTCTCGGTCAGCCAGCCGGCCACCCGGAGGGCGAAGCCCGGCAGGCGTCGGCCCAGTTCCATGAGGGCGCGGTCGAAGGCGGCCGCTCCCTCCGGGGTGCGCACCAGGAGCAGGCCGACGCGGTGGACGAGGTCGCGGAGGTCCTCCTCGGCGGTGGGGGCCGCCGCGCGCAGCACCGTGTCGAGCACGGACGGGTCGTCCTCGTGGGCCAGGAGGAAGTCCAGGAGTTCCCGGCGCGATGCGTGTGCGGCCGGGGCCACGGGAGGCCGCCCGGCCGCCCCCGGCGTGTCGGGGGTGGTGCCGGGGCCGGCCAGCACGCCGCCCAGGGCCGCGCGCAGCCGCACCGGACCGTTCTCCAGGAGGCCGGTGACCAGAGAAAACAGCGCCGGTCCGGCCGGCGCGTGGTGCAGGCACCGGCCGACGCACGCGGCCACGTGCCCCGCGATGTCCGGCCGCCGCGTCACCGTCTCGCGGATCAGGGCGGCGACCCGGCGGGCGAGCGCGGGCGTGGTGGCGTCGGCGAGGGCGCGCAGCGCCTCGGTGGCGTCGGCGTCGGGGCCGTGCCGCAGCCGGTCGCCGAAGGCGGCGAGAACCGCGTCCGGGTGCGTCGTCAGGGCGGGGGCCAGCGCGCCGGGGGGCAGGTGCGGGTCGCCGGCCGCGAAGTGCCGCAGTGCTTGTGGCAGGTGGCCGGCGCGGGCGTGCGGATCCCGTACGAGAAGGGCGAGCGCGGCGCCGTGCAGGGCGGCGTCGGAGGGACGGGCGAGCACCGTGCGGGCGGCCCGGCACAGCAGTTCCCGGTCGGTCTCGGTCCGGGCGTGCGGGGCGGTGCGCAGGGCGTGGGCGACGGCCGCGGCCCTCCGGTCGGGACGCTCGTCGTGCGCCCACCGGTCGACGGCCCGGCACAGCGCGGCCGGCTCCTCCTCGGCGAACACGGCCAGCAGTTCCTCGGCACGTCGATGGGCGCTGTCGGCCAGCACCTCGGTGAGGTCGTCCAGGGCGCGGTCGCGGTGCGCGTACAGCAGTGCCTGGGCGGCCGTGGCCACGGTGGCGTGCGGGGCGCCGGGCAGCGGCCGCTCGTCGTCGAACCAGCCGGTCACGTGCGGCTGCACGGCGGCGGGGTCGGCGGCGAGGAGGTGCGCGACGGCGTCGAGATAGCGGTCCGGCGCGGCGCCGGGACGGTGGGAGCGCGGCCGTCGGGGCCCCGGGGACCGCCGATGCGACTCGGGGGTGCTCGGCGGGGCCGTGTCCCGTGGCGCGCCGTCGGCGAGCAGCAGGCGCCGCAGCAGGTCGCAGCGGTCGGCGTCCGGCAGGTGCAGTGCGGTCCAGAAACCGGGGCCGAAGCCGGGTGGCACCGGCAGGTCGCACTGTGTGCGGACCACGATCCGCTCGGCCAGCTGCCGCAGCACACCCGTGTAGGGCGAGGCGTCCGGCACCCGCAGCAGCACACCGGCGAGCAGCCGGGACGCCCACCAGGAGTGCGGGTCGGCGTCCAGGGCACACACCAGCTCCTCCAGCCGGACGGCCAGCCGACGTGTGCCGTGCTGGCGGGCCAGCAGGAGCAGGGCCTGCACGACGGGGCCGATGCGGTGGTGCGGTACGGGCAGCGGACGACACGGCTCGCCGGGGATGTGCCGCCGGTGGACCAGGACCCGCAGGGCCTCGTCCAGGTCGAGGTGGACGCCCTGGATCCAGTCGGCGAGTTCCTGGTGCGCGAAGCGGTAGCCGTCGCCGGCCGGGACGAGCAGGCCCTCGGCGAGGACGGCGGACGCCCAGCCGGTGCCGCCGCCGAGACGGGCGGGCGCCGCACCCCACGGGAACACGGCCTCGAACGTCGCCCGGTCCACCTCTGCCCGGCCCGTTGCCAGGCTGCGGCGGGCGGCCTCGTGCACCTGGCCGGAGACCTTGGCCGCCAGGCGCCGTACGGCCCGGCCGCGCAGGCCGTTCTGCGCGGCCAGACGGACGGCTACGCGCAGGCACATCAGGTCCAGATGGGCCGCGAGGACATCGGCGCGGTCGAGCGGGGGGTGGTCCGCGGAGCCGGGCAGGGCCGCGCGTACCTCCGCGAGCAGCCGGATGGTGAGGGGGTGGCGGGCGTCGGCGTCGACGAGCGCGCCGTCCGGGACGCCGTACCGGTCACGGGCCTCATGGGCCTCGTCGGAGGTGAGGTCGCCGAGGCGCAGGCAGGGCGGGCGGCCGGGGGCGGCGTCGGGGCCATGACCGGCCGGAGCGGCGCCGGGGGGTCCGCCGGCGGTGCCGGGCGCGAGGGGGATGTGGAGCAGGTCCGGTGGGAAGTGCGCCCCGGCGCCCTCCCAGTACTCCTCGCGGCAGGCCACCACCAGCCGCGCTCCCGTGCCGCGCAGCCATCGCGCGGTCCCCTCGGTCCACTCGGCGAGCCGGTGGGCCAGGTCCGAGGGCATCTCCTCGGGGCCGTCGAGGAGGAGCAGCAGCGGCCGGCCGTGGGCGCGGGCGAGACGCGCGACGCGCTCCGGGGTGAGGTCGGTGAGCTGGGTCGGCAGGGGCGCCCGGGCCGCGGCGACGATCCGTGCCGCACGGTCCAGCGCCCGGCCCGCCGCGTCGGCGATCGAGACATCGGCGCCGTCCAGATCGGCCCCGCGCAGCCAGATCGTGGGCGCGGGCGCGTCCCCGCGGGCCCTGCGCCCGGCGTGCGCCTCGAGTTCGGTCGTACGGCCGCTGCCGGGCGCGCCGACGAGTCCGAGCACGAGCGCCGGGCTCTCGCCGAACGCGCCCCACTCGCGGACGACGACCGATCGTTCGACGGGCCGTAGGGACGGACCGGCCGACGTGGAAGCGGGTGGGGCCGATGACGCCGCAGGTGTCGCCGAGACAGGTGGCGCGGGTGGCGCGGCCCCGCCGGCTGCAGGCGGCCGCACGGGCGCCGGTGGGGGGTCCGTCGGCTCGCCGAGGCCCGGGGCGGCGGCCGCCGGGCCCGGAGCCGTCGCCCGGGTGGGACGGGGGTCCGCGGGCGTGTCGGACGAGGACACGGCATGGCCGGGGGGTGAGGAGGGGGCAGCCCAGCGGGGCGCCCGCTGCCGGATCGCCTCGGTGACGGGAGCCGACCGGTCCCCGGCCGCCGACCCGGTGCGGCCGGGCGCGGTGGTGAGCTGATGCAGTCCGATGTCGCTCCGGGAGGGAGCCGGTGACGGGGCATGGTCCGCGAGGGCTCCGTGGGGGCCGTCCTGGCCCACCGAGGTGGCCGTGAGTTCGAGTACGCCCGCCAGGTTGAGGTCGGGGCCGTAGGCGGGGACCGTGGCGGCGTTGCGGGCGAGCAGATCGGCGAGCGGGTGGCCGACCGCGCCGTCCCCCTCCGTCCAAGCGGGGCCGAGGGCTCGTGGACGCAGGGGCACCGCGAAGCCGGTGTCGCGGTGGCCGCTTCGCAGTGCCGTGCCGAGGACGGCGACGACGGTGCCGGTCGCCGGGTCTAGCACCGGTCCCCCGGCCGCCCCGCCGCCCGGCCGGAGCGCGTCCCGACCCGCCGTGCCGATGGCCAGGTCCAGTGCGCCGTCCAGCAGATGGGAGCGGCCCGCGGCCGGGTACGTCACCGGGGCCGTGCCCAGCACCCGGGCCTCGCGCCAGCCGCCGGCCGCGATCCGGACGTACGCGCCGGTGGCGACGCCGTCCCGAACGGTGACGGGCAGCGACTCCAGGCCGAGGCCCTCGGTCCGGACGAGTGCCAGGCCCAGCTCGGGAAGGGGGGTCACGTCGGCGGCGGTCACCACGCAGGACCTTCCGCCGGCCCCCGCGGCGTGGAGCACGAGATGGGCGAGTCCGTCGACGGCCTCGTGGCTGGTGATCACCGTGCCGTGGTGGTCGGCGGCGAAGCCGGTGCCCCGGGGCCGCCCCGCCGGGTCGCGCACCCGGACCAGGGAGGCGTCCGGGAGGCGGTCACGGGCTGCGGAGCCGTCCCGCTGTGCCCTGGTGGCCGCCGGCTCCCCACCGCCGTGGGCCGCGCGGGCCGCGAGGTGCCGCCCGTTACCGTCATCGGGCATCCGCGCCGCCATGGTCCGACCTCCCCGCCCGTGCCCTGGTCCGGCTGTGCCCTCCTCCTGGACGGTGGGCACCGGTTCGACGGTAGGCACCGGAAGATCGGCGGGAAAGATCGCGAGGCGAACGCGCCCCCTCGCACTCCCTCGGTTCACTCCGAGCGCCCGCACGGTCGGGTGAATAGCCGGGGCCGGCTGGACACACCCTAGGGGTGGGGGAACCGAGGGGGGACCGTGGAGCGGCGGCTTGGAACACCCGTGTCCGCCGCTCCACGGGCAGAGCCCACTCGGTACGTCAGCCGAAGACGGCCAGGCTCTTGGCCTTGCCCCGGTGCTCCTCCACGAGCGCGAGGAAACGGCCCTCGGGACCGAACACGGCCACGGCGCCGGCGTCCGCGTACTCCTGCGGCATGTCCAGCCGTACGCCGTTGGTGAGGAGCTTGGCCCGCCGGGCGTCGACGTCCCAGCGCGGGAAGGCGGCCGCGGCGGCCTCGGCGATCGGCATGACGGTCAGCTCCTGCTGGAGCTGGTCCAGCGTCTTCGCGGCGTCCAGCTTGTACGGTCCGACGCGGGTGCGGCGCAGCGCGGTGAGGTGGCCGCCGACGCCGAGGTCGGCGCCCAGATCGCGGGCGAGGGCGCGGATGTAGGTGCCGGAGGAGCAGACCACCGACACGACGAGGTCGAGCACGGGGGTGCCGTCCTCGGCCACGGCGTCGCGGACGTCGTACACCGTGAACGACGAGACCGTCACCGGGCGGGCCGGGATGTCGAACTCCTCGCCCTCCCTGGCCCGCTTGTACGACCGCACACCGTTGATCTTGATGGCGCTGACCCGGGACGGCACCTGCATGATGTCGCCGGTCAGCTTGGCGATGGCGGTGTCGACGGCCTCCCGGGTGACCTTGGAGGCGTCGACGGAGGAGGTGATCTCCCCCTCGGCGTCGTCGGTGACCGTGTTCTGGCCGAGCCGGACGGTGCCGAGGTACTCCTTCTCGGTCAGCGCGAGGTGGCCGAGGAGCTTGGTGGCCTTCTCCACTCCGAGGACGAGCACGCCGGTCGCCATCGGGTCGAGGGTGCCGGCGTGGCCGACGCGGCGGGTCCCCGCGATCCCGCGCATCTTGGCGACGACGTCGTGCGAAGTGAAGCCCGACGGCTTGTCGACGATGACGAGGCCGTCGGGCGGGGTGGGCTTGCTGGTCATGCGGTGGTGTCGTCCGTCTCGTCGGTGTCGTCCTCGGAGCCCGGCTTCCGGTAGGGGTCGGCTCCCCCGGCGTACGAGGCGCCCGCGGACGCCTCGCGCACCTTGGCGTCGGACTGCCGGGCCTTGTCGAGGAGGTCCTCGATGGTCCGGGCGGTGTCCGGCAGAGCGTCCGCGACGAAGGTGAGGGTCGGGGTGAACTTCACTCCGGCGGCCCGGCCGACCTCGGAGCGCAGGATGCCCTTGGCGCTCTCCAGGCCGGCGGCGGCGGCCTTGCGCTCCTCGTCGTCGCCGTAGACCGTGTAGAAGACGGTCGCCTCCCGCAGGTCACCCGTGACCCGGGTGTCCGTGATGGTGACGTGCGAGCCGAGCCGCGGGTCCTTGATCCCGCGCTGCAGCTTCTGGGCCACCACCTCTCGGATGAGGTCCGCCAGCCTTTTCGCCCGCGCGTTGTCGGCCACTGGTCCGTCTCCCGTTCTTTCCTGTCATCGTGCTGTGGTCTGGTCGTCGGTGGTCAGTCGTCCTCGCCGTGGAAGCGCCGCCTGACGGACAGCAGCTCCACCTCGGGGCGGCCGGCGACCAGCCGTTCGCATCGGTCGAGTACGTCTGTGAGGTGCGCCGCGTCGCCGGAGACCGCGGCGAGACCGATGATCGCTCGCCGGTAGAGGTCCATGTGGTCCACCTCCGCCGCGCTCACCGCGTACCTGCGCTGGAGCTCGGCGACGATCGGGCGGACGACGGAACGCTTCTCCTTCAGCGAGTGGACGTCGCCGAGGAGCAGGTCGAAGGACAGAGTCCCCACGTACATGTGTGCAACCGGTTCACCCGCCGGTACGGGATCGATGGCCCCTTCAGCCGTGCGGCCGGGGACATCAAGAAACGGTACCGCCTACCTGCCGGAGGCTCGACAGGGTTTCGGCGCCGCGGCCGTTGCCGGGGGTGCGCCCCGGCAACGGCCGACCGGCCGGCGGAAGGGTTCCGCCGGCCGGCCGGTACCGGGGCGTCACGCCCGCGGCTTCTCGCGCATCTCGTACGTCGCGATGACGTCGTCGACCTTGATGTCGTTGAAGTTGCCGAGGTTGATACCGCCCTCGAACCCTTCGCGGATCTCGGTGACGTCGTCCTTGAAGCGACGCAGGCCCTCGATGGTGAGGTTCTCCGCGACGACCTTGCCGTCGCGCAGCAGTCGGGCCTTGGTGTTCCGCCTGACCTCGCCGGAGCGGATGATGACACCCGCGATGTTGCCCAGCTTGGACGACTTGAAGACCTCGCGGATCTCCGCCGTACCGAGCTCGACCTCCTCGAACTCCGGCTTGAGCATGCCCTTGAGGGCCGCCTCGATCTCCTCGATCGCCTGGTAGATGACCGAGTAGTAGCGGACGTCCACACCCTCGCGCTCGGCCATCTGCTGTGCCCGCCCGGCGGCGCGCACGTTGAAGCCGATCACGATGGCGTCGGAGCCCATGGCCAGGTCGATGTCGGACTCCGTGACCGCACCGACGCCGCGGTGCAGGACGCGGATGTCGACCTCTTCGCCGACGTCCAGCTGGAGCAGCGAGGACTCCAGCGCCTCGACCGAACCGGAAGCGTCGCCCTTGATGATCAGGTTCAGCTGCTGGACCTCGCCGGCCTTCAGCACCTTGTCCAGGTCCTCCAGCGACACGCGGCGCGTGCGCTTGGCGAACGCGGCGTTCCGCTCGCGGGCGGCGCGCTTCTCCGCGATCTGGCGGGCCGTACGGTCCTCCTCGACCACGAGGAAGTTGTCGCCCGCACCCGGGACGTTGGTCAGGCCCAGGACCTGGACCGGCGTCGACGGGCCCGCCTCGGCGACGTTGTTGCCGTTGTCGTCGAGCATGGCGCGGACTCGGCCGTAGGCGTCGCCGACGACCATGGTGTCGCCCACGCGGAGCGTGCCGCGCTGGACGAGGACCGTGGACACGGCACCACGGCCGCGGTCCAGACGGGACTCGATCGCGATGCCCTGTGCGTCCTGGTTGGGGTTCGCACGCAGGTCCAGCGCCGCGTCCGCGGTGAGGACGACGGCCTCCAGAAGGCTGTCGATGTGCAGACCCTGCTTGGCGGAGATGTCGACGAACATGGTGTCGCCGCCGTACTCCTCGGCCACCAGGCCGTACTCGGTCAGCTGACCGCGCACCTTGGTCGGGTCCGCGCCCTCGACGTCGATCTTGTTGACCGCGACCACGATCGGCACGTCGGCCGCCTTGGCGTGGTTCAGCGCCTCGACCGTCTGCGGCATGACGCCGTCGTTGGCCGCGACGACCAGGATGGCGATGTCCGTCGACTTCGCACCGCGGGCACGCATGGCGGTGAACGCCTCGTGACCCGGGGTGTCGATGAAGGTGATCGCCCGGCCCTCGCCGTTGACCTCGGTCGCGACCTGGTAGGCACCGATGTGCTGGGTGATGCCGCCGGCCTCGCCCGCGATGACGTTCGTCTTGCGGATCGCGTCGAGCAGTCGGGTCTTACCGTGGTCGACGTGACCCATGACGGTCACCACCGGCGGACGGACGACCAGGTCCTCCTCGGTGCCCTCGTCCTCGCCGAACTCGATGTCGAAGGACTCCAGCAGCTCGCGGTCCTCCTCCTCCGGGCTGACGATCTGAACGGTGTAGTTCATCTCGCCGGCCAGGAGCTGGAGCGTCTCGTCGGAGACGGACTGCGTGGCCGTGACCATCTCGCCCAGGTTCATCATGACCGCGACGAGCGACGCCGGGTTGGCGTTGATCTTCTCCGCGAAGTCGGTGAGCGACGCACCGCGCGACAGGCGAATGGTCTCGCCGTTGCCGCGAGGCAGCATCACGCCGCCGACCGACGGGGCCTGCATGGCCTCGTACTCCTGACGGCGCTGCCGCTTCGACTTGCGGCCACGCCGGGCCGGACCGCCGGGACGGCCGAAGGCGCCCTGCGTGCCACCACGGCCACCGGGACCACCCGGACGACCGCCGAAGCCGGGACGGCCACCGCCGCCACCGAAGCCACCGGGGCCGCCGCCACCGGGACGGCCGGCGAAGCCGCCGCCACCGCCCGGACGACCGCCGCCACCACCGGGACGGCCGGCGAAGCCGCCGCCACCGCCCGGACGACCGCCACCGCCGGGCCGGCCGCCTCCGGCCGGGCCTCGGCCGCCACCGGGGCCGGGACGCGGGCCGGCAGCGGGACGCTGCGGCATCATGCCGGGGTTGGGACGCGGACCGGCCGGGCCGGGACGCGGGCCACCCTGCGGACGGGGCATCGAGCCCGGAGTCGGGCGCTGACCGCCCGGAGCCTGCGGACGCGGACCGCCGCCCTGGGCGCCGGGCGCCTGCGGACGGGGACCGGCGCCGGGACCACCGGGCCGCGAGCCCTGCGGACGGGGCGCCTGCGGGCGCGCCATGCCGGTGGAGCCACCGGAGGTGAAGGGGTTGTTGCCCGGGCGCGGACCGGCCGGACGGGCACCGGGACGCGCGCCCTGGCCCGAACGCGGGGCGCCCTGGCCGGGACGGGCCGCCTGGCCCTGGCCGCCGGGGCGGCCGCCACCGGGCCTGGGGGCACCGGGACGGGCACCGGGCCGCGGACCCTGAGCGGCGGCCGGGGACGGAGCCGACGGCGGAGCGGTGAACTCCGGGGTGGTCGGCGTCGCCGGGGCCGGACGCGGCGCGGGCTTGGGGCCCGGCACCGGACGCGGGCCCGGGGCCGGCGCGGAGGGAGCCGCGGACGGCTGCGCCGCGGCGGGCTTGGGCGCGGCCGGCGGCTTCGGGGCAGCCGGACGCTCCCCCGTCGGCTTGGCGCCCTGGGGGGTACCCCCGGCCTGCGCCGGGCTCGGCGCGGCGGGCCTGGGGGCGGCCTTCCTGGGGGCACCCGGCTTCGCGGCGGACCTGCCGCCACCGTTGCCCTGCTGGAAGGCGTCAGTCAGTTTGCGTACTACAGGCGCCTCGATCGTCGAGGACGCCGATCGGACGAATTCACCGAGTTCCTGGAGCTTGGCCATGACGACCTTGCTCTCCACACCGAACTCCTTGGCGAGTTCGTAGACCCGGACCTTAGCCACTTCGCTCCTTTGAGGTCCGGGTTGCGGCCGGACCGTCGCTAGTTCATGGGCGTACTCATCGCGTACTCATCGAGTGCTCATCGCAATCTCGACCTGCTTTCGACTCGCGAGGTACCAGGCCGCACGGGGTTCCGTACGACACGTCTTTCCTACCGTGTTGCCTGCTCGGCAACTGTTGCCCGCTCGACGTACCGGCGCAACGCCTTTGTGTCGAGCGCTCCCGGGGCGCGCAGCGCCCGCGTGAACGCCCGGCGACGCACCGCCTGATCGAGACAGACCAGGGCGGGGTGTACATACGCACCCCGGCCGGGCAGCGTACCGCGAGGATCAGGGACGCACGCGTCCTCGATCGCCACGATGCGCAGCAGATCCGTCTTGGCCGCTCGTTCCCGGCACCCCACACAGGTGCGTTCAGGGCATGCTCGGGCATCGGTCCGGCCAGACACTGCTAAGTCTACCTCCCCGTACGCACCTCACCCCTTTGGGGCAGGAATCGAACGGTTGTTGTTGTGACGGTGAGAGCACTGTGCGGTCCGGATCTATTCCCGGACCGCACAGGTCGATCGACCCGTCCGGCGTGCCCGCTCGGCGGTTCCGGCCGCTGCGGCCCGGTGGTTCCGGCCCGCCGGCTACTCGGCGGCCTGCTCCGTGTCGGGCCGGATGTCGATGCGCCAGCCGGTGAGCCGGGCCGCGAGGCGGGCGTTCTGACCCTCCTTGCCGATCGCCAGCGACAGCTGGTAGTCGGGCACGGTCACCCGGGCCGACCGGGCCGCCATGTCCACGACCTCCACCTTGGAGACCCGGGCCGGGGACAGCGCGTTCGCCACCATCTCGGCCGGGTCGTCCGACCAGTCGACGATGTCGATCTTCTCTCCGTTCAGCTCGCCCATGACGTTGCGCACCCGGCCGCCCATGGGGCCGATGCAGGCGCCCTTGGCGTTCAGGCCGGAACGGGTCGAGCGCACGGCGATCTTCGTGCGGTGACCGGCCTCACGGGCGATCGCGGCGATCTCCACGGAGCCGTCCGCGATCTCCGGCACCTCCAGGGCGAAGAGCTTCTTCACCAGGTTGGGGTGCGTCCGCGAGAGCGTCACCGAGGGGCCGCGCACGCCCTTGGCCACCCGGACGACATACGACCGCAGGCGCATGCCGTGCGGGTACGTCTCGCCGGGAACCTGCTCCTGCACCGGCAGGATGGCCTCCAGCTTGCCGATGTCGACGAGCACGTTCTTCGGGTCACGGCCCTGCTGGACCACTCCGGTGACGATGTCACCCTCGCGCCCGGCGTACTCACCGAGCGTCGCGTCGTCCTCGGCGTCGCGCAGCCGCTGCAGGATGACCTGCTTGGCGGTGGTGGCGGCGATGCGGCCGAAACCGGACGGGGTGTCGTCGAACTCCCGGGGCTCCTGCCCCTCCTCGAGGTCCTCGGGGTCCTCCTTCGCCCACACGGTCACATGCCCGGTGTCCCGGTTGAGCTCCACGCGCGCGTGGCGGCGGCTTCCCTCGGTGCGGTGGTAGGCGATGAGGAGGGCCGACTCGATCGCCTCGACGAGCAGGTCGAAGGAGATCTCCTTCTCCCGGACCAAGCCCCGCAGGGCGCTCATGTCGATGTCCACGGCTACGCCTCCTCCTCTTCCTTCATGTCCTTCTTGTCCTTGCGGTTGAACTCGACCTGCACGCGCGCCCTGGTCACGTCCGGGAAGCCGAGTCTGCGGGTGGTGGCCTTGCGGCCCTTGACACCGGGCACTTCGAGGTCGAGGCCTTCGTCGTCGACCTTCAGGATCCTGGCCACCAGCTCGCCGCCCTCGGCCAGCTGGAACTTCACCAGCCGGCCGGTGGCGCGCAGGTAGTGCCGGTGTTCGGTGAGGAGGCGCTCCGCGCCCGGGGTGCCGACCTCGAGGGTGTACTCCCCCTCGCCCATCGCGTCCGCGTCGTCGAGCTTCGCCGAGAGCGCGCGGCTCACATCGGCGATCTGGTCCAGGTCGGCTCCGGTGTCGGAGTCGACGACGACGCGCAGCACTCGCTTGCGTCCGACGGAGTCCACGGCGATCTCTTCGAGATCCAGGCCCTGGGATGCGACGAGCGGTTCCAGCAGTTCTCGCAGCCTCTCGCTCTGGGTGGTGCTCATCCGGGTGACTCCTCGGCCGCGTGTGCTGTTGTGGGATGGTCGCGTGTCTGGTCAAAGGGTATCGGGTTCCAGGGGGTGTTGCCGTCCACCTGGCCAGGGGTGGTGCCGCTGAGTCCCGCCCGCGGGGCGCGCGGGTACGGTGATCACGGGCAAGGGGCCGTGCGACGGTCCCACCTGCCCTTCCCGGTCCGTTCCGTACGACCTGAGGACGTCTGCCGTGCCGTTCCCCTCACTCCCGCGCGCCGCCGCCGGGCCGCGCAGAAGGAGCCTGCTCGCCTCGGCGGCGGGCGGCGCCCTGCTCGTGGGCTGCTCCGCCGGAGCCCTCGCGGGCTGCTCCGCCGGGGGCGACGACTCCGGCGGGGCGGACAGCGGTCCGTCGCCCGCGGACCGGGTCCGGGCGGGCGCGGCCCGCGACAGCGACGGGCTGGTGCGGCGGTACGACGCCGTGCTCGCCGCTCATCCGGCCCTCGCGCGGCGGCTGCTGCCGCTGCGGGCGGAGGTGGTGCGGCACGTGGCCGCCTTCGGCGGGGCCGGGCCGGAGTCGGCCACTCGGCCGCCCACCGCGTCGTCCACGGCGGGCACGTCCTCGCCGGGGCCCTCCGGGACGCAGGGGATCGAGGCGGCGGCCGGAGCGGAGGGGTCCTCCGGGCCTTCCGCCACTCCCGCGTCGTCGTCCGCCGTGCCCGCGAAGCCGCGGGACGCCCTCACCGAACTCGCCGCCGCCGAGCGGTCGTTGGCCGATCGGCGGACGGCGGCGCTGCTGGACGTGCCGGGCGAGCTGGCGCGGCTGCTGGCCTCGGTGGCGGCGGCCGGGGCGGTGCACGCGTATCTGCTGACGAACGAGGACGACGGGAACCGGGACGAGTGAGCGCGGCGACGCAACAGCAGGTCGAGGCACTCCAGGCGGCGCTGGCCGCGGAGCACGCGGCCGTGTACAGCTACGGCGTGGTCGGCGGCCGGATCGGCAGGCAGCGGCGCGCGGACGCCCGGGCGGCGTACGACGCCCACCGGGCGCGGCGGGACGCGCTGGTGCGCGAGGTCCGGGACCTGGGCGCCCGGCCGGTGGCCGCGGCGGCCGGTTACGCGCTGCCGTTCCCGGTGCCGGACTCGGCCGCGGCGGTCCGGTTCGCCGCCGAGCTGGAGGACCGGGTGGCCGGGGTCTACTCCGACCTGGTGCGGGCCTGCGACGGCGAGCGGCGGCGCGAGGCCGCCGGGGCGCTGCGGGAGGCGGCGGTCCGGGCGGTGCGCTGGCGCGGTGGGAGCGTAGCCTTCCCTGGTCTCGCCGAACGGGCGGGGGCCGGTTCGGCGTCGTCCGGCAGCCCGTCGGCGACCCCGGCGCGGTGAGACGGGCGGGCGGCGCACGCAGGCGATGCAGGAGGCGCCCCGGCGCACGGCGACAAGGAGACGCGTTCCCGCGCGCACGCGTGGCGGACGGCGGTCCAGGAAGGAACGACTCGCGCATGGTTCTCGAACCGCCGCAGCGGCTGGTGCGGGCGCTCGGTGAGACGGCGCCGGACGGTGACGACTGGCTGGAGAAGCTGCCCGGGATCGCGGGGCAGGCCGTCGCGGCCGGCGAGTTGACCGCCGAGCGGGTGCAGGTGCCCGGCGGGCGCAGCAGTCTGGTGGTCCTGGTCCGCAGGGCGGACGGGACGCCCGCGGTGCTGAAGCTGGCTCCGCCCCGGTTCCGCCCGGAGAGCGAGCGGGCCGCCTTGGAGCATTGGGGCGGCCGGGGCGTGGTGCAGCTTCTGGCGGCGGACCTGGGCGAAGGGGCGCTGCTGCTGGAGCGGCTGCACCCGGACGTCTCCGTCCGGTCGCTGCCGGAGTCGCGGGCGCTGCTGGAAGCGGCGGGCACGCTCCGCAGGCTGTGGGTGGCGCCCCCAACGGGGGAGCAGGCGCACCCCTTCGAGACGGTCGAGGAGCGCACCGGGCGGCAGGCCCGGGCGATGCGGACGAGCGTGCGACCGGGCGACGAGGCCGCACCACTGGTCGACGCGGCGCTCGCGGCCCGTGAGGAGTTGCTGGCCGCGCCGCCCGAGCGGCTGCTGCTGCACGGCACGTTCCGGCAGAGCAAGGTGCTGGCCGGCGACCGGATGCCGTGGCTGGCCGTGGGTCCCGATCCGGTGGTCGGCGAGTCCGCCTTCGACCTGGCCCGGCTGGTCCGCGACCGGGTGGAGGACCTGATCGCCTCGCCGTCCGGGCCGGCCACCACCCGGCGCCGGATCAAGCGCCTGGCGGAGTCCCTGGAGGTCGACCGGGACCGGCTGCGGGGATGGACCCTGTTCCGGGCGGTGGAGTCGGGGGTGCGGGCCCGCCGGGTGGGTCGCCGGAAGGACGCGGAACTGCTGCTGGAGTTCGCGTCCTGGCTGTGAGTCCGGGGCCGGTGTCGCCGCGGGGCCTGCCCGCGGCGACACCGGTCGCCCGACGCGACCGAGGCGTCAGGCGGTGAGGCGGGCGATGGCCTCGGCCACCGGGAGTTCCTCGCGTGCGCCGGTGCGGCGGTCCTTCAGTTCCACGACGCCCTCGCCCGAGCGCCGGCCGGCCACCAGGATCTGCGGGACGCCGATCAGCTCGGCGTCGGTGAACTTCACGCCCGGGGAGACACCGGCGCGGTCGTCGACGAGGACGCGGACACCGGCGGCGGCCAGCTTCTGCGACACCTCGAGCGCCAGCTCGGTCTGCAGGGCCTTGCCGGCGGCGACCACGTGCACGTCGGCCGGGGCGACCTCCTTGGGCCAGACCAGGCCGTGCTCGTCCGCGTGCTGCTCGGCGAGGGCGGCGACCGCGCGGGAGACGCCGATGCCGTAGGAGCCCATGGTGACCCGGACGGGCTTGCCGTTCTGGCCGAGGACGTCGAGCTTGAGGGCGTCGGTGTACTTGCGGCCGAGCTGGAAGATGTGGCCGATCTCGATGGCGCGGTCCAGCTTGAGGCCGGTGCCGCACTTCGGGCAGGGGTCGCCGTCCTGCACGACCACGACGTCCACGTACTCGTCGACCTCGAAGTCACGCCCGGCGACCACGTTCTTCGCGTGCGTGTGCTCCTTGTTGGCGCCGGTGATCCACGCGGTGCCCGGCGCGACGCGCGGGTCGGCCACGTACTTCACCTTGGCCAGGCCCTGCGGGCCGACGTACCCGCGGACCAGGTCGGCGCGGCCGGCGAAGTCCTCCTCGGTGACCATCTCGACCACGGCCGGGGCGAAGTGCGCCTCGAGCTTGCCCATGTCGACCTCGCGGTCGCCGGGCACGCCGACGGCGACGATCTCGTCGTCCACCTTGACCAGGAGGTTCTTCAGGGTCGCGGAGGCGGGGACGCCGAGGGAGGCGGCCAGCGTCTCGATGGTGGGGGTGTCGGGGGTCGGGATGTCCTCGGCGGCGGGCACGCCGGAGGCGTCGACGGGCTTCACCTCGTACGTGATCGCCTCGGTGTTGGCGGCGAAGTCGCCGTTGGGACAGTCGGCGAAAACGTCCTCACCGGCCTCTGCGGGGGCGAGGAACTCCTCGGACTTCGAGCCGCCCATCGCGCCCGCCGTGGCCGCGACGATGCGGTAGTCCAGGCCAAGACGCGCGAAGATGCGCTGGTAGGCCTGGCGGTGCAGGGCGTAGGACTCGGCGAGGCCTTCGTCGGCGAGGTCGAAGGAGTAGGAGTCCTTCATCAGGAACTCCCGGCCGCGCAGGATGCCGGCGCGCGGCCGGGCCTCGTCCCGGTACTTGCTCTGGATCTGGTAGAGGATGACCGGCAGGTCCTTGTAGGAGGACGCCTGGTCCTTCACCAGCAGGGTGAAGATCTCCTCGTGGGTGGGGCCGAGGAGGTAGTCGCCGCCCTTGCGGTCCTTCAGGCGGAACAGCTCGCCGCCGTACTCGTCCCAGCGGCCGGTCGCCTCGTAGGGCTCCCGGGGCAGCAGGGCCGGCAGCAGCACCTCCTGAGCGCCGATCGCGTCCATCTCCTCGCGGACGATCCGCTCGACGTTCGCGAGGACCTTCTTGCCCAGCGGCAGCCAGCTCCAGACGCCCGCGGCGGTGCGGCGGACGTACCCGGCGCGGACCAGCAGCTTGTGGCTGAGGACCTCGGCGTCCGCCGGGTCGTCGCGCAGCGTCTTCGCCATCAACTGGGACATGCGCTGGACCGGTGCGTTCGCCATCGTTCTCGTACTCCTGCCGGATGCGGGTCCCCCGCTCGAGCGGCGCCCTGAGTGGGGGAAGGTGATGGCTAGGAGGTTAGCCGGGTGGGCTGCGGCGGTGGAAATCCGTTTCGGTCCGGTCGCGACAGGACCTAACCGCCGGCGCCCGTCCGGCGGCGCAGCGGCAGCGGGGCGCCCATCACGGCGTAGGGCTTCGGCGCGCTGGGGAAGTAGACCTGCCGGGCCAGGTCCGTGTAGCCGAGGGAGTGGTAGAGGCCGCGGGCCGGGCTGTCGGTGTCGATCGCGGAGAGGATCGAACGGGGCTCGTCGGCGGTGTCGGTGATGGCGGTGATCAGAGCGCGCCCGATGCCGCGGTTCTGGTACCGGGGGTGGACGTGCAGTTCGGTGATGACGAAGGAGTCGTCGAGCCAGTCCGCGTGGCCGTGGGCGCGCAGGTACGGCTCGACGACGGTGGACCACCAGTGGGTGCGGTCGTTGGGCATGCCGTAGACGAACCCGGCGAGCCGCCCGTCGGCGGTGGTGGCGCCCAGCGCGCGGGCGCCCGGGCAGGCCATGTGGCGCAGCACGATCTGCCGGCGTACGGCGACCTCGTCGGGGCCGAGTCCGAAGGCGACGGCCTGCACGGCGAGCGCCTCGTCGACACGGGCCGGGAGGTCGAGCGGTCCGATCACGACGTCGTCGGGGCGGTGGAGGCCGTGACCGGGAAAGTGCACCATGCCGGGGAGACTACCCGGCTCGCACCGGCCCCAGAACAGCGCGACGGCGCCCGGCCGGATCAGCCGGCACCGGGGCCCTCGCCCACGGCGGGGACGGGCCGCCCCGGTTCAGAACAGCACGCTCGTGAACGCCCCGACCTCCTGGAAGCCCACGCGCTGGTAGGTCCGCCGGGCCGCCGTGTTGAAGTCGTTGACGTACAGGCTGACCACCGGGGCGACGTCGGCCAGGGCGTAGCGCAGCACCGCCGCCATGCCGGGGGCCGCGAGGCCTTGCCCCCGGTACTCCGGGGCGACCCAGACACCCTGGATCTGGCAGGCCCGGTCGGTCGCCGCGCCGATCTCCGCCTTGAACATGACCCTGCCGTGCTCGTCGAGGCGGGCGAACGCGCGGCCGGAGCCGACGAGTTCGGCGACCCGGGCCTGGTAGAGCAGTCCGCCGTCACCGGCGAGCGGCGAGACGCCGACCTCCTCGGTGAACATCGCCACGCAGGCCGGCATGATCGTCTCCATCTCGTCCTTGCGGACGCGGCGGACGAAGGGGTCCGGGGCGATGTCGGCCGGCATGCGGTCGGTGACCATGAGCGGCTGGTGGGCGCGCACCTCGCGGGCGGGACCCCAACTGGGTTCGAGCAGCCGCCACAGCTGGGTGGTGGGTTCGGCGGGGCCGACGATGGACGAGCAGCGGCGGCCGGCGCGCCGGGCGCGGTCGGCGAAGGCGCGTACGGCGCGCGGGGTGGCGCAGAGCGGGACGAGGTTGGCGCCCGCGTAGCACAGGGACGTCAGCAGGCCGTCCTCGTACCAGCCCCACATCTCGCCGCCGAGCCGCCAGGGGTCGAGACCGGCGACCTGGACCCGGGACAGCACGAAGGCGTTCGCGACCGGCTCGCGATCGAGGACGGCGAGCGCCGCGTCCAGGTCGCTCGGTTCGAGCACCCGTGAGGTGGTCTGGGTCAACACGTGTGGGGGCCTCATGCTGGGATTCCGCTGGTCTCCGCACTGTACCTGGGGAATCCGGGCGGCGCCGCCCCCGGGGATGCCGGGCCCACAGGCCCTGAAATGCACGATTCATGCCGGTCTGGGTACCAGTCTGTCAGGTGCGGGATCGGTCAGGCGCGGCTCTGCGGATTGTGGTGATCACGGTGGCATCTCGCCGGACGACGGTCCGGGACGACGAGGAGGTCGGGCCCATGAGCGCGACGAGCGCGGCACTGGACCCCGACTTCCCCCTCGCGGTCCTGCGCGACCTGGGCACCGGTGTCATCACCATCGACAACGAGGGCCGCATCACGTACGCCAATCCCTGGGCCGAGCGACTGCTGGACCGGTCGGCGGAGCAGATGCTCGGCGAGGACGCCCACGACCTGCTGCACCGCCGCCTCGACGGCGGCCGGGTGCCGCGCGAGCAGTGCCTGATGCCGGTCCGCGAGGATGACGAAGAGGCCACGCAGCAGGGCAGCGAGGAGTACTTCCTGCGCGGCGACGGCACGACCGTGCCGATCATCTGGTCGACCACTCCCCTGCTGTTCCGGGGCCGCCGGGCCGGGCTGGTGGTCGTCTTCAACGACTTCAGTGTGTATCGCGCGGCGGAGGAGCAGGCCGCCGCCCACACCGCGGCTCTGGAGGCGCTGACGGCCCGGCTGAACCTGCTGGCGGACGTCTCCTCGGTCCTGATGTCCACCCTGGACGCCTCCGGGCGGATGCGCCGGCTGCTGCAGATGCTGGTTCCGGGGCTGGGCGACTGGGCGGCGGTGGCCCTGTGCTCCGAGCGGACCGGGACGCTGGAGCGGGTCGCCGTGCGCTCTCCCGTGCATCCGCGCCGGGCCCGGCGACTGGAGACGGCGCTGCCGCTGCTGTCGTCCGCTTCCCGCGAGGCGGTGAAGCGCGTCATCGCGGCCGGCGAGCCCGTGCTGCTGACGCCCGGGCAACTGCGGGACCCGCAGGCCCCGCTCGCCGCGACACACGGAAAGCTGTTCGAACGGCTCGGCGGTCACACGGCTGTGGTGGTCCCGCTGTGCGCCCGCCGGAACCGCTACGGGATGCTGACCGTGGGGCGCGCCGGGGACTCGCCCGCCCCGGCCGAGGCCGAGATCCGGCTGCTCGCCGACATCGGCCGCCGGGTGGGGCTGGTGCTGGACAACGCCCGGCTCTACCAGGAGCAGCGGAACGTCGCCGAGACCATGCAGCGCCAACTGCTGGCACCGCTGCCGCAGGTGGACCACCTGCGGATGGCGGCCCGCTATCTGCCCGCGCAGCGCACGATGGAGATCGGCGGCGACTGGTACGACGCGTTCCTGCTCGCCGAGGGGGTGATGGCCCTGGTGATCGGCGACGTGGTCGGCCACGATCTGCAGGCCGCCGCCCACATGGCGGAGGTGCGCAACATGCTGCGCGCACTGGCGTGGGACCACCAGAAGCCCCCCAGCCTGATCATGTGCCGTCTGGACGAGGCGGTGACGAACACCAGTGACGCGCCCATGGCCACGCTCGTCTTCGCGCGGATCGAGGGTCCCGAGGGCGGCCCGTGGCGGCTGAACTGGGTCAACGCCGGGCATCCGCCGCCGCTGCTGGTGACCCGGGACGGCGACACCCGGTTCCTGACCGCCGGGCACGGCCCGCTGATCGGGATGAGCGCCACTCTGCACCTGGGCCTGAGCTGGCCGGACGCCTACGAGTACCTTCCGCCCGAGTCCACGCTGCTGCTCTACACCGACGGTCTGGTGGAGAGCCGCGGCCGGCCCATCGACCTGGGCATGGCCAGGCTCCGCCACCACGCGTCCATGCTGGGCCGGCGGCTGAGCGGGAAGACGGTGGACGACTTCTGCGACGCGCTGCTGGAGCGCATCAAGCCCAGCGGCGACGACGCGGCCCTGCTCGCACTGCGACTGCCGGCGAGGGGGGCGGGCGCTCCCGGCGACCAGAGTCCGCCGCCTCCTCCCCAGTCGCCGTTCACCAGTCCGGCCACTCCGGACCGGGCCGCCCCCGGCTCCGTCCAGGAGGACGCTCCGGTGCAGGACCCGACGCGGCGAGCGCGGGAGGAGTGAGCATCCCGGGGAACGGCGCGAGGCACGCACTCGCCCTGTGGGGCCGTTACGGGCGTGACCCGTCAGACCCCTGTCACGACGACAGGGCCCGCGGCCGTACGACGCGGGTCCACGGCCGCGTACGCGGCTCAGCCCGCGACCGAGACCTCCGGCTCGCCGGAGGCCACGCCGTCGGCCTCCATCTGCTCGGCGATCTTCATGGCCTCCTCGATCAGGGTCTCCACGATCTTCGACTCGGGGACGGTCTTGATGACCTCGCCCTTGACGAAGATCTGCCCCT